>NZ_QGGB01000010.1 GCF_003150675.1 Rhodohalobacter mucosus | reverse complement strand
CCTGCACCCTGCACCCTGCACCCTGCACCCTGCACCCTGCACCCTGCACCCTGCACCCTGCACCCTGCACCCTGCACCCTGCACCCTGCACCCTGCACCCTGCACCCTGCACCCTGCACCCTGCACCCTGCACCTTGAAACCTGCATTTCTCACGTGCATGAATGGAATTCTCTGGTTAGATTAATAAAATAGCTTGTTTTTTTAACCTTTGGTCAGATGAAGTCCATGGACGAGCCGCAACCGGAGACGCTTCAGGAGCAGGTTGATGAACAAAAATCGACTGTCAGGAAAAAATACGGCACCTTCGCCGGAGTATTTGTACCCACACTGCTCACAATACTGGGCGTAATTCTGTTTGTTCGGCACGGCTGGGTAATTGGCAACGCGGGTTTGCTGGGTGGTATCGGAATCATCAGTCTTGCCTTTATTATCGTGACGTTTACAGCGCTCTCCATGTCATGTATCACCACAAATATCAGGATCAGGGCTGGAGGTGCCTACTCCATTATTTCGCAATCCCTGGGTCTGGAAGTGGGTGGCAGTGTGGGAATTCCGCTCTATCTGGCACAGACGTTTGCCATCAGTATGTATATCTTCGGCTTCAGGGAGGGGTGGCTCTATATTTTTCCCGAACACCCTGCACTGATGGTTGATTTTACGGTGTTCGTAACCCTCTTTATTGTGGCCTATCTTAGTGCGGGCCTTGCCTTCAGAATACAGTATATCATTCTGGCTGTGATCATCGGAGCTTTGATTTCGGTTGCGGTGAGCGCGTTTACCGGTGTATTTACGACAGATCCGCAATGGGTCGGTAACTTTCCGGGCGGAGGAGACGATGGCTCAACCGTTAGCTTCTGGATAGTGTTTGCCGTCTTTTTTCCTGCTGCGACAGGGATTATGGCAGGGGTTAATATGTCGGGAGAGCTTAAAAATCCGAAAAAAAGCATTCCATTTGGTACCCTTGCGGCCATTGCAATCAGCTTTGTAGTCTATGTACTTGTGGGCTGGTGGCTCTCCCGTGTCGCAACTCCCGAAGAGCTGGTAAGCAATTAT
This sequence comes from Rhodohalobacter mucosus, assembly GCF_003150675.1. Classification (NCBI taxonomy): domain Bacteria; kingdom Pseudomonadati; phylum Balneolota; class Balneolia; order Balneolales; family Balneolaceae; genus Rhodohalobacter; species Rhodohalobacter mucosus. Next base: position 293,102 of record NZ_QGGB01000010.1, on the reverse strand, counting down.
AACGTATTGATCGACTACGCCTATTGGCCTTCGGCCGTGCTTGGAGGCCTGCTTGGGGCTACTTTTTCATCCGCCCTGTCATCCATCGTGGGAGCGCCGAGAATTTTGCAGGCACTGGGTGATCATAACATCTTTCCCGGCGGGTCTTTCTTCTCAAAACTTGCCGGCAACGGAGAACCGCGCAACGCCATTCTTTTTACGGGAGGTGTTGTGGTGGCGACCCTGATGCTGCGCGATCTCAACAGCATTGCACCGCTCATCACCATGTTTTTTCTCATTACGTACACCATGATTAATATGGTGGTGTTTATCGAGCAGCGCCTCGACATGATCAGTTTTCGGCCCACCTTTACCATTCCCCGGTTTGTACCCGTGATAGGCACTCTGGGTTGCCTTTTTACTATGTTTATCATCAATCCCAGTTTTGGACTGGTTGCCATCAGCCTGGTGGTGGGTGCATATCTCTATCTGGTGAAGAGGAAGCTGGAGGTACCCTATGGCGATATGCGCAGCGGGCTCTTTGTTTCAATTGCGGAGTGGGCAGCCAAACATGTATCAATGCTCCCCGAAAAAAATGAGCGTGCCTGGAAAGCGAACCTTTTGGTTCCGGTTCAGAGTTCACGGGAGCTGCGCGGAAGTTTCAGCCTCATTCGAAATCTTGTGTATCCAAGAGGATCCGTCAAGCTCATTGGCATTACGGGGCAGGACCGCATTGAGCAGCTTTCAGAAGGCCTGATGAACATGTCGTCCGCCTTCAGCCGTGAAAACGTATATACACGCTGGTCGGTTATTAAATCAGATGACTTCCATTTGGCTCTTCTAAACTCTCTTCAAACCCTTCAGGGCACATTTTTCAAACCCAATATTCTGTTCTTACGGCTTCAGCCGGGGCAGGAGAATGAGGATGAACTGCTGACCTTGATTTCTGAAGCACGGGCCAACGAAATGGGAGTTCAGCTCTATGTGGAAGACAATGTGGCACAGCTGGGCAGGAGCGACAGCATTAATGTGTGGCTGAGGGAACAGAGCCCGGACTGGGACCTGAGCATGGATCTGGGCAATATTGATCTTGCCCTTTTGTCGGGATATAAGCTCAAGAAAAACTGGGGAGCCAGAATGAGAGTGATTGTTGTGGTAGAGGAGGGCCAGGAGGAAGCTGCTCATGCATACCTGGAAGACCTTCTGGATGTTGCCAGGCTAAAAGGAGTAATTCCGCATGTGGAGATCGGCACGTTTGAGGATGCACTTGGGAATGCACCCCACGCGGATGTCGACTTCTTTGGGCTGCCGGATGAGCCGGATATGGAAACGTTGCGCTCCTATGTAGAGCAAACCCGTTCGGCCTGCGTATTTGTAGCAGATTCCGGTGACGAAAATATTCTTGCATAAGCCCGATTTGAGCAAAGAGTTCCTGAACTGGAGTGAAACTGTTTTCCGGCTTTGGTAAGTTGTAAACAGGGCTGAATCTGCATTAAGGTGACAAAAAGAAGATAAAATGGGAGAAAACCTGATTCGCAAAATCCTGTTATCACTGGTCGTGGTCGCGGCCATTGTGGTAAGCTATGCGGAGATTTTTCTTTGGTCAATGTTCTACCTGGAAGGGCAGACAGTCACCTTTGCACAGTCTTTGCAGGTTGTGGTGGAGTCGCTGACAACCAGCGGCTATGGTGGATTTTCCCCCTGGGAGCACGATTTTCTGAACTACTTCGTGATCTGGATGAATTTCACGGGTGTTGCGCTCGTTTTTATCGCATTTCCCGTATTTATTCTGCCTTACCTGAAAGATGTGGTAAGCAAGTCGGCGCCGCGCAAGGTCACAAAAAACGGTCATGTGATTATTTGCGAATATTCGCCCCTGGTGGATGCGCTGCTCCGGGAACTCAATTCGCGTGAGCAAGACTATGTCATTATTGAGGAGGATGAACAGAAAGCGCTGGAGCTGATTGCATCAGGTTTGAATGTGATGGCAGGTGATCCCGAGCAGGGTGATGTGCTGAATCGTGCATGCCTCAAAAAATCACTCGCACTGGTTGTCCACTCAGCGGCCGATAGGAGCATCAGCATACTTTTTTCAGCGAAAAATACCCTGAATAAAGAAAAGACCAAGAAGATTGCCATATTGCGCGATGAAACCATGGAGGAGTATTTTCAGCTTGCGGGTGCGGATATCACCATTTCTCCACGGCAGCTGATTGGGAAAAGCCTTGCCCTTCAGATTCCGGCCATATCCATCAAAAACAGCGTTGAAATCGACAGCAATATCGAGCTGGTTGAAATGGATATTGAAGAGGGCAGTGAACTTTGTAACCTGACGGTAACCGAGGCCAATCTTCTGAATCAGTTCAGAATCAATGTGATCGGTTCATGGGTAAACGGGGAGTTTATCACCCCGGTGCCGCCCGAACTTACACTGACGTCCAAAACCCGGCTGCTTGTAGCGGGCGACAGGGAAGAGCTGGAGCAGCTTACCCGCAAGGCTGAGTCTAAAATCCGTCATTTTCGCCGCAGCAATGTGCTGGTGCTTGGATACGGCATCTCAGGAAAAGCTGCCGCAGACCTGCTCGACAGCAAAAGCATTGAGGTCACGATTATCGATATTGCAGAAAAAGAGGGAGTGGATGTGGTGGGAGATATCCGGATGTCAGATACCCTGGAGCGCGGTGGGATCAATGATGCTTCCGCAGTCATTATTACCATCCAGGATGATACCACGGCGTTATTCGCAACGCTTCTTGCCAGGAAAATGAATGACAGTGCAAGAATCATCGTGCGGGCGAATGAAACGGACGATGTAAAGAAACTTTATCAGGCCGGGGCCGACTATGTACAGTCGCTTGCGACGGTGAGCGGACGAATGTTGGCATCCTGTATTTTTGATGACGAAACCTCTCTGGCTGCGGAAAAACAGATCGATCTGGTACAGCTCCCGGCGGGAAATCTTGCAGGGGCCAGCCTTGCACAGAATGATGTGCGGTCTGAAACCGGCTGCACGATTCTGGCCGTAATTCGTGAAGGAGAGAAGATAACAGACATTCCTCCCGAGAGTTTTACGTTTAACAAGGATGATGAAATTATCATAGCGGGGACCGACGAAAATATCCACAAGTTCGAAAAACAGTTTCTCAAGTAACGTGCGTTTGCAGAGATAAACTGGAAAAGTGATCTTCCTTTTTTGCAAGGAGAGTTCGGGCGTTAATTCAGATCTTGTCACGGAATTAACATTTAGAAATAAGCTCATAAGCCTTACTTCATCACCCTTTCAATAGGGATCACTGCGGGGAAAAAGGCACACTTCTCAAGAATCTTTTATCCGGAACTGACTCTAACAGCCATTCCCCTCCAAATGCCTCATACCCGCACCATGCACGGGTAAAACGCGGTATCGGTGTTTTCTGCGACGATCCGTTAAATCACCTAAAATGAAGCTGAAGCACAAATATTTTGCAACGATTGGCGGCTTTATCTCTCTTTATTTGTAGTACATGTGGATGATGGAACGACATCTGCCGGCCTGAACGCCGGGAACCGTTCCGGTCATTCGGAGTATGCTCATTAGTTTAAAACTCAGTCATGTACGCTTATTTGATTACATACAGCAATCTGTAGAAAAAAGACGAGAAACTAGACACGTGAGACGCCAAACCGCATTTATAATCAGAGACGAATCGTCGCAGTCGGTCATGCACGACCAGGCGCTGCTGCTTGAGATGTTGATTTATCAGCTTGGACAGGATCTGGTTGGCGCCGCTTCCTTTGGACAGGAAGTGCTCAGTAAGATCGCTGAGGTGCGCCCCGATATTATCTGGCTCGATAATCCGCTCAAATACACCCCCGACGGTTTTTCAATTGCACAACAGATCCGAAAAATCTACAATCCGGTCATCATCGGCCTTACTCCCGGAAGCCGTGAGCGCAGAAGCCGCCGCCGATTGTCTTCATCCCGGACCGGCAGCCTGCAAAGGGAGCCATCTGGCTTTACACATTGCTTCAGCAAACCAATCTCCTTTTCAAAAGTGAAGGCTTCCGTTCAGGGAGCGGTTTAAGGGCGGAAGGCTCCACTACGCCAGTTACTTCGTGAATGCTTCATAGTTCAAGAACGCTACGAGGAGCAGGCGGAAGGCTGAAGTGAGAAGTGAGACGGGGAGAAGTGGAGCATGAGGTTAACGGGCAGAGCATATCCATTCCCGCGCCGTAAATAAATTGGCAGGAAGCCTGCGAACGCAGGCCCCGACAACCCGCAATTCACCACCAACCACCAACAACAGACAATAAACAACTCCTCGAAACTAAAATCCTTGCAAAAATGATCGGTTTTCCGTCAATTAATCTCTTGAACAGAAATGCATCAAATTTTAATTGGGGATTGACGGATGATATACAGGATTTTGGGACTTTTACTTGTCTGCATGCTCGGTATGAGCGGACTCTCTTTTGGACAGGATTCGGAAGAAGAGGAAACCAAAACAGACTATACAGAGGCAGTAATACTGGTAAACGTGTGGCTGGATGCCATGCAAAAATATGACGAACTGCCCGGTGTGAGCGCGATCGCGCTGCAGGATCAGGAGGTGATCTGGAAAGGCGCCTATGGTATGGCCAACCCGGATACAGGGCTGGAGATGTCGCCAAACACCATCTGCAGCATCTGCTCCATCTCCAAGCTGTTTACCTCAATCGCCATTATGAACCTGTATGAGGACGGCGAGCTTCGCCTGGATGATGAGATACAGGACCTGCTGCCGGAATATGATCTTCCACAGCAGTATGAGCTCAGCGGACCGATCACCATTCGCAAACTTCTGACACACTCATCCGGACTCCCCAGAGAAAATGCATGGTCGCACTGGACCGATCCGGATCTGGAGTTCCCCACCAAGGAGGAGATTCTGGAGAGGCTGGAAGAGCAGCAAACCCTCTACCCGTCATCCACCTATTTCCAGTATAGCAATCTTGCCATGGCGCTGCTGGGATATGTGGTTGAGGAAGTGAGTGGCCAGAGCTTTGAGGACTATGTGAACACCCTTATTCTGAATCCCCTGGATATGGAGGATACGCGCCCCGACATGCCCGAAGACCTTTGGGGCGATCAGCTGGCTGTCGGGCACTCCAGTGAAACCATGGAAGGAGTACAGGAAAGGCTGCCGATGTTTGAGCCCAACGGGGTAACCCCCGCTGCCGGATTCAGCTCCACGGTGGAAGACCTGGCCGACTTTGCGGCCTGGCAATTCCGTCTCTATGACGCAGAAGAAGAGGAGATCCTGCATCCGGCAACCATCAAAAACATGCACAACATCCACTGGATGGACAGCGATTTCGGCACCAGCTGGGGACTGGGTTTTTCAGTCTACAAAGGTCCGGACGATCAAAAATGGGTAGGCCATGGCGGACACTGCCCGGGATACAAAACCACACTGATGATGAATCCGGAAACCAAGATGGCCTACTCGGTGATGATCAACAGCAGCAATCCAAATCCATCCAAGTACGCACGGGGCATTCACAGCATCCTCTCCAAAGCGAAAAGCATTGAGCCTGCTGAGGAAGAGATGGCGGAAGAGCTGGCTGAATACGCCGGATACTACCAGGGGCAGGTGATGCGATCCACCAGTTATGTGGGAACCTGGGGCGACAAGTTGGTTAGGATGGGGCTTCCGGCCGACAATCCGGGTGGGTTCAACACCTACCGCAGAGTGGATAAAGACCATTTTGTACGCATCCGCGACAATGGCGAGGATGGCGAGAGCATGCGTTTTATCCGCAATGACGACGGCGAGATCGTCCAGATGAAGTACTATGATAACTACATCAGCAACCGGGTGGAACTTTAGGGAAACGGAAGAACAGAAGAACCGATAAATGTCCAACCGAGAAAGTGAGATGGGAAACGTCAGACGGGGTGAAGTCCCCTCTTGAGAGGGGAAGGTGTTGCCGCAGGCAATAGCAGGGGTGTGTCCGGTAGGGGCTGGAGATACGTTACTGCGGCGCGGGAAAGCAATGGTTCAATCAGGATCCGGATGCGCCGCACAACGGCATGCCATGCAGTTGTCATCCCGACCGGAACCGTCCCGAGCCTTTCGGGACGGTGAAGCGGAGGGATCCCCTGACTATGCATGCCCGTACGTTTTGCCAAGCCTGCCCCAGAACCGTGCATGGGGATGTCTCCGTTCGTTCTCCGTCTTCTGACGGATCACTCAGTCGACATGACAGGTTCCGGGTATTGAATCTGGCGGCGCATTGGATTTTGGAGTAAACAAGGAGCTTGTTCCGCGCCGCCATTAAAAATTAAGGAAACAGAAGAACAGAGGAACGTCCAACCGATGAACCGATAAAGTGGTAGGGAAAAGGTGAGATACCAAACGTCAACGTCAGACGTGAGATGTGAGGGTCGGTGAAAAAGTCCCCTCTTGAGAGGGGAAGGTGTTGCCGCAGGCAATACCAGGGGTGTGTCCGGTAGGGGCGGAGATACGTTACTGAGGCGCGGGAAAGCAATGGTTCAATTAGGATCCGGATGCGCCGCACAAGTACCCACAGCGTACTTGTCATCCCGACCGGAACCGTTCCGAGCCTTTCGGGACGGTGAAGCGGAGGGATCCCCTGACCACGCATGCCCGTACGTTTTGCCAAGGCCTGCCCAAGAACCACGCACAGGGATATGGGATAGATTCAGGCTCTTCCCGCGCCGCCAGGGAGAAGAAACCGAAAGAAAATGATGAACAGAGCAACGGAAAAGCAGAAAAAGTGAAACGGCTGAAATGAACAAATGATCTGGCTTTGATTCGGGCATTTATTAATTGACTTGTTTACAAGTCAATTTGATATTATTTTTGACTTCAATTCAAGTCAAAAATATGGATTCTTTATACGAATATCAGGAAGATGTGCTGAATCAGGTTTCCGATACGTTTTTCCGGAGCCTTTATGATAAGCTGAACTGGAATGAGAGGTTTTTGGGGATCACAGGTTTGCGGGGGACGGGTAAAACGACGATGCTGCTCCAATATCTCAAATATTCGGCACCCGACAGAGAACATTCTCTATATGTAACTGCCGACCACCCTTGGTTTTATGATCACACGTTATTCGATCTCTCCGGTCAGTTCAGAAAATACGGTGGAACGCTGTTATTGATAGATGAAATACACAGATATCCGAATTGGTCGCGTGAGCTAAAAAATATCTATGACGGATTTCCGGAACTTCAGGTCATTTTCACCGCCTCATCGGTGCTCGACATTTTAAAAGGGGAGGCAGACCTTAGCCGGCGTGCCCTAACCAAAGAACTTCCGGGTCTCTCTTTCAGAGAATTTCTGGAATTGAAATATCAGCACAAATTGCCGGTCTTCACATTGGATGAGATGCTGAAAGACCCCAAACAGGTAAGTGAACCCGTAGTTTCAGTTCTAAAGCCCATTCCGCTTTTTAATGAGTATCTGAAAAACGGTTATTTCCCATTTTCGGTGACGAAAAGTGATGAGTCTTTTCAACAATTACTCCACCAGGTGATCAACACAGTAATGGAGGTCGACCTGCAGATTGTTGAGGAGTATTCGGCGTCGAATACGATCAAGATGAAAAAATTGCTGGGAGTAATTGCTGAATCGGTTCCGTTTGAGCCTAATATTTCAAAAATTGCAGGCCGGCTTGAATTGGGGAGGGATACGGTAAAAACCTACCTGTGGAATTTGGACCGTGCAAGGCTGCTGAACCTTTTGAGTCGTTCTACGCGCGGCGCAGCGGCTCTCCGCAAGCCGGACAAAATTTATCTTGAGAATACCAATCTGAGTCATGCGCTGAAGCCAAATCCCGGGCGCGGTACATTACGCGAAACGTTTTTTGTAAACCAGCTGCGCAATGCAGGGCATGTAGTTGAACTGGCTAAAACCGGAGATTTCATTATTGACGGAGATAGGATATTCGAAATCGGCGGCCCTTCAAAAGATAACTCGCAGATCAGAAATAAGAACAATGCCTGGCTCGCCCTCGACGATCTGGAACACCCTTATCTGAACCGTATACCGCTTTGGATGTTCGGTTTCTTGTATTGAGAAAAAGAAACCGGGAGAAACTTACCAACCGCATAACCGATAAAGTGGTAGGGAAAAGGTGAGATACCAAACGTCAGACGTCAAACGTGAGACGTGAGGGGCGGTGAAAAGGTCCCCTCTTGAGAGGGGAAGGTGTTGCCGCAGGCAATACCAGGGGTGTGTCCGGTAGGGGCTGGAGATACGTTACTGCGGCGCGGGAAAGAAATGGTTCAATTTGGGATCCGGATGCGCCGCACAAGTACCCACAGCGTACTTGTCATCCCGACCGGAACCGTTCCGAGTCTTTCGGGACGGTGAAGCGGAGGGATCCCCTGACCACGCATACCCGTACGTTTTGCCAAGGCCTGCCCAAGAACCACGCACAGGGATATGTGATAGATTCAGGCTCTTCCCGCACCGCCTCAAAGAGTCAAGGAATCCGACAAACCGAGGAAGTAGATGCTGTAGATAGATTGAAATTTACGGACTGCTTTTTACTTTTCATTTCTGCCATCTCACTCCAGCACTTCATCAGTTTACCATTTGTCAGTTCGTCTGTTCATCTGTTTCAAAATGTTCCTCATACCACTCAAACACCGTTTCCCATTGGTGGTAAAAATCCTCTTCGGTGCCTGCCAGGCCGGCGCCGTGTCCGGCGTTCATGTAGTTTATCCATTTTACCGGCTTGTCCAGGCGGCGTAACGCGTAGTACATCTCCCGCTGATTGTCTGCGGGTACGTTCCAGTCGCCCTCACCGCTCAGAATCAGAAGCGGGGTGGTGATGCGGTCGGCAAAAAAGACAGCGCTGTGGGCTACATATTTATCCGGCGCCTCCCAGAAGGTTTGACCAATCCGGTCCTGCCCCACTTCAGCGGCTGAATAGTTCCGGGTGCCGATTTTGGGGCTGTCGCCCAGGAAACTGATCATGTTAACCTTGCCTGAATTGTTGATGGCCGCTGCGAAGCGATCCGTTTGGGTGATGAGCAAGTTGGCGCCGTACCCGCCATAACTGATCCCTTCCACGCCCAGTTTTGTGCCATCCACCAAACCTCTCTCCATCAGCTTGTTAATAGCGGTGGTTACGCCCTTCACCCAGCCCTCGCCGGGATAGCCCTGTTCCAGGTCCACGGAGGGACGAAGCACAAAATACCCGCGGTTGGCGAGTACGTTGGCCAGTGCGTTAAAGTTGTTGTCAAAGAAATTCTCGTAGATATAGGCGATCAGCGGATATTTCTCGCCCTCCTCGTAATTGGCCGGGTAATAGAGAACGCCGTAAAGGGTGTCCGCATCCACGTCCATATACTGAATCAGTTCGGTTTCAGGAATCGCATACTCATCCAGCCAGTCGCTGAAGGCGGTCAGCCTGCGAAGATCGCTCAGGTCATAGCTACTTGCAAACACCTCGGTGGGATGGTTACCCTCTGCGCGTTCAAAGACCAGGAGATCGGCATCTTCCGCAAAATTCCAGTCCGAATAGAGTTGGTCGTCCACAAGCAGGGTTTCCATCTCCTGAGTGTCAATGTTGTATCGCACCATGCCGCGCTGCCATTCGTCACGTGCGGAGGTGGTGAAATAGAGATGACCTTCATTTTCGGACCAGTGCATCAGGTTTCGCCGGGGTTCGCTATCCTCATCTTCCGGAAATCGATAGATCAGCTCCATATCGGTTTCTGCCGTGTCGGTCCCGGCAAGATGATATCCCTTATCGGAGCGCAGCAGCACCGATTCGCCGCTCTGGCTCCACCGGTCGAAACGGAACTCCAGGCTTGTGGTATCCTCCTCCTCAACAAACTCGTAACGATCTGCGGTGATCTCAATTCCCGCGGTATCCGCAATATGACGGATAAACACTTTGCCCTCATCCGACCACGCCCACCGGGTGCCTGCAGGATCCCACTCCGCATCGGGTGAATCCGTTGTCCGGGAGACCAGTGTATCGCGCTGAGCCGGATTGTTCAGGCTGACGGTGTACATCAGGTATTCGGTGGCGTCATCCGATCGCGTATAATCCGTACGAAGGGGAAATTCCTGTGTGATGGCGGCGAAAGAGCCATCCTCCGCGATATTGAGGGAGTCAAACATCCCTTCGTCTGTCAACTCTGTCACCTCACGCGAATCTATATCAAGAAATGTCAGGAGAGAGGTGCTGTTTTGATTCCAGACGCGGTCCCATGCCAAAAAATCGTTGTTGGAATCCTGGATCACAATGGGTCCGTCGTTGATAGCCGTGTACATCGAGTCGGCCTTCGCCCTCCAGCCATCGGCCCGCAGCGACAGGATTAACCCGGATCCGTCCGGCGTCCAGTCGAGACCGGTATTGGATGCGATCTCCAGGCCGGTACGGGGCCGCAGCTCACGAAGGCGCTGCCGCCCGGCATCATACAGATGGAGCGTTACTTGCTGCCCGTCCATCATAACAATGGCCAGTGTGCGGTTATCGGGCGACCATGCCGTGTTCTGAATCACCTCCGGACGATCGGTGACCTCGTGCTGCTCTCCGTTCTCCGTATCCAAAACATACAGGCGGGAGGTGCGCTGCTGCAGATAGGTCGGATCGGCAAACCGGAAGTGATCAACCCCAAGCCGGTCGCGCTGGGTGGAGGCAGACACGGCCGCAAATCGACCGTCGTCAGTGATGCCGGTGATGTTGATGTTCTCCACCTCGAGCATCTCATCCGGTGTGAACGGTTTCAGATCTTGTGCAATAGCAGGCGGGTAACCGGTTTGAAAAAGGAGTCCTGCAAACAGAATAGAAAAGAGAATACGGTACATGGCAAGGTTATCTGGAGTTAGTAAATAGTCACTGCGTAAGTACGCGTCTTCGGCCAAGGTTTGCAAGAGAAGTGGGAAAAAAATGAAACAGAAGAACAGAGGAACAGAGGAACAGAAGAACAGAAGATCAGAAGAACAGAGAAACCGAGCAACCGACAAAGTGGAGGGATCCCCTGACCATGCATACCCGTACGTTCTTTCAAAGCCTGCCCCAGAACCACGCATGGGGATGTCTCCACTCCGGCCTGTGGCCTACGGTCGACATGACAGGTGCGTGTGTCATTAAGGCGCGGCGCGCAGGGTTTTGGGAAAGAAGTGAGATCTTCCAGCGCCGCGGGAGTGAATTACTTCCTTTTCAACAGCAACTCATCATACAAATCCCTCCATTCGGGATTATATTTTTCAATCAATGCAATTTTCTTTTCACGGCTCCATCGCTTGATCTGTTTTTCCCTGGCAATGGCTTCGTGTACGTCTGCATATGATTCCCAGTGCACCAGTTTCGTCACTTTATAGCGACTCGTGAAACCCGGCATCTGCATGGATTTATGCTCGGCGGTTCGTTTCAGGCTTCGTCCTGTCATTCCCGTATACAGGACGGTGTGATGAGCATTGGTCATGATGTAAACGTTGTAGCTCTTTATTCTATTCATACTTGTAAGAACCCGAAATCCCAGACTCCTTACATATTTTTCCCTTAGTCTCTTATGTGCCCGATGCGGCGCGGGAAAGCAGCGGTTCAATTGAGATCCAGATGCGCCGCACAAGTACCCACAGCGTACTTGTCATCCCGACCGGAGGCCAAAGGCCGTAGCGGAGGGATCCCCTGACCACGCATACCCTTACGTTTTGCCAAGCCTGCCCCAGAACCACGCATGGGGATGTCTCCACGCATTCGCTCCGCTCATTTGGTCGACATGACATGTGCGGGTGTTATTAAAGCACGGCGCATAGGAATTTGGAGAAAACAGTTGGGTTCGGTCTGCGCCGCCATTAAAAATTAAGGAAACAGAAGAACAGAGGAACGTCCAACCGATGAACCGACAAAGTAGGGGAATTCGAACTATGGCAGTATGTTGCCTTCTGCCCACTGCCTGACACACTCCATGCGCCGCGGGAAAATAGTGGTTCAATTGAGATCCGGATGCGCCGCACAAGTACCCACAGCGTACTTGTCATCCCGACCGGAGGCCGGAGGCCGTAGCGGAGGGATCCCCTGACCATGCATACCCTTACGTTCTTTCAAAGCCTGCCCCGGAACCACGACCGGAAGGATCCCCTAACCACGCATACCCTTACGTTTTGCCAAGCCTGCCCAAGAACCACGAATGGGGATGTCTTCGCTATACTGTCCCAAAAGGCGGGGGACGAAGAACGAACGGAGGGATCTCCTCACCATGCATACCCGTAGGTTTTACAAAAATTTGCCCCAGAACCACATACGGGGATGTCTCCGCTCTGGCCTGCGGCCTACGGTCGACATGACAGTTGTCATGGTAGGGAAGGGCGGCGCATAGGTTATGGGATAGTGTCAAGCCTTTCCCGCGCCGCATGTAAAAAAGACAGGAAACCAATGAAAAGAGAAACCAACTACTCACAACGGACCACTAACAACCAACAAAAGACACTTCAGCACCCTTAACACATGAACACTTCATCACTCCGGCACCAAAATCACCTTCCCGATATTCCTTCTCTCCTCAATGTAGCGGTGCGCCTCGCCGGCGTTGTCGAAGGAGAAGGTGGTGTCGACGTGCGGGTTGATCCATCCCTCTTCCACGCCGGTCAGGATGTCGCTCACCCAGCCGGACGCCTTGTCGGCCTCGTGCCATAGATGGCCCAGGTTCACCCCGTACACGCCCCGGTTCTTGCCGATAAGCGGCAGCGGATGGTAGATCGGCATCCCGGCCAGGGTCTTGAGCATGCGGAAGGTGGACGCAACCGGATTGCTGGCGCCCGAGCTGGCCGTCGAGATGCCGTACATGCCCAGGCGTCCCGTTGATCGCAGCGCCTTCATGCTCTTCTTCCAGTGGCTGCCGCCGAGCGGATCGGTGATCAGCTCCACGCCGCGGTCGTCGGTCAGGTCCATCAGTTCCTCCAGCCAGTCGCCCGTGCGGTAGTCGATGGCGTGATCGAGTCCGCGGTCGGACAGAAAATCGTGTTTGCGCGGACTGGCGGTTCCATAGGTTGTGGCTCCGATGTGCCGCGCAATGTCGAGCTGGGCCAGGCCCATGCCGCCACCCGCGTTGTGGATCAACACCGATTCCCCGGCCCGCAGACCGCCCATCACCACGATCAGCACCCACGCGGTGATGTAGTTCACCGGCAGCGTGGCGGCCTCTTCAAACGAGAGCCGCTCCGGCTTGATGTGAACCTGGTTCTCCTTTACCAGCACCTGCTCCGCCTGCCCGCCGAACCGGGTGATGGCCAGCACCTCCTTGCCGATCCACTCCCGGCTTACCCTGGAACCTGCATCCGCGACAATGCCGGACACCTCATAGCCCATCACGCACGGCTTGTCCGGGCCGTCGGGGTACTGCCCCTTGCGTGCGAGGATATCGGCAAAATTGAGCCCGGAGGCTTTTACCTGGATCAGCAGTTGATCGTCGGATGGCGCGAGGTCCGCAACCTCCTGCACCTCCAGAACATCATAGCCGCCGTTTGAAGTGTTTACAATCTGGCGCATGGCGAGTGGGATTTGGTTATTGGTTGATCCGTATCAGCATCATGGAAAAGAGTCTACAGGCAACATAGACAAACGGCAGGATTTGTGAAACATGGGAAACGGAGGAACGGAGAAACAGACGAACGGATGAATGAATGAACGGATGAACAGACGAACCGAGCAACCGAGCAACAGAACAACCGAGAAAGGGGTAGGGGAAAGATGGGATACCAAACGTCAGACATCAAACGTGAGGGGCGGTGAAGAAGTCCCCTTTGGAGAGGGGAAGGTGTTGCCGTAGGCAATACCAGGGGTGTGTCCGGCAGGGGCGGGACCAATGCCTCGACACCCAAATTGCCGCCATTGGCGGAGAAAAGAAACCGACGAACAGAACAACCGGAATAAACAGACAAACAGAGCAACCGAGCAACAGAACAACCGAGAAAGGGATAGGGGAAAGATGAGATACCAAACGCCAGACGTCAAACGTGAGGGGCGGTGATGAAGTCCCCTCTTGAGAGGGGAAGGTGATGCCGCAGGCAATACCAGGGGTGTGTCCGGCAGGGGCGGGACCTATGTCTCAATACCCAATACCCAATACTCACTACTTACCCCCAAACTTACCCGGCCTTAAAACCTCCACATCCTCCAGGTACACAATGCCCGAATACTTGTCAAAACACTGCTCCACAACCTGATTGCCGATCTCCTCGGCAGTGGTTTTGTTGTTCACGACAACCTCGATTCTCACCGTTGCAAAATCGTCCACAACTGAGGCGCGTTCGGAGGTGTAGTGCTTGTGATGGGCGCCCCGGCCGCCTGCGGGCACCACCGTGTAACCGCGCGCACCGCTGGCATCGATGATCCTGCAGATCTTTTCAGAGAGCATCTTTTCCGCAATAATTACAACCTTTTTCGCTTTGTGGTATGTCATAATCGTCTCCTCCGGGATGTTGTCAGTGAGATAGCGTGACGTTTAGATATCAAATACAATTTGCGCAAGGGCAATGAACAGCGGGATGGCCACCGCAATGGCCACGGGTGTTCCCACGCTGGTGGATGCGCCAATATAGGAAGAAGGATTGGCCGATGGAATGCCGGCCCTCAGGGTTGGCGGACCCGAAATATCCGAGTTCGACGAAGCGATGACCGACAGGATGATCACCCCGCCCGGGCTGAATCCCACCAGCAGGTGCGCGATGTAGCCCAGTCCGAACGCAATGAGTCCGTGCAGCAGCGGTGCAAACCCTGCGTAGATGGCGTACCAGTGGGCCACGCTGCGCAGTTCCTTGATGCGGTCGTACGCCTCCATGCCCATAATCAGCATCAGGATGGAGAGAAACCCGCGAAAGAGCGGCTCATAGAACGACTCGAGGACCGAGCCGGAATTGGTAAACAGTCCCAGCGCCAGGCCGAGCAGCAGGGCCGAGAGGGCGGATCCGCGCAGGCTCTCTTTCACGATCCCCCACACATTCACGTCCACCTCTCCTCCGCCGTTCTCCTCTTTCTTCATGTGAATATTGGCCATTACGATGGCCAGGATGAGCGCGGGGATGTCCATGAACGGGTAGAGCGCGGGCGCCCACGCCTCGAAGGCGATCGCCTCCTCCTCCAGCATCACAATGGCAACGGCCAGGGTGGAGGCGCTTACCGCCCCGAACAGGCCCGCCGTGGCAAAGCCGTCCGCACTGTTCACGCCCGGCAGCAGGCCGAAGATGGCGATGCCCACGCGCACAATTGCCAGCCCGATCAGGATGGAGAAGAACGCCGGCAGGGCCATGGCAAACAGGTTCGCCTCGCGGATCTCAATCCCGCCGTTTAGCCCGATCTTCATCAGCAGCATAAACACCACAAACTGGTAGATCGGGTTGGGAATTTTAAGCTTGCTGCCCAGCGCGGCAATGAGCATGCCGCCGATCAAAAAGCCCAGCGTGGGTGATTGAAACTGTACCAGGAACCGTATGAAGAAATCTGCCAGGAAATCCATTTGTGTCTGTTCGTCATGGGGGATGACCCGGAGCAGCCCGGCCGGTGCATCACCTTAGCCGCTATGTCCGGGGTTCATTTTTGCCGCGCATAAAGTAATGTTAATATCGGATAGAAGTACCATAAGAATTATTTATGTTCATCATAAGCCGGAATAATGGGAAGGAACGGAGGAACGGAGAAACAGACGAACAGAAGAACAGATGAACCGAGAAACAGAGAAACCGATAAAGTGAGATGTAAGACGGAAAGAAGTCCCCTCTGGAGAGGGGAAGGTGTTGCCGCAGGCAATACCAGGGGTGTGTCCCGTGGGGACTGGACCCATGCCTCGACACCCAGATCGCTGCACTGACATACCCGTACGTCCTGCCAAAGCCTGCCCAGGAACCACGTTAGGGGATGTCTTGGCATAGCGATCCCTACGGGGCCGTGCATTCTCCGTCGGCTGACGGATCACTCAGTCGACATGACAGGCTCCGGTGTATTGAAGATGGCGGCGCATTGGATTTTGGAGTAAACAAGGAGCTCGTCCCGCGCCGCCACGAAAGCTCAAGGCAACCGACGAACAGAGAAACAGAGAATCAGAGAAACAGAGAAACCGATAAAGTGGGAGGGGATTCGAAGCGAAGCGTAGAACCGCGAAGCGAAACGTCAAACGTCAGACGTCAAACGTTGTCAATCCCTGAATTTTGTAGAGCGACCGACAACCGGAGGAAACCGACCAATCGCACAACCGAACAACCGCACAACCGACAAAGTGGAGTATTGAATCAGGCTGCATCTTTTTTCACTTTTCACCCATTCGACTCCGCTCAGGGCATGCTTTTGCCTTCTGCCTGTGTAAGCTTCCTGAACTACGAAGCATTCGCGAACTAGTTAGCGTAGTGGAGCCTTCTGCCTTACGACTGACATACTGTACACTGTAGTAAGCCCGTCTCAAAACACAATACTCAAGTCGAATTTTCCTCCGTGCTTCCGTGGCAAATAAACCAATCCATTACCATGGAAATAGCTGAAAGCTGACTGCTTCCCCGCTTGGTAATTGATCAGTTGCTCGGTTGAGCGGTTGATCATTCCCCCCTGTTCCCCCCGTCCTTCCGTGGCAAGTCAACCGAACCAGGAACAGCAATAATAGCCGCCGGCTCTCCCATTGGTCATTGAACATTGATCTGTTGAGCGGTTGAACATTTCACACTCTTCTCTCCGTGGCAAATCAACCGAACCAGGAACAGCAAAAATAGCCGCCGTTTCCCCCACTGGTCATTGAACATTGGTCGGTTGTGCGGTTGAATATTTTCCCCCGCCGCTGTTGTCAATGGAGGAAAGGATGTAGACCCGCCTCAGGCCATTGAGCAGATCATAGTCGGAGGATGCACGACACCGGAAGAGGATCCGAAGCAGCAGCCCGATTTTCTCATGCCGATAGCCGGTTTGAACAGCGTGTTTGGGCCAGGTAATTGAGAGCACCAGCAGGCCGTTCTTCATTTCAAGCACCTCGGCCCACAGGCCGCCAAACATGGCCAGCCACTTGACGCCGGCCTGGGCATAGGAGCTGTTAAGCCGACTAAGCTGTTCGTCATTCAGGGTAAGGTTTCCCAATTTGGTTGACTTTTGAGGTGGTATAGGAATAATTGTTTAATGGATCCTGCAAAATGGTGAAAGGCATATTCCATATTTGGTCATTGCCCCGAAATTCGGGGGGACGATTGTGCGGTTGAACATTTCCTCCCCCGCATTGATTTGGTCACAGTGCCCGAGTTTTGGTCGGTTGGCAATCCGCTTAATGAATAGGGCGGACTTCTTGATGCTTGGGTAAGCAAATAATATGGGGTCGACAACTTGTAAGAAACTTTGTGGCTAAATCACATAAAGTTTTGCTTAAGCAGATCTCTACTAATTAAATAATTGTTATCAAATATTACATCGCATTCACTTCGGCCAACCCAAATACTCTGTAGGCAAGTTGTAACTGGTTTCTTTCAAAGAACCTTTAAGCTGATAAAATTTAGGATCTTTCCTGAAATTGAATAGCCTGTAAAGACTGTATTTATCAGCGTTTGATTTAGAAAAACTGAACTCATTACGGGTAAAGTAAAAAGGGGCATCTTTACCCATTTGAGTTGTTTTAACTTCAATGAATTTTTCTTTTCCGTCTTCACTGAATGATAGAATATCAAATCCAGCAGAATCACCATCTGTTTGAGAAATGTGCTCGATTTTATTGGAATAAGATTTCATCCCGAGATTGATTAGTCTTTGTTTCTCATAGTTGATGACAAATTCTTCGCCTAGCAATCCTAATTTTTTATTTTTAAGCTCTTGTTTGTAATAATTCCGTTCCAACCTACCAGTGTAGCTGAGAAACGGTTCATCTACTTTGATTTCGAATTTCGGAACTTCTACTTCACTGTTTAGAAAAGCATCGAGTTGTGGAAGTTTCAGATCGGCATTCAAAAAATTTCCAATCACCTCATCCAATTCTGGGTGTAGACTCAAGTAATTTTCTACTTCTTCTTTTAACAACTGCTGATAATTACCCCGAGGTTTGTAACCTGGGATATAAGGCAGGCCCATTTCGATGAGAACAGCACTTATATTTTGATGTTTGAATTCAATGGATCCTTCAGATCTGTCATTTAGTAATTTTACAACATTTCTGCGATGCTGTGCTTTGACATAATCTATTCCAGACAACTCCTTTTTGAGCATGTCATAATAGTCGCTTACTATGGCAATTACTTCATTTCTTGTCCAATCCTCAGCCATTAGTGATTTCTTATGCGATTAATCAAATTAACGATGCTCTCAAAATTGTCATCTTTTTTATTGACCCATTGCTTTATAAACATAGAATATAGATTGTCAATTTTCTCATCTGTATCAAATAAAGCCTTTTTTAGGATATAAAATTTCGATTTAAAATTTTCTTCGCTTTCAACTTCATCCCAGACTTCTTCTTTATCATCACGGACACCTAAAATGCTTTCAGCATAATCTCTATTCCAGATAATCTCCTCTGGCTGTTGGGCTGGTAGGTAATAGACACATTCATTATAGTATTTCAAGTAACGAAGCATTAGATCAATTTTTCCTTCAACCTGCCCTCCTTCATCATAGCTATTAGGATGAAATGAGATTTTTATCCCAGTCTGAGATTTTATGAGCTCGCTTAGAATTTCTTCCGTTTTTTCAGCATCAGTTAAACTATCTGGGTTAACATGTCGATCAACTTTCTTTTCATCTCCATCTAATACAATAAACCGTGTAGTATTATCATTTTGACTATATACCTTTAGAAAGTCGGTTTTAATAATCGAGCTTCCTCCAGGAAAAAATTTGACTTCTATTGTTGAAACAGCTCCGTGGCCCAGACTTTGTATCACTGCTTCCAGAATTTTTTTAGATAAAACATCTTCAACAATTATTTCATATTTCTCAGGATTTGGCAATTCTAAATGATAGAAAGCTTCTTTGTACGTTCGGTCTTGATCAATCTTAAATCTACCTGAAGAAAGATTTTGATAAAATACCTTAATCGCTTCTTTTGGCAGATCTTCTATCAGAGTTGGTGAATGAGTTGAAAGAATAATTTGATGTTTCTTTCTTTTAATTTGATCCAATAAATATAATTTAAGTCGATGCTGTGCTCCAGGGTGTAATGAAACCTCCGGTTCATCCAGTAAAATTAGCGAATAGTTGGGTGCCTCATTTATTTCTGTAATTAATTTTACTATTGCCACTTCTCCACTACCTGCAAAAGCTTCGGAATATGATGCGAGATTTGTTTTAAATTTGACCGAAAATCCCCAGTCTGTAAAAAACTTATGCTCTACAATTTTACCACTAACATATTCTCTACCTAAGATGAATGAAATTGCCTTAATTTCTTCTTCTGTTAAATTTTTTAGTGTTTTGTTTTGCCAACTTTGATGGGGTCCATGAACAATTTGTGTAGTACCTAAAAAAACCTTTTGTAATTGCTTTGACTTTCTTCTTAGATATTCTTGTTTATTTCTTGATTTAAGGTGTGTCGGTTCACGAAAGTAAAAATATTTATCAAACGCACTTAGTTCTGATCTGAAATCAAGATAAATTACATTCTTCTTGATTGGTGGATTCCGTTCCCGATCTTCATCATCTGGAATCGGTCTCATTCCCGCCCATTTTAGCGGCCGGCTTGTTTCCCAATAATTTGGATTTCCACTCCTTCTAATTCTTGCTTTAACAACTTCTAGATTAGCACCATTTTGATCTTTATAAGAATAGAAAAAGCTATGACGCTTCTTTTCGTCACTATAATATTTAATAGGATCTACTGCAGTATCAAACCAAAAGTCATACGGAGTCTGTCCTTCTGGAGCACCATATAAAGCATGAAGTGTAGAACTTTTACCTGATCCATTTGGTCCAACAAATACGGTAAAAGGAAAATCAAAATTTATTCTGCTGTTGAGTTCAAGATTCCGGTAGAAAGGAAATTGAATAAGATCAATATAGTTTTTAAGCTGATGATTAGCGTTTATAGCATTTAAGGATTGTAGTAAATCAGAAAGTTCTAAATTCATTATGGTTTAAAACTCATCTATTTTATTATCTTCTACTAGATTGATCCACTTTATGAATTAGATAAGATGTTAAACTCAATAGATCTAAACAATCACGATCATTGAATATTTTCGGAAAGATATCTTTTTTAAAATCATGAGAAGCGGGATTTCTAAACCCCATCATAATTCCTTTTGACAATGACTCTTGACCATTTTCAATATTTTTCTCGGATCTTGTGGTATTTTCAGTAAGTAATAAAACGGAATTGTCGGATCCAAATACAGTTTCCATTAAATTGAAACCAGTTCTATTGTTTATTCCGCTTTTTTGTTTTACAAGTTCTTCAAGCTGCTTAAGAGCCTCAATTGCAGCTCTCAGATAATCTTCTTTCTCATAATCATCTTTAGCAACTTCATGGATTGCAGGATGTAAATGTCTCCAGTGATAGTAAGGATACTCTGGAGCGATTTCATGTAAATTTTTTACCACCTCAGCTTGTTCTGAGTCCTGTAACTCAGAGTCTTCTAACCTATCAATTATAGGAGCAACTCTTGAACGAATTTCAACAGGCAGTTTTTCAAACCAGTCTTGAATGTTCAATTCTGTCTTCTCTTGAACTTTTTCTCTACGAACCTCTTTTCGTTTTTCTCTCCAGTTTCTTTCTATCTCAAACATTATCTGTCTGAGATATTTTCTGAGCTCTTCTGTTTTTGGAAGATCCCAACTTAAAGATTGTCTATCTGTAGAGATTACATCTTCTTCCCAATCATCAACGTAATCAACTTCCAGCCAACCAGTAAAGTAAGAGTAACCATGACTTGATTCAGAGACACCAAAAAATTCAGGGGCGTTTATAAGCCTGCCATTTGCAAACAAAGTAATACCTCTTAAACCAGGCTTGAGAGGTTTTTCAGTTGATAAAATTTTACCATTAATCAATTTAGAATGATCATATTCCGCCGCAACATTATCTAGAAACTTAGGAAATTCCCACTCGAATTGAGGTTCAATATTTTTGAACTTTAATTTTTCATCAATTTGTATTGGTTCATCATTATTTAGGGACAGATAAACTTGAAATGTATTATCAAACAGATTAAAAAGCTTTGACAGACTTACTGCCAATCCTTCTTTGTCGAATGCAGATTTACGTTTCAGATCTTTCAATAAGATTTCTGTACCATGATTCTTTTCATGAGTCTCAACAATTTTAAATTCTGGTTTATAATCTGAACCTTCGGTACCTATTAACTCATTCCAACTTAATGTGAAATTAACCTGCTCTGCTGAATCTTTCGTAATAGTTTCAATTTCAATTGTTTCTGCTAAACCAAAAAAGGCTAATTTTCCCAGACCTTTTCTACCAGTTACTTTTCTTTTTCCACTTGGACTTTTTCGATCACCCTCTTGTCTTCTTTTTCTACCTATTCTCAAAAATTTATCATTTAGATCCTCAAAAGACATACCGAATCCATCATCGGTTACTTGTATTCTTTTACCCTGTTCATCATCATATAAATTAATAATAACTGTCTCAGCATCTGCATCGTATGCGTTTGCAATCAGTTCTGCTAAAGCATTAGGTAAGTTTGAATACATCTTAACCCCCAAATGCTCTATTGTATGAGGATCAAAACTCATCAAGAGCTCTTTCTTTTCAGCCATATGAATGATATTTAATCTGTGATTACTGTGGCAACTTCTTCAGCAAGTTTTGGTGGAACAGCATTTCCTATCATTTTGCCTATAGCAGAAAGGCTATTAGCATAAAAAACATATCCTTTTGGAAACGATTGAAGGGTAGCTCCTTCACGAATAGATATAGCTCTGTCTTGTTCTGGATGACCATATCTCCCGCTTGATGTATATCGAAATTTGGTTGTTATGGCCGGGGCAGGTTTATCCCAACTCATACGGCCATAAACATCCGTATGTCCACTATGGTTTTTATAACAATCCAATTGCAGATTTACATCATCGGAAAAATCAAGTCGATTGCCACCGTCCTTACTAACTTTTTTAATTCTCTTGAGATTTATATCTGTTAAACCTGCAACAGTGTGCATGAAAACTGTTTTATCAATATGACCAGCTTCTACCGGAGGAAATTCATCATAATTACCAATTGCATCTTCGACAGTTTTAAGGTTTTTCTTATCCCCTTCTGGAATTGAAATTTGTGTTTGTATACGTGTTGCTATCAGAACATACCTTCGCCTATTTTGAGGTACTCCAAAGTATTTGGCATTTATGACCTTATCATCAAATACAAAATTCTTTATGCTAAGAAAATCTTTGAATTTGGCAATAGGACTGTCTTTGCTTTTATCAAACCCAGGTACATTTTCAATGAAAATATATCCGGGATTGAAATAATCAACAAACTTTTGAAAATCTTTCAGAAGTAGACGTGAATTCTTCGATTTAGTCTTGTCAGTTTTGAGATTTGTGTAGTATTGACAAGGACTACACCCAATGAAGATTAAATTGTCATCATCCTTCTCAATTGCAATTTGCTCTTGTAACTCTTCGTAACTAAGCTTAGAAATATCTTTATGGATAAACTTTGAGCCAGGATTATTCCTTTCATAAGTATCTTTATAGACGTCATCGACATCAATACCCCCAAGCACATCAACATTTGCCTGTCGAAAACCACATGTAACGCCTCCAGCCCCGCAAAAAAAATCTACCGCTTTCATGATGCATTTCTTTAAATAGGATAGTTGAAATAATTAAGTAATATTTCGTAGAAGTATCAATCAGAAAAAACTATATAATTGATAATATTAAATTTTTAAGATTGTTAGGCTCTTTTGTTTCACATTCCCAAACGACAATTACATTCCAACCCATTTCTTCCAGTTCCTGAATGTGTTTTTTATCACGTTCCTTATTCTTGTGGAGCTTTTCTTTCCACCACTCTGTTCGAGTTTCAGGTATCTTAAAATATTTACACCCTTCATGAGCATGCCAGAAGCAACCGTGCACAAAGATAACAGAATTATACTTTGGCAACACCAGATCAGGCTTGCCGGGTAAATCTTTTCTGTGCAAGCTGTACCTGAACCCGTTTGAGTGCAGAAATTTCCTAACAATCATTTCAGGCTTGGTATCTTTGCCCGAAATCTGACTCATGTTGTAGCTGCGAGTTTTCGGTTCGTGTACGTCTGCCATATCAATAAAATCCTTTTCCTTTCACCGAATGCCTAACCCCACCTCTCGGATCATCCATATCCCCCTCATACCTCGGTATCACATGGCAGTGAAAATGAAACACGGTCTGTCCGGCCGCTTCGCCGCAGTTCATGCCGATATTGTAGCCGTCGGGGGAGTGGGTTTGTTCAATCAACTCTTTCGCTTTCAGGATGAGTGATGGCAATTCTGCTTGCTCCTCCTTGGTCAGATCAAAAAAGTTTGTGCAGTCCCGTCTTGAAATGATGAGCAGATGTCCAGGGCTAACTGGGTATTTATCGGGCACAATGAAAAATAGAGTGCTGCGGTGTAACCATTGATCGTGCAATATTTCGGTGAATACGCTTCTCATCGATTGGTTCATTAATTTTTTTTGTGAAAGACTTCGAACCGCTCATTATGATGCAGAAGTGCTACTCTGTGTGGGAAGAACATTTCCTGAACAGGAAGCAGAATTTTACAGTTTTTCAGTTTTAGAGTCTCTTCCACTCTATTGCGGTTTTTCTCGAGCCATGATGAAATTCGTATCGTGTAATCATCCCGTACGGTAATCATCATATTATCGAACATCCAGTGATGCGACCTACAAAGCGAAAGTCCGTTCCGGGGGTCATCGTTGTTGCTCTCACTCCAAGGTATGATATGGGCACCCTCTACAAGGGTTTGACCGCCAGGTGTTTCTACGCGCGAACGGCAAAACGCGCATGCATTCTCATAATTCTTTCTGACTGTAATCGAAAACCCAGTTTCACGGACCTGCTTAAACTGCACCTTACGTTTCCTTTCAACATTTTTACTGTGATCCGCAATAAACGGATCGGCTGCCATGTTTGCTGTCAAAACGGCGTATTGCCTCGCCTCAAAATTTAGTGAAGCGACTTTAAGCACATGTCCGGCTGTATCATCATCAAAATAGTGTCCGGCTAAAAGCTGGCGCAATGCATTCCGCTCCCACATCATATCCATTAGCCGGTACAGGTCAGGTTTGAGTATTGCATACTCAACTCTCGACTGCAGGCTGCCTAAAGATGGCGAGTACGTGTACTCTTTTTCGCCTTCCCGGTATTTCAGCTCCCAAAACGGCTCACTTTTCATATGAAAGAACGGAAGGGCAATCGTTGTAACCTTATCCGTTCCCATTGTTGCGTTCCAGTATAGAAAGAAAGTATCTATAAGTTCTCGGCTTAATTCAATTCTGTTGTCAGTTATCCATCCCTGATCAATGCCATCGAGTATACTTAATAGTAGAAACGGTTTGTGTGGTGCCCTCCCTCGTGTACGATCGTCCCAGGCATGTGATCGGTCCGAATTGAGATTTAAAATGGGTTCTATTTCTCTTGTAAAATCTTTCATCGTTTCGGTTAATATCGCAAATCAAAAATGAATATCGAACCGAAGTATTCTAAATGCCAGTGTATGGCTTGAACAATTATGCAATGGCATCACGGCTCAAGCACAACGGGTACCGGATTGAGTGCTGTGAGCATTGCGATGATTCAGGCGACTACCTCTGTATCGCGGAAAAACATCTCATCACAACCGATGCAGCTGTCGACAAACTCTGCGCCGATATGCAGCTCCTTGCAGAACACCTCGGCGTCATCTTCGACGGCTGGGAGACCCGGATCGACCCGGGGTGATTCACCGCCACCGAAGTCTCGGGGCAGGCAACGACGCGAAGGGCGCGGAGAGGGAATGAGCAACCGCACAACCGCGCAACCGCACAACCGATCAACAGAGAAAGTGAGACGAGTGGTGGTAGATAGTCAATGGACAATGGTCAATGGACCGCTAACAACCGACCACGAACTACTGACAAGGTGAAAGAAACCGACGAACAGAGCAACCGATCAACCGAAAAAGTGAAAAGGCAAAAGGCAAAAAAGTACTCAATACTCAATACTTCTTTCCAAAGCCAACATTAACACGTTAACACCTGCACACGTTAACACATAAACACTTTAAAACTTCCAACCCACAACTGACCACGAATAACGGACAACTAACAAAAGCCTTCGCACCGACACGTTCTTCAGTTATTCTAAAGAAGAGATCGCACCTTTTCGGGCAACTCAGAAAGCGACACAACATCGATTCCTTTTTTCATCGGGTAACCGTGATCGACCGGGGCTGCAACAAGGACGTGGCCCGGCTTAACATCTTCAGCAGCCTTGTAAAAAGAGGCGTTAAGGGCGGGTGAGAGCGAAGCCTTGCACTCTATAGAAATAATTTTTTCGTGATGAGTGATCAGTATATCGATTTCGTGCCCATGGCTGCTTCTGTAGAATGACAGACCCGCGTCAGGAAACCAGGCCCGGATCTGCGCCAGTACGGCCGCTTCCCAAAGGGATCCGAAAACGGGATGGCCGGCAAGCTGATCAAAGCTGCGCAGCTGCAGAAGGGCAGCTGTAAGGCCTGTGTCACAGATGTACACCTTTGGCGTTTTGACCACTCTTTTTTTTGCGTTACCGCTCCATGGGCGGAGCTGTGTCACCATGAACGTTCCCTCGAGCAGGTCTACATAGTGCCGGACGGTTGTATGGCTGACCCCCAATGATTCGCCTATTTTGCTCAGATTCAGGGTTTGACCGTTATTATGAGCTAGCATTTGCCAAAGCCTGCTCATGGTCACCGTCGTAAAACCCGCAAATTGCAGCAGATCCCTTTCCAAAAATGTTGAAATGAAATCGATGCGCCACTCATATGCGTCATTATCTTGCGGGGCCAGCAGCGAAAGCGGGAAACCGCCCCGGTTGAGGTACTCTTCCAATGTCACCTTTCCCTCCACTTCAGCCCAGAGAAAGGGTGTGAGCTTCTTGTATGAAATTCTGCCGGCGAGGGATTCGGAACTCTGCCGGATGAGGTCCCTTGATGCTGATCCGAGGATCAGAAATCGTCCCGCTTTTCTGTCAGAATCGACTATAGAGCGGATCACAGGAAATAAATCCTGTTTTCTTTGAATTTCATCCAGACAGACCAGTTTGTCTGATTGTGATTGTAAAAACCATTCGGCATCATCCAATTTCTGAAGGTCGGAGGGACGCTCCAGATCAAGGTAGATCACGTCATCGCGGCTCCTGGTCAGATTCTTGACAAGCGTGGACTTACCACACTGCCTGGGACCCAGTAACGCCGTAACAGGATTTCGTTTCAGGGAATCCTGAACCTGATCATCGGCTATCCTGGGTATGTATTCGGACATATTGTGCAAATTGAAAGTTCAACTTTCATATTACACAAACTTCGAATAAAATCAACCCCGTTACAGGAAAAAAATATTGTCTCACGTCTGATGATTTGCCAGTTTTACCATTCCGAAAACGTCAAACGTCAGACGGAAGCACAAATTCCAAACTTCTAACTCCCGCATAGCGATCCCTTCGGGGCAAGTACTCCAGGCACTCCAAACTGACACACTGTTGACACTGACATACTGTAACACTGCTGACAGCTGATGGCTGAACGCTGAAAGTTTCATATCCTCACTCCAGGCTCTCAAAGCCAAAAACAACTGACAACCGTGCACTCCCAGCTCAACTCATTCCAGAATTTCCCTGACAAGGTCTTTTGGGTAGACAAGATTCATCGGGGAATCGTACAATGGAGCGTGAATTTTTTCAGTAAAAACCATGGCCTCGCGGTCCCAGTCAACCGCGTCAAATGTGGGATACTTTACATCTGCATGAACACGAATATCCTGACTCACACGATTCAGGCTTCCCACTGTTTTACGGCTGGCCGTTGGCTGAATGCAGATATCCTGCATCTCCTGCATCTCCCGGTGAATCGCCTTTTCAGGTATTTCCAGGTTGTGCAACAGGATTTCAGTGCGCGCCAGAAACTCCGGCAGCACCTTGCGGTTTCCGTAACCGGGCACAAAAACCGATAGCAGTGTTTTTTGATTCAGAAAAATAACAACCAATTTCCCCTTATATGTCAGCGGTTTCACGTGGGCGTACCAATCGCCAAGTTTGTTCGATGACCCCGGATCACCCTCCGGCAATGGATCGGGACCTTTCATTCGCTTTAAAAGTTTCTTCGTACAGCGCAGATAGAGCATGCTTAGAAATTAATAGGGTGATGAGTGGCTTCCGGTTTCTCTTCCGTCCAGGTTATTCCTTCAGAATCAAGAAAATCGACGGCTATTCGTTTAATTGCATTTTTCTTATAGTTCCACCAATCATTGCGGACATCATATCGATCTATTGCATCACGAAAACGCCTGAACGCACCGCTGCCTTGAATCAGATTTTCCAATTCCTGTCTTATTTTATCATCTTCAAGAGACCATATAAAACGCTGCATGATCCGGTATTCATCAATCTCATATGGAGAAGGCAATTGAATGAAATCATCTGATTCACTGACTTCCTGCAGCTTTGGAATAATTTCCTGCTGCCAGGCGGGAAGCTCATCCAACGCACCGCCTTCGTCAAGATGTTTCAGTGCGTAGTAATCGTCTGTGGTTAAAATCGTCAGCTCACCTGTTTTCCGGTTGATAAACCCGGTAACCAATTCACTCTGCTGGTCAATCTCATCCACTACGTCAAAAATGTAAACGGGAAGAGCCATATCAACTGTTGTTTGAACTGTACAAAGTATCTATGAATAACATATTAAAAAATAATGATCCTGACACTTTTTGGCCTATAACATACTGGTATGCGGGGAGCGAATAGTGAAACGGCAGACGGTTGTGGTAGATAGTCAATGGACAATGGTCAATAGACCACTAATAACCGACCACTGACAACTGACCACTAACTACTGACAAGGGGGAAGAAACCTACGAACAGAACAACAGAGCAACAGAGCAACCGAACAACCGAACAACCGAACAACCGAACAACCGAAAAAGGGGGGCAGACGTGAAACGTCAAACGTCAGACTCAAGACTCATTCCTCACTACTCCTTTTCTCCTCAATCGATCGAAAGTAAATATAGATCAGTTGCGACAAAATCCCCGTTATGGCCGCGACGGCGGCGATCCAGCCGCTGAGGGGGGCGTCGACGGACAGAGAGATGCGGAGGATCACCGTGGAGCAGACGAAGCCCGCGTTGCGCAGCAGGCGCGCATAGGTCTGGCTGAAGATGAAGGAGGCGATGAAGATGAACACGTCGGAGAAGATCATCACCGTATAGAACTCCACAAAAAAGATGACGCCCAGGTCGAGCGTAAAAGTTTCATCGAAGGCGATGAGCCGGTACACCTCGTTTCCGAAATCGGCAATGGAGTAGAGCGTGAGGATGGAGAAGATAAACAGCAGCGTGAGGGCCATGCGCTCCTTGATGTAGACAAACCGGCGGATCTCGTCGTCGGTCAGGCTCTTGTACTGCTTCCGCTTCAGGCTCACGTGATGAAATACGCCGACCAGGAAGAAGAGCAGCAGCCCGCTGCCCAGGTCGGAGGCCAGTTTTACGATCACATCCGTCTGCTGGGCAAGTTGGTCAAAGTCCTCAAACATCGAGATATCCTTGAACACGTTCCGGATAATGATCAGCGAGATGATCTCATACTGCTTCCGCACCGAATTGGTGAAGGATAGAGGGAGACTGAGGATGAGCAGATACACCTCGTACACCAGGATGATGCTGAACGGCGTGTAGAGCGCGGAGAGGTAGTTGAATCCCAGCGGCTGGAGTAAAATCCACTGGGGAAACGCGTTGTGCAGGCCGATCAGGGCCAGGTGGGTGATGAAAAAGAAAAACGACAGGTACACCGTCCACCTCTCCGCCTTCTCCTTCACGGATTCACTGCTTAGGACGGTATAGAGTTTTGTGTGCTGCAAGACGTGAATAAAACCTGTGAAGGGCCACATTCATTCCACGAATTCAGGATGCAAGACACAGGGATTCCCGAAGTCTCGGGACTGCTAACAGCACGCAGCAGGGTTCAGGGTGTCCATCCCCTCTTTAGAGGGGACATGGTTAGATGAACGTGCAAAGCACGATTCAGATAACCAAGGGGTGTGTCCGACAGGTCCTGGCAGAAGGCAGAGGGTGCAGGGTGCAGGGCTCAGGGGGGCAGGGTACAAGTAGAAAATACTTCTGAGATCGTAAATCACATACCGACATTCAGAGATCATTCGGTTTCAGGGTGCAGGATGCAGGGCACAGTGTGTAAGGTCGCAGGCCACAAACCACTAACCAAAAACCACTAACCACTGACCACTGACCACAAACCACTAACCACCAACAACAAACCACCGGTCACTCATCACTCATCGTCCATCTCCCATCCTTTCAGCCCACTCCCGGGCTTCGACAACCGCAGAGTGCGTTTCGTCAAAATTGCTTCGATTGATGGCGAGCGCCGCGTTAAAATGCTCAAGCGCATCAGCGTTTTGCTCCTTCATGGCATACAGCTTCCCGACTTCCATATGGTACTGCCCCTTTCGATAGTGGGTCTCGGGATATTTCGCCTCATAGATCTCCCCGGCCCGGCCGAAGGTTTCAAGCGCCTCGTCGAACTGCTCCATGTCGCGCTGCACCACGCCTATCTTGGTCAGATCGAGGGCAATTTCCGGATGATCGGCACCGTAATTTTCCATGTCGATCTCCAGCACCCGCTCAAAATAGTCCAGCGCGCGAAGATAGTCGCCCGTGCCGTGCAGCAGGTCGCCCATGTTGTAATAAGTCACCCCCAGATAGGTGCTGTTGGCCGGCAAAATCTCTTTCTTGATGCGGATCGACTCCATAAAATCCCGCTCCGCACCGGCGATATCACCCGCCTCCTTTCTTGCCAGACCAGTTTGATTGAGGGCATGTGAGTAATACACGCTCTCTTCCCCGTGGATCGACAGGTTGATCTCCGCGTATCGAGTGGCGTGATAGAGCGCTTTTTCCGGCTCATCCAGCACACGGTAGTTCGAGAAGAGGTAGGAGTGCGTTGTGGCTGTGGACGTACTGTTTTCACCGTAATACTGCTTTCTGAGCTCGAGTGCCCGCAAAAGGTACTCCTCCGCTTTTTTATTCTGGCTCATCCGGAGGTAGAGATTCCCCAGCTTGGAGGTAT
Source organism: Rhodohalobacter mucosus (assembly GCF_003150675.1). NCBI lineage: Bacteria > Pseudomonadati > Balneolota > Balneolia > Balneolales > Balneolaceae > Rhodohalobacter > Rhodohalobacter mucosus. The sequence continues at coordinate 262,896 of NZ_QGGB01000010.1, read as the reverse complement.
TGGTGACTATGTCGTCGTGCATCCCGTCATAGATGGACTCATAATACTGAGTGGATGTGAGCAGGGCCTCTTCGGCAGCCTCAAAATTTCTCATGGCCGTGTAGAGATCTGCCAGGTTGCTCAGGTTGCGATAGTAACCCAGGGTCTGGTCGTAGCCGTCGGCCCTATAGAGACTATCGGCGGTTTCAAGTGTGGCCCTGGCATCTTCAAATTGTCCCATCCGTCCCTGAATATATCCTTTGGTTCCGTAACGGTTGGCTACATCCAGGGTCGTTGCATCGTCGGCCTCTTCAAGAACCACAATCGATTCATCGGCATACTCCAGCGCGCGGTTGAGGCTGTCGGATTTGGACATCAGGTCGGCCATACTGGTCAGTGCTACGGAGTACTCCGGGCTGTTGCGTCCAAACTGCTGTTCCGTCTGGTCGAGGGCATACATGTACGCAGTGAACGCATTCTCATAATCCTCCACATTGGTCAGTGTTGCGCCGATTGCCGACAGAAGCTCCAGGTTCACTTCCGGGTTCTCCGAAAAGTTTTCGGTAACCCTGTTGATGCCCATCGAAAGCGCCTGGCTGACCGTCAGGTCAATCGTGGCAAACGAAGCCGACCGCGGATCGTTGGCGGAAAAAATGTCGATCATCAGATCCCGGATCTGGCGGACTTTCTCCGCTTCCGCATTGGCCAGATTGCGCTCCTGCGTGAGCCGGTCCACATGATAAAACGTAAATCCGCTGATCGCGATCAGCAGGGCTGCGGCACCCGCCAGGGGATAGGCGTTTCGCCGGATGAAGCGTCCGGCGCGGTAGCGGAGTGTGCCTTTACGGGCCTCCACGGGCAGTTTATGCCGGTAACGGTGCAGGTCTTCACGAAAATGGGTAACCGAGGCGTAGCGGTCGTCCGCTTGTTTACGAACCGCTTTTAGAATAATGGCGTCCAAATCACGCGATATGGAGCCAGCAGACGGGTCTTCCGATTCCGAAGGACGGGAGGGCTCTGTTTCCCGCACAATCTTCTCGGCCTGCTGCAGCGATTCGCGGCCTGTAAAACGGAATAGGGTGTTGCCGGTAACCAATAGGTAGAGCAGAGCTCCGAGGCCGTACACGTCTGTGCGTACGGTCGACTCGCCGGAGGCCAGCTGCTCGGGAGCTGCAATGTCAAAGCTGGCCACAACATGTCCCTGACGCGTGATATCCGGTGCATCGGGATCGGTTTCGCCGTCAGTGGAAAGCAGCTTGGCGATGCCAAAATCCATCACCTTCACCTGCCCGCCTGCGGTAACCAGGATGTTTTCCGGTTTCAGGTCGCGGTGGATCACCAGTTTGGAATGAGCGTGCTGCACGGCCTCACACACCTGCATAAACAAGTCCAGGCGGTTATTGATTGACAGCTTATGCTCGTCACAATAGCGGTGGATCGGTGTTCCCTCCACATATTCCATGATGAAATAGGGAGACCCCTCGGGTGTAATACCCCCGTCGAGCAGCCGCGCGATATTGGGGTGCTGCAGCCGTGAGAGGGCGTTTTTTTCCCTGCGGAACCGCTCGCGCAGATAGGGGGAGAAGAAGCCGCCGCGCAAGAATTTGATCGCGGCTTTCTGCTCAAAGTCTCCGTCCACGCGTTCTGCGAGGTATACCGACCCCATGCCGCCCTCGCCCAGCAGCTTTTTGATCTCATAGGGACCCACTTTTTTGCCGATGATGTGCCTGAGTTCGTCCTGCCCCGCCAGCAGGCCGGACATCTCCTTGCCGAAGGTGTCCGATGAAGCAAGGCTGTTGTCCAGGTAGTTTTCGCGTTCGGCCTTTTCAATGAAGGAAAGATAGTCGATCGCCTCCTCCAGCATCTCCTGATTGCCGCTGCAGGTTTCTTTGAGGTAGGAAATCCGCTCCGCCGGCTCCAGAACTAGGGTGCGGTTGATCAGCTCTTCAATCTCGTTCCAGTATTTGTACATAACGACTCGTTTATCCGTTACATGATAAATAATCAGGTATATAGTGAACAGAGAGGTTGTAATCAATGCGGATTGTGTGTGAGACGTCAGACGTCAGACGAAACCCACAACTGTCATCCCTACCGAAGTGGAGGGATCCCCCAAACCTTGCACCAAGAGAAGTTCTACCAAAGCCTGCCTCAGAACCGTGTTCGGGGATGTCTCCGCGCGTTCGCTCTGCTCACTTGGTCGACATGACATGTTCAGATGGTGGTACATGGGCGGCGCACTGAATCCCAATAAGAACCAAATTAATTCCGCGCCGCTAACAGAGCTCTGGGTCATTGCATAGGAAACAGCCGCAAATCGCAAATCACTCATCGCCAGTCACCAGTCGCCCATCTCCCGCCATGCATTCCCAGCGATCGCTGCGGTTATTCCATCGATGCACGCTTCTCCCCGGATCACGGAGGTCGACCTTCATATTTACAGTAAGGAACAAGATCCGTTTTTTTAACCGCCAAGTACGCAAAGTGAGGGCTGGAAGACAGAAGAACAGAGTTCCGAGCCGAAGGTGATTCCCGCGAAGCGAAACTGATTAAGTGGAATAAAAAAGCGATACGACAACCCCCTCCAACTAACCACTGACCACTATCAACAAACAACCGACAGCTGATAGCTGAAATAAAAAAAATTAACATTTCCCCTTCTCGTTCGTCCTTTTATCAAATATTTCATATAGTATGTAAATAAATTCAACGTAAATAGTACGCTATGGGGAGTAAGATCGGGTTTCTTGCAGGCGGAGCACTTGCGGTTGTCGCGGCATTTTCGCTGGCATTTCTATTTCAAAACCTTTGGGCCGGTTTCTTTTCCGCGTTTGCCGTGGCCGTTCTCTGGCTATGGATGCTCGACCGCAAAATGATAAGCCGACTGAAAGACACCGGTAACCGGACAGCGGTTCGCGTGATATTGATTCTGCTGACCGGCCTCATGCTGAGTCTTTCGGTGATTCACTATCAGCGCTCGGAGCAGCAGAACGAGTCGCTCACCAACATCCGCACAACCATCATTCACTCCATTTCCAGGATGGAGATGGAAAAATCGCTGCAGCTGGTGCTTCGTCACTATCATTCGCTGCCCGCTGAGGAGCAGACTACGCTGGCCGATGCCTTTCGGGATCTCTACGAAGAGCGGCTGAACGACGACGGAAGCTGGTCGCCCGAAATACCCGATGAGGACGGCGATCTGAATTTCACCTATTCCATTGCCTCTCCGGATTCGGTGGTACTGGCGCTTACCACAACGTTTACCAGGGGAGAGGATCCTCAGTTTCTGAACACCAACAATCAGACGGGCCTCTACCAGGCGCGGGCTGTACTGACCGAACGGGGGGTACGCTATGAGCGGGAGAACTAAACCAATGAATTCGAAAAAATGGATCCCCTGGGCGATTGTGATCCTGCTGGTTGCGGGAATCGCCGGCGCGCACTTTTATTTTACCACGCAAACCTTGATCAGCAAGGGTGTCTGGTGGAACAACCCGGTTGTTCAAACGGTGGTCACCTCCTCTGAAATTCAGCAGTATTCGATAATTGAATCGATCCGGCAGTTTGGAGGATCCGGGATGGAGGCCGCAGAGTTCTGGCGGGCCGCGGGAATGAGTGTTCTGGGGCTGGTGATTGTCCTGATCCTTGCTCCCTGGATGCTCGTGAAAGGATATTACAAGATGGAAAGAAGCGGGAATCCGGATAAACTGATACCCATGTGGTACGCCGGCGCAGCCGTGATTGTGGTAGCCATCGGTTCCTATGGATATCTGTTCAGCGTGAATCTGGTGAACAATCAGCATAACCAGGCCATGATCGAAGCCGGCCGCTCGACAGACCAGCTTCGCAGCGTGATGATGGACCTGGCGTTTGACGCCTCCGAGTGGATGATTTTGTCATCTGAACAGGATGCCGGCGATGCTGCCACTATTTCGCTCGAGTCGCTACCGACCTACAGGGAGTGGGAGCAGTTTGAGATCTCCATTACGGAACAGCTGGGTGACTCCGTCCTCACCATCACCGGCTCTTTGCGTGACGAAAATCTGGCCGGCGCCGCCTTGGCAAAACCCGTCACCATGCGCATCACCCCGCAAAAGGACGAGCTGTTCGATTATGTGAATTGATGGTTTTGGTAGATGGTCTATGGTCAATGGACCCACAACTGTCATCCCGACCGAAGTGGAGGGATCCCCCAAACCTTGCACCAAGAGATGTTCTATCAAAGCCTGTCTCAGAACCACGTATGGAGATGTCTCCACGCGTTCTCCGTCGGCTGACGGATCACTTGGTCGACATGACAGGTACCGCGTGTGGCAGGGGAGCGGCGCTCCAGGTTCCGAGAAGATCCAAATCCATCTTGCGCCGCTACGTAAAAGCGTAAACTGCCAGACTCTCATCTCCTCTCTTCTCCCGTTTGACGTTTGACGTCTGACATCTGACGTCTCACGTTTTCCCTACTGACATACTGATTCACTGTTTTAAAAAGAACGCCCATCTATCTATCATGGTTTTGTACATTGAGTCAGAGTAAAGTCTCACATCACCCATCACCCATCACAAATCTCACATCGCAATGTCTTCCTGGACCCTCAAATCGATTCCGCCGCACGACTGGTTTATCTGTCTCGATATTGACAACTACTTCGATCACGAGCACAATCCGGAGACCATTTTTGAGGAGGGATTCACGCGGCCAATTCCGCTGGATGACCGCGATGTGATGGCTACCATCTTTTTTAACGGGGATCCGGAGAAGCCCGAATTTCATGTTGAGTCAGCCGAGGATCTTTCGAAGGATGAGATCAAGCAGGCCAATCGTGCCCTGGCGCGTATTTTCGGGACCAACATCGACCTCAGGCCGTTCTATGATCAGGCGGAAAAGGATCCCGTGCTGGGCCCCAAGCTCACCGAATTCTACGGGCTCAAGCGGATGTCGCGCGCCACGCTGATGGAGGATATGGTGAACCGCATCATCCAGATGCAGCTTTCGCACAAGCCCACAGCCCGCAAGATGGTGTGGAAGGTTCGCGAGGCGTACGGCACGCATCTGGTGCACGAGGGAAAGACGGTGCCCGCCTGGCCGCGTCCGTTCCAACTGGCCAAGGCCGACCCGGCGCAGATCCGCAAAATGGGTCCCACCCTGCGAAAAGGGGAGTACCTGGTGGGCCTGGCGCAGGACATGCTTTCGGGAGAAGTAGACCTCGAGTACCTCGACCGCGAAGCCACCCCGCAGGAGTTCTACGACCGGATTTCAACGATCCGCGGCATTGGTCCCACCTCCGCGCAGGACCTGATGCTCTTCCGCGAATCCACCGAGGCCGTCTTCCCCTCCAACAAAAGCAAGGGCGAAGAGAAGGGGCTGCGCAAGTGGATCATCATGAGCTACGGCGGCGATCCGTCAGACACGTCCGGGAAGGAGTTTCAAAAGATGATTAGCAAGTGGAACGGCTACGAAGCCGCCGCGATCGAATTCCTTTTTGTGAACTGGGTGATTAGTTATAAGAAGAAGAAAGGGAAGTGAAGGGTAGTGAAAAGGCTCCACTTCGCCAACTACTTCGCAAATGCTTCGTAGTTCAGGAAGGCTACGAGGAGCAGGCAGAAGGCAAAAGCATGCTCTGAGCAGAGTCGAATGGGTGAAAAGGTGTAATGAGTAGTGAGTATTGAGATGTATTATCCAGTCGCCAATCACCAGTCACAAGTCGCCAATCGCTGGTTTTCCGTCAACCGTTTGACGATTCCCGTTTCCCGCCGGGGATGTCCGTCCGCTTTACCGCTGCGAACGCTGTGGATTCGCGGCGCCCGCTGCGGTTTACTACCCGATGATTAAATCTGCCCGGACATCACGTATGGAGACGTATCCGGTTGTTCAACCCGCCATTAAAAAATCACAAATAGCACGTCGCCAGTCGATCCCGTCCCGAAAGCTTTCGGGATCGGGACCAGTCACAAGTCACCCATCGTCTATCTCAAATCTTTCCTTTTGCGTCACTTAGCGCTTTGCGGTTTATTCAATTCTTCAACCATGATCCCAATTATTTATAAAATGAAGCTCTACTAACCGCCAGGGACGCAAAAGAACGCTAAGTCAGTTGCGAGCTAACAGTCGCAAATCGCCAGTCGCCAGTCTCCAGTCTCCAGTCGCTCATCGTCCATCTCACATCAATAGGATCTGATCCATTTTCCCGGATATGTGCTCTCTCAGCCACTCCTCATCGGAAACGCCTTCTTCCCTGTACGACTGCTCCGCAATGGCATAGCCGCTGTACCCGGTTTGGCGAAGCGCGTTCATGATTCCGGGCCAGTTGTTGCTGCCTTCGGTCAGATTTACGCGGAATCCCTGCCAGAGGCCTTCGTCATCCCGTTTCTGCCGGCTGAACTCTTTGATGTGAACCATCGCAATCCGGTCGCCCAGGATGCGGATCCACTGCTCCGGGTACCCGTAGTTAATCAGGTTACCCGCGTCCAGGTACCATCCTACATGGGGTGAGTCAAACTCATCAACAAACCGGGCCGCCTCCAGCGGACTCATCAAAAACTGATTCCAGACGTTTTCGATGGCGATCACCACGTCAAGCTCCTCAGCAAGCGGTATCAGCTCACGGATCTGCTCCCGGGAGCGCCTGTAGGCTGTGTCGTACGATACATCCTCATTCACAATGCCAGGCACCAGCAGGATGACCGATGCGCCATAGGCGTGTGCATCGCCCATGGCCGTTCTCACACCGTCCATACCCGCCTGCCTCACAGCCGGATCGGGGTGCGTAAGCGGGTTCGTCCAATGTGTCGACACCACGACGCTCGGAATATCCAGGCCCGATGCCTCCTTCGCCTCAAGCACGTCATCGCGGTTCAGTCCGCTCTCCGGTTCAACGCCGCTGAATCCGGCTTCCTTCAGCATCCTGAACTGTTCGGCAAGGGAATATTGGTCACGCGAGGGAAACGTCTGCAGCATAAACCCCTTTTTGAGGTTCAAGTCAGTTTGGGGATTACCCTTTCTCTGTGTCTCCGTGGCTGACCTGTAAGGCGTCAATCCACCCATCGTTAAACCGGCCACGCCGGCCGAACTCAGTTTGAGGAACTCTTTTCGTTTCATGGGGGGAGTTTTTTAGTTCTGTGTTGGTGAGTATTTGGTTGACGGATTTTTGAAAAATGGGCATCGAAAACTCCCCTCCTTTATAAGGAGGGGCCGGGGGTGGTTCAAGAATTTTGAGCAAAAAGATTAGTTCATGCTATTTGAATGGATCTTTTTACAACCACCTCTTACTCCCCTCCTTTTTAAGGAGGGGCCGGGGGTGGTTCAAGAAATTGAGCAATAAGATTTGTTCATGCTATTTGAATGGGTCTTTTTACAACCACCTCTTACTCCCCTCCTTTTTAAGGAGGGGCCGGGGGTGGTTCAAGAAATTTGAGTAAAAAGATTAGTTCATGCTATTTAAGTGGATCTTTTTACAACCACCTCTTACTCCCATCCTTTTTAAGGAGGGGCCGGGTGTGGTTCAAGAAATTTGAGCAAAAAGATTAGTTCATGTTATTTGAATGGATCTTTTTACAACCACCTCTTACTCCCCTCCTTTTTAAGGAGGGGCCGGGGGTGGTTCAAGAAATTTGAGCAAAAAGATTAGTTCATGCTATTTGAATGAATCCTGTTACAACCACCCCTTAATCCCCTCCTTGAGAAGGAGGGGAGGTGTTTTCAGAACACTATCCAAAAAAACATTAGAACTACTATTACCCCTATTCCTACAAATTCCCCTTTCTCAGCTCGCTCACCGCATAATCCGCCGCTCGTGCGGTCAGGGCCATGTAGGTGAGTGATGGATTCTGGTTGGCGGAGGAGGTCATGCAGGCACCGTCGGTCACGAACACGTTGGGTACGCTGTGCACCTGGTTCCAGCCGTTCAAAACACTGGTTCTGGGATCTCGTCCCATCCGTGCAGTACCCATCTCGTGGATGGCCAGCCCCACGCCGCCGGGATCGTCATAGGTTCGTATATCCGTAAACCCGGCCGTCTCCAGGATCTCTGCTGCATCGTTTTTCATATCCTCGCGCATTTTGAATTCATTCTCTTTGAAATCAGCGTCAAAAACGATCTGCGGAATACCATAGGGGTCCGTTTTCTCCGGATCAAGCCACATGCGGTTCTCATGGTAGGGCAGGATTTCGCCAAAACCGGTAAGTCCCATGGTCCAGTCGCCGGGCGTCTGCACAAACTCCTTCAGCTCTTTCCCGATGGCCAGTTCCCGGATGCCGCGCCACCAGCCCTGTCGGCTTGCCGCCCCCTGAAAATGGAACCCGCGGAGGTAATCGCGTTTGTCACTTCCAATATTGCGATACCTTGGCATATGTACCGATGCGGGACGCCGGCCGTAATAATACTTGTCTTTGAAACCCTCAAACCGGCCCGTTGCTCCCGCGCGAAAGTGATGATCCATCAGGTTGTGGCCCAGCTCGCCGGAGTCGTTGCCCAGTCCGTTCGGGAACCGGCTGGAGGTGGAGTTGAGCATGATCTGGGTGGTGCCTACGCAGGAAGCGTTCAGAAAAATGATATCGGCGTAAAACTCGATGTCCTCCTTCGTTTCCGCATCAATTACGCGCACACCCGACGCCTTCCCCGATTCTTCATCGTAGATAACGGAGTGGACAATGGAATGGGGCCGAAGCGTCATGTTGCCGGTTTGCTCCGCAGAGATGAGTGTGGTGGCATTGCTGCTGAAGTAGGCGCCATAGGGGCATCCGCGAATGCACTTGTTTCGGTACTGGCAGGTGCCCCGGCCGTTATGGGGCTGCGTGAGGTTGGCAAAGCGCCCCATGGTTAGCACCCGCTCCGGAAAAGCCTCCAGCACCTTTTCACGCACGTGCTTCTCCACGCAGTTCATCTCATAGGGGGGGAGGAAAATGCCATCGGGGCATTGGGCAAGGCCTTCCGCCTGACCGCTGATCCCCGCATAGGCTTCCGTATAATCATACCACTTTTCCAGGTCGCTGTAGCGTATGGGCCAGTCAACGGCAACGCCCTCTTTCGCATTTCCTTCAAAATCGTGCGGACCCAGCCGCAGGCTCTGCCGACCCCACATAATGGATTTTCCGCCCACGTGGTAGCCGCGTATCCAGTCGAATCGCTTCTCCTCGATATAGGGCTGTTCTGCGTCTTTGACAAGCCAGTGCTTGGTCGACTCGCGCAGGATATAGCCGGTACGCTGGTGAATTTTGTACTCTTCCGCCTCCTCCGGCGTCACGCGGTCGTTTCGGGGTAGGTCCCACGGTTCCATTGTGGCCGTAGGGTAGTCTGCCACGTGCCTTACGTTGCGTCCGCGGTCGAGCACCAGGGTGTTAAGACCCTTTTCGGTGAGCTCCTTGGCGGCCCATCCGCCGCTGATCCCCGTTCCCACAACAATGGCGTCGTAACTGTTCTGTTTCCTGGCTTTAATAAGTGGTTTCATGCGTGAAAGGTCTCAATGGATTTTTAATGGAGAGTATTGAGGGACTGGATTATATACGTATTTCTACGTAGACCACGTCTTTCCAACGTCCTCAAAAGGCACGCAGCCGTCGTAGCGGCCGGGGATTCGTTCATACCGAAGGGCCTGTTTGGCACCGGGCTCACTGGTATAGTAGCCCATGACGGTCAGCTCTTTCATAATCAGAAAAAACGGAGGCGGTGAGATGCCGCTTTCGATGGCCGTCCGGTTTTGCTCGCTGGCAAACAGGTGCTGTGTTTCGGCATCCAGGTCGGCAAAGCGGTCTCCGTGTGTTTCTCCGGCAAGGTCGTCCAAAGCATCCAGGCCGCTCAGAAAAAGGGATCGTGCATCCTCCGTATAGCCTGTGTACACCATCTCTTCAATAAATCCGGGTACGCTTGCTTCAATGGCGCCGGGGCTGTCGGTTTCAGGAATAATCGTTTCAGCCAGACTGCTCACCAATCTTGCATGGTCACGGTTAAAGTATTCAGGGCTCCAGTCGAGCGCAGGACGAGCCTTGCAGCCGCTGAGCACACCCAATGCGTTGGGGGCAAAAATGAGCCCGCCCATGATGAGAGCAGATCGCTTGATGGCCTCTTTTCGGTCAATGGTCATGGATAAGGTGCTTGATTGAAGGATACGTGTGGTGACCAGAACCGGCAGAAGAAAGGCGCCAGGAACCGGACCACTCTCTGAGCATACTAAAAATCAGAGTGGTTTGCAGGGAAATTAAGGCAAAAGGCAGAAGTGAAAAGTGAAATGGGGGGACTGGTCCTGAACATATTGAGCAACCCACAACGAACAACTGACAACTAACAATTAGCCTACCTTCTTGCTTTTCACTTCTGCCTTCTCACTTCTGCTTGACAGACTGCTGGCACTGTTCCCCTACTTCTTACTAATAAAAATCAAAGCGGTGCCGGTATCTTCGGCCAGGGTCTGCGCAATGGAGCCAAACGCTTTTTCACCTGCACCGGGTTTGCCGAGCCCCATAATCACCAGGTCATTCTGGTTCGCCAGTCTCACCAGCTCGGTCGTGGGATTGCCGGATGTAATAACCTCTACATTTGTCTTAGCAGGGATAATTCCACCGGCAAAGCGGGCCAGGTTCACGCGGTTCTTGTTGATTTTCTCTTCCGGCGTTCCGTTTGGCAAGATCTGAACAAATGTGATTTCGGGTTGCGAGGCCCTCCAGAGGCTGGCCGCCACACGTGCACGGAGCGGATCGTGGCTGCTGAGTCCCGCAACCGGAATCAGCACGGTGCGTGCCTCGGTGATCTTCCAGCCTGTATGCGGCTGACGAAATACGACGAGGTCCGATTTCACGTTTTTCACAAGTTTTTCCAGGTTCTCGTGGGTCTGTTTGTCATTCAGGTTGCTGAGGCCCAACAGAAGGCTGCTGCAGTGGTTCTGCTTGGCTACCCGTTCAATCTCTTTCCAGGGCTGATCGGCGATCGTAATTAGCGTGTCGGGCCGCAGGCCGGCCTCAAAGGATGCACTGAGCGCAAACTGAGTTACGTCACGGCTGGCCGAAAGACGCTTTCCAACCTCTTCTTTTCGCTCACCCGGAATAATGATCGAAAGCAACATCACACGGCCTACAACCGGCGGTGCAAGCGCATTGGCCACAAATACCATCGACTCCGCATTGGCCGGATTCGATATGGGCAGCAGCACGAGCGGATTGAGCCCTCGCAATCGAACCAGATCCGGGTCGAGAGCCTGTTCTGAGGCCTCAATGGCTTCCGCTTTTTTTACAAAAAAGGAGATGAACAGTGCGGCACCAATTAAAAGCCAGAAGAGAGAAATCACCCCGGCCGACGGTACCGCAATAGCCTGAAAGATCGCCAGGCCCAGACATGCAATCATGCCGGTTATGGGAAGCCCGGGGTACAGCGGTGCTCTGAAGGTATCACTCTCTTTGTAGCCGCGCTTCCTCATCAAAATCATGATGAGGTGGGCAAGGGCAAAGGTAATGAGAAAGATCAGACTGGACGCGGCGCCCGCTGCTGCAACATCCGGCAGAATGAGCACAAGTATCGCAACGATGCCGCAGGTGGCCGTAATGGCGGGCACGGGAGTACCGTAGCTTGCATGAATTGCGGACAGCCGGTAGGTCAGGGTGCGGTCTTTCGCCATTCGAAGCGCAATCCGCGACGCGGCAAACAGGTTGGCCTGCAGGGCAGAGAGCATTGAAAAGATACCGGCCAGCAGCACCAGCCAGAATCCAAAAGCACCCAGGTAATTCTGAGCGGCCACTACAAGCACGGTTTCCGGGTTTTCGGAACTCAACGCTGTGATAGAGGTTCCCTCGGGCACACCGGCCGTTGTCATCACAAAGAGAAGCGGAAGATAGATGGCAAGACCCACTACCAGTGTGCCGACCATTGCTTTCGGAATATTCTTTTCAGGATCACGGATTTCACCTGCTGCGGAACCAATCAGGTCAAATCCCTGGAGTGCGATAAAGGTATACCCCATTGCAGCAATCACCCCTGAAAAACCATCGGAGAAAAAAGGGTCCAGGCTTTCTGTAATGCGAGGGAGTGGCGTTTGCACCACAACGGCCAGGCCGCCCGCTATAAGAATGGCAAATACCAGCAGTTTGCCGATATTGATAAAGGCACTGCCTTCACCGGCACGTCTGACCAGCTGTATGGCAAAGTAGCCGATGGCCATCAATGCCAGGAGAACAGGCGTAAAGCTGTGGTTGATCAGTCCGCCGGCTCCCGCTGACGACGGGATCTGCTGCAGGGCAAATACCGCGAATGCACCAAAACCCAGCGCGTAGAGAACTGCAGCCACCAGGGATGCAAACCAAACGATCCAGCCAACACCGAAGGCCACCTGAAGTGACAGAGCCTTTTTTGCATAGGTGTAGGTGCCACCCGATTGAGGGTTCGCCGATGCCATCTCCGCAAAGCTGAGCGCGGTGATCAGTGCAATGAGTCCGTTCAGCGCGAAAGCGACAATCGCAGAGGGACCGGTTACAGAAAAGGCAACGCCGGCCAGTGCCAGAATACCGCCGCCTACCATGGCGCCCACACCGATCCCGATGGCGCCAAAAAAACCGATGGTGCGGGCAGCGATTGAAGTGTTTTGATCACTGGTGTCGTTCACGTTCTGACGGTAAGTCTGCGGTAAAGATGCATTCCGGGCTCATAGAAGTTAATCCGGGTTCAGCCTCAATCTTAGGGAATATTTCTGATAAAACAATAAGCTGCACTTGTAGCCTGTAGCCTGTAGCCTGTAGCCTGTAGCCTGTAGCCTGTAGCCTGTAGCCTGTAGCCTGTAGCCTGTAGCCTGAAACCGAATGATCTCTGATTGTCGGTATGCGAATTACGATCTCAGAAGTATTTTCCCCCAGTCGCCAGTCGCCAGTCGCCAGTCGCCAGTCGCATGCACCCTGTTATGCATTCTCAATCACGCTGGGCAAATTGGCCAGGATGTCTTTGGTCATGGCGTCCAGGCTGAAGCGATGCGACCATCCCCAGTCGGAGCGGGCTGCCGAGTCGTCAATGCTGTCGGGCCAGGAGGCCGCAATCTGCTGCCTGTAGTCGGGCTCATACCGGATTTCAAAATGGGGAAGTACTTTTTTGATGGATTCCGCAATATCGGCTGGCGTAAAGCTGATGGCCGCTACATTGTAGCTGGTTCGTACGTGTATGTGCTCTTCCGGAGCCTCCATCAGATCGATGGTGGCTTTTACGGCGTCTGACATATACATCATCGGCAGTGCGCTGTCGCGCTCCAGAAAACAGGAGAAAGGCTCGCCCGCCAGCGCTTTGTGGTAGATATCCACTGCGTAATCGGTGGTTCCGCCTCCCGGAAGAGACTTATATCCGATAAGGCCCGGATAGCGGAGACTGCGCACGTCCACGCCGAATTTGTTGTAAAAGTAGGAGCACCACTGTTCACCTGCCACTTTGGTGATACCGTAAACGGTTGCCGGATTGGTGGGGCTGTTTTGCGGAGTGCCCTCTTTCCGGGCGTCCGGACCGAATACAGCGATGGAGCTGGGCCAGAATACGCGTTCCACGTTCTTGTCGCGGGCCAGCTTCAGCACATTTAGCAGGCCATCCATGTTCAGTTTCCAGGCGAGGTCCAGATTTTTCTCTGCATTGGCAGAAAGAAGCGCGGCCAGGTGATAGATTACATTGACCTGGTGACGGTCGATCACGCTTTCCAGCGCTGCTTTATCCATCACATCCAGATTCTCAAACGGACCCTCCCCAAGCTGCGGGTTCGGTTCACGAATGTCGGAGGCCACCACATTTTCTGCACCATGCTTTCGCCGGAGTTCTGCCGTCAGTTCACTCCCCAGCTGCCCGCAGGCGCCGGTGATCAGTATTTTTGCCATATGTTGTTAAACCTATTCAATTGTGGAAAATGTTTGCACGATATGTCCCCTCCTTCTCAAGGAGGGGATTAAGGGGTGGTTCAGTCAGGTTTTAATTCATAATCGATCTTCATTGAAAGAGCCCGATCTTTAAAAACATCCTCAAGATGGGTGACCACGCTCTCATAGTCCTCATCAATGTCAGTATTGGATAGGCGAACTAAATGAATTTCAAATTCTTTCAATGCCTTCTCCTTTAAAATATCTGCTTTCATTTTATCGGGAAAACTATGCACGTCACCATCGATTTCAATTGCCAATTTGAGTTTGGGACAATAAAAATCTAGAATAAAATTCTCGATTCCATGCTGTCGTCGAACTTTAAAACCAAACATCTTTTTGCACTTCAAATCTTCCCATAACCTGATTTCCCATCGGGTCATATTATTTCGAAGGTACTTGCTTTGATTTTTTGTTTTTTTTGGATTCAACATCAAACTTTGAATCAGTTGTTTATGGGTGTCGATTCCTGACAGCTACCACCCCTGTCCCCTCCTTACCCAGGCGGGGAACTCCATAGCATAGCTTCTAGCTTAAGACTCCCAGCTCCTTGCCCACCTCCGTAAACGCTTCAATGGCTTTATCAAGATGTTCTTTCTCGTGCACCGCAGAAACCTGAACACGGATACGCGCCTCACCCTTCGGAACAACCGGATAGTAAAACCCGATCACATAAATTCCGCGGTCGAGCAGTTTGGCTGCAAAGTCCTGGGAAATTTTCGCATCGTAAAGCATCACCGGCACAATCGGGTGCTCTCCGGGTTTGATGTCAAAGCCCGCATCGTTCATTGCCTTGCGGAAATAAAGGGTATTCTCTTCAAGCTTGTCGCGGAGTTCGGTAGTTTCGCTCAGCAGGTTCAGCACTTCAATGGATGCCCCGGTGATCGATGGGGCGAGGGTGTTTGAAAAGAGGTAGGGCCGTGAACGCTGGCGCAGCATATCCACAATCTCCTTATGGGCAGCGGTGAATCCGCCGGAGGCGCCTCCAAGAGCCTTGCCCAGGGTTCCGGTTATGATGTCAACGCGACCCATTACATCATGATATTCATGCACGCCGCGCCCCGTTTTCCCCACGAAACCGGTTGAATGACACTCATCGCTCATCACCAGTGCGTCATACTTGTCGGCCAGGTCACAAATCTTGTCGAGCTGTGCAATGGTGCCGTCCATGGAGAAAACACCGTCGGTGGCGATGACGCGGGTTCGCGCATCCGATGCCTGCTTGAGCTGTTCCTCCAGATCGTTCATATCATTGTGTTTGTACACGTATCGCTGCGCTTTGCAGAGCCTAACACCGTCGATGATGGAGGCGTGGTTGAGCCGGTCGGAGATAATGGCATCTTCAGCCCCCAGCAGCGGCTCGAATACCCCTCCGTTTGCATCAAAAGCGGCTGCATAGAGGATGGCGTCTTCAGTGCCCAGAAATTCGGCTATTTTTGCTTCCAGCTCTTTGTGAATCGTTTGCGTTCCGCAGATAAACCGCACGGACGACATTCCGTAGCCGTACTGATCAATGGTTTTTTTGGAAGCCTCAATCACCTTCGGATGGGAAGAGAGCCCCAGGTAGTTGTTGGCACAGAAGTTGATCACTTCATGTCCCTTAGTGGTTTTAATCACGGCTCCCTGCGGAGTGGTGATAATGCGCTCCTCCTTGTAAAGACCGTCTTCTTTGATCTGGTCCAGTTCAGCGCGCAGGTCCTCTTTCAGCTTCGAATACATGGTAGCGGTTTTTTGATGCGAATTGTCATTTTTTCAGTGCGGAAAATACGAAAATTTCGACATGGAATTGTAAAGGAACAAGAGAAACAAGAGAAACAAGAGAAACAGAACAACCGATCAACAGAGAAACCGAAAAAGTAGGGATTTGGGATTGGCAGAGAATCCCGGATTAGTAAACACTTTCTCGGTTGGACATTTATCGGTTCATCTGTTCGTCGGTTTACCGCCCTTTCTCGGTTGGACATTTCTCGGTTCATCTGTTCGTCGGTTTATCTGTTTAAAAAGATCTGTAAGGCATTCTGGTATTTCGGTTCATACAAATAGATATAATAAATGAATTACGAAGAGAGGCTTGGATGAAGAATAGCAAGTTTGATCTGGAGGATCGATTGATCGATTTCGGAGTGCATATGATTAAACTGTCAGAGTCAATTGACAAGCGGAGAGAAGCAAGCCGTCATCTGTCGAGCCAATTGGTTCGATCAGGCACATCACCTGGTATTCACTACGGCGAAGCTCAGGCTGCTGAGTCAAGAAAGGATTTCATCCACAAAATGAAGCTCATACTCAAAGAACTCAGGGAAACGAGGGGTAATTTAAAAATGTCTGCAAAAGCCAATCTATGTCTTAATCCAGAAAGTACAAGTGAAGGAATTGAAGAATGCAGTGAGTTAATCGCAATTTTTGTCAAAAGCATTCAAACTGCAGAGCGGAATGGACGAAAGACAGAAACAGAAAAACAGAACAACCGATCAACCGAGAAACCGAAAAAGTAGGGATTTGGGATTGGCAGAGAATCCCGGATTAGTAAACACTTTCTCGGTTGGACATTCGTCGGTTCTACTGTTCTTCGGTTTACCCCCCTTTCTCGGTTGGACATTTATCGGTTCATCTGTTCGTCGGTTTACTCAACTCTCTCCGTTCATCCGTTTCTCTGTTTAATAAAAAAGCCCCGTTCCCTTTTCAGGAAACGAGGCTTCTAAATTGTACTGAATGTTCAGCAATCGGGCAATCTTACATCATGCCGCCCATGCCTCCCATTCCGCCCGGCATTCCGCCACCCGGCATTCCGGCTGCAGGGTCATCGTCACCATCCTTGGATGGCTTGTCGACCACAACGGCTTCAGTTGTCAGCATCAGGCCGGCAACGGAGGCAGCGTTTTCAAGAGCGGTTCGGGTTACTTTGGTCGGATCGATAACACCTGCTTTAATCAGGTCTTCATACACTTCAGTTCGTGCATTGTATCCGTAAGCGCCTTTTCCTTCGAGCACTTTCTGAACCACGATGGATCCTTCAACACCTGCGTTATTTGCAATCGCTCTCAGCGGAGCTTCAAGCGCACGCTTCACGATGTTGAATCCAACCTGTTGGTCACCGTTTTCAGCCTCGAGCGAGTCGAAAGCCTTCAGTGTACGGAGAAGCGCAACACCACCGCCGGGCACAATACCCTCTTCAACGGCAGCACGTGTAGCGTGAAGGGCATCTTCAACGCGTGCTTTCTTCTCTTTCATCTCCACTTCAGAAGCAGCACCAATATAGAGTACGGCAACACCGCCGCTCAGTTTGGCCAGTCGCTCCTGGAGTTTCTCACGATCATAGTCAGAGGTGGTATTCTCGATTTGAGATTTGATCTGGTTGATACGTGCTTTAATGTCATCATTCTTGCCATGACCGCCAACAACGGTTGTGTTGTCTTTGTCAATGTTTACACGGTCGGCTTGTCCGAGAAAGTCAAGCGTTGCATTTTCCAGCTTGTAGCCTCGCTCTTCGCTGATTACGGTACCGCCGGTAAGAATGGCGATGTCCTCAAGCATGGCTTTTCTTCTGTCGCCAAAGCCGGGAGCCTTCACCGCAGCAATTTTGAGCGATCCTCTCAGCTTGTTCACCACGAGTGTGGCAAGAGCTTCGCCTTCAACGTCTTCTGCGATGATCAGCAGAGGTCTGTTGGTTTGGATTACTTTCTCGAGCACAGGAAGCAGATCCTTCATGTTTGAAATCTTCTTGTCGAAGATCAGGATATACGGCTCTTCCATTTCAGCGGTCATGTTCTCGCTGTTGGTCACAAAGTAAGGAGAGAGATAGCCGCGATCGAACTGCATTCCTTCCACAGTTTCCAGGTAGGTTTCTGTACCTTTGGCTTCTTCAACGGTAATTACACCGTCTTTTCCGACTTTTTCCATGGCTTCCGCAATTCGGCTTCCAATCTCTTCGTCACCGTTTGCAGAAATGGTTCCAACCTGACGGATACTGTCAAGGCTGTCGCCTACCGGTTCGCTTTGAGCTTTCAGCTCTTTCACAACTTCGGTTACGGCTTTATCGATACCGCGCTTCAATTCCATCGGATTGGCACCGGCTGTTACGTTTTTAAGTCCGGTCTGGATGATGGATTGTGCAAGAACAGTAGCGGTTGTGGTACCGTCACCGGCGTTGTCGCTGGTTTTGGAAGCCACTTCGCGCACCATCTGTGCACCCATATTTTCCACTTTATCGGATAGTTCGATCTCTTTCGCTACGGTTACACCATCTTTGGTAACGGTAGGGGCGCCGAACGATTTTTCAATAACTACATTTCGTCCGCGAGGACCCAATGTTACTTTAACGGCGTTAGCAAGCTTATCCACACCACGTTTCAGTGCGTCACGTGCATCCGCATCATAATGAACTAATTTGGCTGACATAATTATAGGTTGATTTTAGTTAGTATTTAAAATGGTCGTATTCAAAACTTTCAGAAGTGCAGTAAAAATTATGATACGATTCCGAGGATGTCGGATTCTCTCATAATCAAATACTCCTCGCCATCGAGAGTAACTTCAGTTCCGGAGTATTTACCGTAAAGGATTTCATCACCTTTTTTAACGGACATATCAATTTTAGTCCCGTTTTCCACTTTGCCGGGGCCTGCTTCAACAACAGTACCGCGCTGTGGTTTCTCTTTTGCTGTATCAGGAATAATGATACCTGAACTTGTTTTTTCTTCAGCTTCAACCGGCCGTACCAGGACACGATCGCTTAAAGGTTTAATGCTAGCCATAGAATGACTCCTTATCTGTTAGGTTTTTGTTTGCTGTTTAAAAATTCATGTACGCCCGCAGTCGGACGACGTTTTCTGTTAGTACCAATAGCAACTTCCGTACCAAATTTCAATCATTGCCAAAACATTCCTTAAGAATGGCCGTATTGTTTGGAATGGTTTGCAAAGCAGGGCTTTTACCCGTCAAATGTGCCAAGTTGTTCAAGCCGTGCTGTCAGTTTTTCATACATCACCGGCGACAGGGCTTCTGCCCGGAGTGAAAAGTCGAACTCTTTGGCGGGAAGGTCAGTATTCAGCCGCTTCAGTGCGTTGCTCAGTTTTTTTCGCCTCTGATTAAAAGCCATGCGCACTACCGTTTTAAGGTGCTTGTCACTGCACGCCAGTTTCCCCTTGTCGAAGATAAATCGTATCACGCTGCTGTCCACTTTCGGGGGCGGCGAAAAGACGGAAGGAGGCACGTCAAATAGAATTTCTGGAGTACTCATAAGCTGCGACTGTACACTCAGGATACCGTACTCCTTTGAATGAGGTTCGGCCACGATACGCTGAGCCACCTCTTTCTGCATCATAAGCAGTGCAGACGTGAGGTTTTCGCGGTGATCGAAAATGGCAAAAAGGATCTGACTCGTAATATAGTAAGGCAAATTTCCGATCACGTGAACAGGTTTTTCGGTATTCAGAAACCTGCTCCAGTCGCACTTCAATATATCCTCCTCGATGAGCTCCAGCCGCGGATAGAGCTCACGAAGGTGTTCCGCCATCCTCTGATCAATTTCAATGGCAATCACATCACTGTAAGCATTCAGCAGTTCTCCGGTAAGGGCGCCGTCGCCGGGGCCAATTTCAACAATGCGGTCGGTGCGGTCTGCAGAAATGGCATGCACGATTTTTTGAATCATGTTACCGTCTCTGAGAAAATGCTGCCCCAGGCTCTTTTTTGTTTTGGGCCTCGATGTCATTTGAATGGCAATTTATGGATAGAGTTCTGTCAGGATTTGATTAGATTTAAGCATCAAAAATGCTGTTTGCTGTTGTAAGCCCCTGAAAACATACACAGAATTTTATTGAATCCCGCGGGGCTGTTTTGGCAGCGGATTGTTCGTCTCCAATAAATTACCACTGATCCACATTGATTTGATATGGAACTGAATCCATTTGATACAGAACAGATTGGCATCAAAACGCTTGAGAAGAGCCTGATGAAAACACGTTCTGCCCGTTCTATAAAAATTGGTTTGCCTAAGGAAACCTCGAATGATGAGCGCAGAATCTCGCTCACGCCCGGTGGTGTCTCCATTCTGGCAGCAAATGGCCATGAGGTGATTGTGGAAAAAAATGCGGGAATAGACGCCCACTTCTCCGATAGTGAGTATGCTGAAGCCGGTGCGGAAATCGCGTACAGTGCTGAAGAACTGTTCAGCAAATCGGAAATGATTGTAAAAGTGGCTCCCCCCACAAAAACCGAACTGGGATGGATGCAGCCCGGACAGATCCTGCTGTCAGCCCTTCATCTGGGGCATACTTCGCACGATTTTTTAAAAACGCTGATCGATAAAGGCGTATGCGCAATCGGGTATGAATATATCAAAAGTGAAGACAGTGAGTTTCCGATTGTACGGATGATGCATGAGATTACCGGTTCCATGGCTGTGCAGATTGCGGCCCACTACCTGGAAAACAGCAGCGATGGGCAGGGAATTATGCTGGGAGGGATTTCGGGGATACCACCGGCAACGGTTGCAATTCTTGGAGCGGGAATCACGGGCGAATATGCAGCCCGTACTGCACTTGGATACGGTTCCCAGGTATTTGTAATGGACAATAACCTCACGCTGCTGCGGCGGCTTGAAAATGCTCTCGACAGGCGGATCATCACAGCCACTGCCAACCATCAGTATCTCTCAACTGCTCTTGAATTTGCCGATGTGGTGATCGGTGCAGCGATGACCGAGGGCGAACGGGCTCCCTGCTGGGTAACCGAACCGATGGTGGAAGCGATGAAGCCGGGAAGCGTTATCGTGGATACGGTGATCGACCAGGGTGGATGCGTTTCAACCAGCGTGCCCACCACCCACTCCAACCCCGTGTTCAGAAAACACGATGTGGTTCACTACTGTGTGCCGAATATCCCAAGCAACGTAGCCCGTACCGCAACCTATGCACTCAATAACGTAATTGTGCCCTATCTGGTTGAACTGGGGGATACCGCCGGAATCGAAGATTGCCTGTGGAAAAATACCGCCCTGCGAAATGGAGCCTATATCTATAAAAAGCATCTGACCAAAAAAGGCCTGGCCGAACAGTTCGAAATGCCGTTCAGAAATATTGAAATGCTGATTGCCAGTCAGATCTGATGGTGATCTCTGAAGTATCTTCTTTTTTGAGTATTGAGTATTGAGTATTGAGTATTGAGTATTGAGTATTGAGTGAAAAGGCAAAAGGCAAAAGGCAAAAGCATGCCCTGAGCTAAGCCGATGGGTGAAAAGGGAGAAGTCAGATGGCAGAAGTATGTTAAATTAGAGGTTTGCGATAATCGATCTCTTTTGTAGTATTTTTTCTGAACCTTGAACCTTGAACCTTGAACCTTGAACCTTGAACCTTGAACCTTGAACCCTGAACCCTGAACCCTGAACCTTGAACCCTGAACCCTGAACCCAATCAAAAATCATCAATCATCAATCAAAAATCCCAAATCCTCCTTGTCCACCTCCGAGCTTAGCGAAAGAAATTACAAGCGCATCTGCTTCATCAACTGGATGATGTCGGTGCCGCTGCTGCTTATTTTTTCCTGGCCATACTACTTTTTTTGCCATGAGCTCGGTATCAACAGAGTTGCAATGTTCGCAGGATCCATCACCTTTGCGCTTCCTTTCATGTTTACCATCCTGCACGGGCACGTAACCATGGCGCTGGGCGCCGTTCACCGCCATCACTACTACAGCTGGCTCCAGGGCTTTCCATTTACCTACGGCCTGTTGTTTCACCCCATTATCATCAGCACGCGCTTCCGGCTGATCCTGTTTTCTTCAAGCCTTGTGATTCTGGTGGTTGGGTATCTGCTGGCATAGGCGCTGCAGAAGTGAAAAGGCAAAGGGGAAAAGGCAGAAGGCAAAAGGCAAAAGCCTGAAGCCCTTGGTCTGCACAGCTTTCCTGATCTTCGAAGCTTAAGCGTAGTAGATAGCGCAGTAGATAGCGTAGTTGACCGCTGCGATCACTGCGGTTCATCCGTAAAAGTAGTCATTCATTGCCGTCATTTGAGAAACTGGCTGTTGTTCCAGAAAAATTGGCACAGACTGCAACTGCGACAGCCAATCCTTTCCCATCTACCAACGACAAACAACTAACTACGGACCACTAACAACCAGCAAACTTCCAATCACCAGTCACCAATCGCCAGTCGCTAGTCGCCAATCAATACGCTTCTCCCTTCAAAATGTCATCCACCACGGAGGGATCAAGCAGGGTCGACGTATCACCCACATTCTCCAGATCATCCGCTGCAACTTTTCTCAGGATGCGGCGCATAATTTTTCCTGACCGAGTTTTCGGCAGCCCCGGGGTAATCTGGATTTTATCGGGTTTTGCAATGGGTCCGATAATTTTGGTAACAAGGTCGTGCAGCTCTTTCTTGAACGCTTTAGGGTCTTCCGGAGTTTTTTCGCAAATCATGAACGCATAGATGCCCTGACCCTTAATATCGTGCGGATATCCCACAATGGCCGTTTCCACAACATTCGGATGCTCATCCAGTGCATTTTCAATCTCTGCGGTTCCCAGCCTGTGTCCCGACACATTCAGCACGTCATCCACGCGTCCGGTAATGCGGTAGTACCCGTCAGGGTCACGGCGGCAGCCGTCCCCGGTGAAGTAATATCCTTTATAGGCACTCATGTAGGTTTTCAGATAGCGTTCGTGATCACCCCAAACCGTACGTGCGATACCCGGCCACGGATGCTTAATACAAAGATTGCCGCTTACGCCATTGCCTTCAATCTCTTTTCCGTTTTCGTCCATTAGAGTCGGGAAAATGCCCGGCAGCGGGAGGGTTGCGAATCCCGGCTTGGTCGGTGTTACGCCCGCGAGCGGAGATATCATGATACCTCCCGTTTCGGTCTGCCACCATGTATCCACAATGGGACACGTTCCCCCGCCTACGTGATCATCGTACCAGTGCCACGCCTCTTCATTAATCGGTTCACCCACGCTTCCAAGCACTTTGAGTGAGCTCAGGTCGTATTTTTGAACATATTTTAAATCGTAGCTCATCAGGGCGCGTATAGCGGTCGGGGCAGTGTAAAAATGAGTCACTTTGTACTTCTCAACCACTTCCCAAAGACGGCCCGGATCGGGGTAGGTCGGTGTTCCTTCAAAAATGATGCCCGTAGCCCCGTTAAAAAGGGGTCCGTAGATAATGTAGGAGTGGCCTGTAATCCAGCCCGCATCCGCCGTACACCAGTACACATCCTCCTCCTGAACCTGGAATACGTTGCGGAATGTGTAGCTGGTATAGACCATATAGCCTCCGCATGTATGCAGTACGCCCTTCGGTTTGCCTGTGGAGCCGGATGTGTAAAGAATGAACAACGGATCCTCAGCATCCATCTCCACTGCCTTATGATTTCGGGAGGCATTCCTGATTAAATTGTGCCACCACTCATCGCGGCCCTCCTTCCAGTCGATGTCACGATTGGTTCGCTGACATACAATTACATTTTTGACGGTAGGGCAGCTTTCCAGGGCTTCATCGGAAATGTCTTTCAGGGGCACGTGCTTGTCGCCTCTGCGCAGTCCGTCGTTGGTAATCAGCATTTTGGCATCACAGTCCTGGATGCGTTCAGCCAGCGATTGGGCTGAAAACCCTGCAAATACTATCGAATGAACGGCACCGATTCGGGCACAGGCCAGCGCGGATATAATCAGCTCAGGCGTCATGGCCATATAGATACAGACACGGTCACCTTTTTCAATTCCTTTCTCCTGAAGCACATTCGCAAACCGGCATACATCCTCATGAAGCTGACGATAGGTGATGGTGCGGCGAAAACTATCGGGGTGATTTGGCTCGAAAATAAAGGCAGTCTTATTGCCGATCGTATTCAGATGACGATCGAGTGCATTTTCCGTAATGTTCAGCTTACCGCCTTCAAACCACTTGATATCTCCCTTTTCAAACCCTCCGGAATGCACCTTTTCCCAGCTCTTTCGCCAATAAAACGTGCCGGCCTCATGCTCCCAGAATTTCAGCCTGTCCTGCTCGCTCTGTTTATAAATTTCGCGGTACTCTTCGAATGATTTGATATTCAGCCACATGGTTGAGCCTGTTTAATGATGTTGTTAGGATATTTTGGCTCCTATGTTGAGGTTTTTTATGGCAACTTTCAAGCGCGGAGCATAAAAAACCGGTCGGAATAAGATGAACACTCTATCACCTGCACCGGAACCGTGATGAAAAAAAATCCATTTTATCTAAAAATCGGATTGCTTTTAACAAACAGGAAACATCACCTTTAATCGTCCATCGTCCATCGTCCATCGTCCATCGTCCATCGTCCATCGTCCATCGTCCATCGTCCATCGTCCATCGTCCATCGTCCATCGTCCATCGTCCATCGTCCATCGTCCATCGTCCATCGTCCATCCATAACTCCGTTCTTTAATGCCCGATGCACAATTGATAGTTGAAAACTGGTTTGATTCAAAGGGCTGGTCGCCGTTCGAATGGCAGCAGAATGTCTGGAAAGCTTCACTGGATGGAAAATTCGGTCTGCTCAACGCTCCCACAGGCAGCGGCAAGACGTTTGCCCTCTTCATGCCAGAACTGATGAAATGGATCCGGGAAAACCCGGATGATTACCAGTCAAAGGAAAACAACGGCTTGAGGCTTCTCTGGATAACCCCGCTGCGTGCACTGGCACGCGACCTTGAATCGGCCATGCAGCAGGTTGTACATGATTTGGGCATACCGTGGCGTGTGGAGCGCCGGACGGGTGATGTGTCGCAGTCGGTGAAGCAGCGCCAGAAAAAGCAGATGCCGGAGGTTCTGATCAGTACCCCCGAAAGCCTTCATGTACTGCTTGCACAGAAAGGATATCCGGCCCGATTTAAAAATTTACAGACCGTGGTGGTGGACGAATGGCACGAGCTGATCGGCTCCAAGCGCGGTACGCAGACCGAACTTGGTTTAAGCCGGCTGCGGGGCATGAAGCCGGATCTGCAGGTGTGGGGGATATCGGCCACCATCGGTAACCTGGAAGAGGCATTTGATGTACTTCTGGGGATGAGGAAACCGGAAAAAAGTGTGATCATTCGATCTGATATCCACAAAAAAATCACGATGAAAACCGTGATACCGGATAGCATGGAGAATTTTCCGTGGTCGGGCCATCTAGGCATCAAACTGCTTCCGCAAATTCTGCCGATCCTTGAACAGGAAGGGTCCACGCTCATCTTTACAAATACCCGTGCACAGTCAGAGATCTGGTTCCGTGAAATTCTGGAAGCCAGGCCGGATCTGGCCGGTACCATCGCTATCCATCACGGATCACTCGACCGTAATATCCGCAGCTGGGTGGAGGAATCACTGCATAGCGGCCTGCTTCAAACGGTTGTTTGCACCTCCAGCCTCGACCTGGGTGTCGACTTCGCACCGGTCGACAAGGTGATCCAGATAGGAAGCCCGAAAGGGGTGGCCCGTTTCCTGCAGCGCGCAGGAAGAAGCGGGCACCGGCCCGATGCAGAGAGCACCATCTGGTTTGTGCCTACACACGCACTGGAGCTTATAGAGGCATCAGCCCTTAAAAATGCACTTGAAGCCACAAATGTGGAAAGCCGTATACCCGTTCTCAAGCCCTACGATGTACTGATTCAGTACCTGGTAACGCTGGCCGTTTCGGAGGGATTTAAGCCGGAACAGGTGCGTGAGGAGGTGTCAGGTACATTTGCCTACCAGACTCTCCGGGATGATGAATGGAACTGGATTCTGAAATTTATTCAAAGCGGCGGAAAAGCACTGACCCGTTATGATGAGTTCAGGAAGGTGGAGGCAGATGCAGACGGACTCTGGAGAGTGTTCGACCGAAAAATAGCGCGACGTCATCGCATGACGATCGGAACCATTGCCAGCGATAGTATGCTCCGGGTTAAATACCTGAAAGGCGGTACGCTGGGACGAATCGAAGAATGGTTTCTTTCACAGTTGAATACGGGTGATACGTTCTGGTTTGCGGGACGAAACCTGGAACTGGTGCGAATCAGGGATATGACCGCATATGTGCGAAAAACCAAAGGGTCGAGCAGCAAAGTGCCCAGTTACATGGGCGGACGCATGTCGCAGTCGGTGAAGCAGCGCCAGAAAAAGCAGATGCCGGAGGTTCTGATCAGTACCCCCGAAAGCCTTCATGTACTGCTTGCACAGAAAGGATATCCGGCCCGATTTAAAAATTTACAGACCGTGGTGGTGGACGAATGGCACGAGCTGATCGGCTCCAAGCGCGGTACGCAGACCGAACTTGGTTTAAGCCGGCTGCGGGGCATGAAGCCGGATCTGCAGGTGTGGGGGATATCGGCCACCATCGGTAACCTGGAAGAGGCATTTGATGTACTTCTGGGGATGAGGAAACCGGAAAAAAGTGTGATCATTCGATCTGATATCCACAAAAAAATCACGATGAAAACCGTGATACCGGATAGCATGGAGAATTTTCCGTGGTCGGGCCATCTAGGCATCAAACTGCTTCCGCAAATTCTGCCGATCCTTGAACAGGAAGGGTCCACGCTCATCTTTACAAATACCCGTGCACAGTCAGAGATCTGGTTCCGTGAAATTCTGGAAGCCAGGCCGGATCTGGCCGGTACCATCGCTATCCATCACGGATCACTCGACCGTAATATCCGCAGCTGGGTGGAGGAATCACTGCATAGCGGCCTGCTTCAAACGGTTGTTTGCACCTCCAGCCTCGACCTGGGTGTCGACTTCGCACCGGTCGACAAGGTGATCCAGATAGGAAGCCCGAAAGGGGTGGCCCGTTTCCTGCAGCGCGCAGGAAGAAGCGGGCACCGGCCCGATGCAGAGAGCACCATCTGGTTTGTGCCTACACACGCACTGGAGCTTATAGAGGCATCAGCCCTTAAAAATGCACTTGAAGCCACAAATGTGGAAAGCCGTATACCCGTTCTCAAGCCCTACGATGTACTGATTCAGTACCTGGTAACGCTGGCCGTTTCGGAGGGATTTAAGCCGGAACAGGTGCGTGAGGAGGTGTCAGGTACATTTGCCTACCAGACTCTCCGGGATGATGAATGGAACTGGATTCTGAAATTTATTCAAAGCGGCGGAAAAGCACTGACCCGTTATGATGAGTTCAGGAAGGTGGAGGCAGATGCAGACGGACTCTGGAGAGTGTTCGACCGAAAAATAGCGCGACGTCATCGCATGACGATCGGAACCATTGCCAGCGATAGTATGCTCCGGGTTAAATACCTGAAAGGCGGTACGCTGGGACGAATCGAAGAATGGTTTCTTTCACAGTTGAATACGGGTGATACGTTCTGGTTTGCGGGACGAAACCTGGAACTGGTGCGAATCAGGGATATGACCGCATATGTGCGAAAAACCAAAGGGTCGAGCAGCAAAGTGCCCAGTTACATGGGCGGACGCATGTCGCTGTCGTCAAACATGTCGGAGCTTCTGCGGAATAAACTGCAGGAGGCGATATCCGGAGTGGGGGAGGCGCAGGGGCCCGAACTGCAGGCGATTGAGCCGATTTTGTCTATACAGAAGGAGAGATCTGTACTGCCCGGAGACCACCAGTTTCTGATTGAGAAATCATGGTCGAAGGAGGGATGCCACTGTTTCTTTTTCCCGTTCGAGGGACGCTATGTTCACGAGGGGATGTCTGCGCTGGTGGCTCACCGCCTCTCGAAAATCAAGCCCATCACCTTTTCCATTGCAATGAATGACTATGGATTTGAACTGTTGTCCGATCAGGATATCCCTCTGGAAGAGGCGCTCGAAAAAGATCTTTTTTCAGAGAAGAATCTTGTCAGTGATATCATGAGTACCCTGAACGATGCGGAGCTGGCAAAGCGCCGGTTCAGGGATATCAGTCAGATTGCAGGACTGGTATTTCCGGGCTTTCCGGGAAATCAGAAAGCAGGCAAACACCTTCAGATGTCGTCAGGGTTATTTTTTGATGTTTTTCTGGAGCATGAACCCGATAATTTGCTGATTGAACAGGCTTTTGATGAAGTTCTGCAGGTGCAGCTGGACGAGGCGCGAATCCGCAGTGCGCTGCAGCGAATCCGGCACCAGGAGGTGGTGTTCAGGGAAGTGGATCGTTTTTCGCCCTTCGCGTTTCCGATTTTTGTAGACAGGCTCCGGGAGCGAATGTCGTCGGAAAAACTGATCGATCGCGTGATGAAAATGCAGAAACAGCTTGAAGCGGAGTAGAAATAGTCAAAGTATGAGTGCGCGTTTCCAATGGATGCTGAAAGGAATATTGCATCCCTTCGAATACTTCGGTTCCTTGTAAGAAATTTTGGGCTCAATTCCGGATTACGATCATGTGAAATGCGTTATTTCAGGAGTCTATTTTCCAATCATGTCAAAAACAGAAACAATCAGTATTGCCGGACAAACCTGGATACTTCATCCTGAAAAATGCGTCTTCTGGAACGAAGAGCGTACGTTGATACTAACGGACATACACCTCGGGAAGTCGGGCCATTTCAGGAAGTCGGGAATAGCTGCTCCCGGAATACTCAACAGTAAAAACCTGAATCGTATGGCCGGGTTACTGCGCGAATATAAACCGGAACGGATATTGATTCTTGGAGACCTGTTTCACAGCACGGCCAATCGCGACTGGCTGGAGTTTGAGGAGTGGCTTGCAACCGTGCCCGATACCCGCTGGCTGCTTGTAACGGGAAATCATGACAGCCTGCACAGCTCGTTTTATGAATCGGCAGGTATTGAAACCACGCCGGAGTGGTGGAGCGGTCCGTTTTATTTTATTCATGACGAGGTGAATGCCGCCGAACATACAGGGAATGGACAGATCACGGTTTCAGGGCACATTCATCCGGGGATCTCATTAAAAGGAAAGGGCAGGCAGGCCGTTCGGCTGCCGTGTTTTCTGTTTTCTGAGGGCAAAAAAATAGTCCTTCCCGCATTCGGTGAGTTCACGGGGTTGAAGCGAATTCATCCGGATGAAACGGATCGTGTCTTCGCTGTGGTTGAAGAACAGGTGATACAAATAAAAACGTAGCATAAGACTATGACTCATTACAAACGGCTTACTCTCTTTCTTTTGATAAATCTGTTATTCATGGGATGGGCGACGGCTCAGGAGTCATCTGCTCCGGATCTGGTGGAGATCAATCGGGAGCGCGTGGGGCTCAATACGGGAGGCATGGCCGTGCTGGGCGGGTGGGCTGTCAGTAATTTGCTGATCGGTACGGTTGGCATGACCCGGACCGGCGGATCCGTACGCTATTTTCACCAGATGAATGCCGCATGGAATACGGTGAACCTTGCAATTGCCGGATTTGGATACTACGGATTAAAAAATCAGAGTCTGGATCTGACATTGGCAGAGACCATCAGTGAATATCACACCTTTGAGAAGATATTGCTCTTTAATGCAGGCCTGGATGTGGGATACATGGCGCTGGGAGCCTTCCTGTGGGAGCGCGGCCTTCGCAAAGAGAGCGAACGGTTAACCGGTTACGGTCAGTCGTTGATACTACAGGGTGGATTCCTGTTTTCATTTGATGTAGTTCTCTACCTGCTGAACCGGACACAAAGCGAAAAACTGATCGGGATTTTAGATAATATTCACTTCAGCGGAACGGCAATGACAGTGCAAATTCCGTTTTAGGAAGGGGATTTACTCAGAGGATTTGCGTTTATAGCAAAAATGCAGCTGGCTCACGATACGTGATTTTTTGGTGCGCACATTAACCTCACTCATGTCAAATTTCTTGCCATACTCTTTACTTGATTTGCCTGGATTTTCGATCAGGTATCGGATAAAAACCCTGCTTTCACTGTCAAGCTCATAAAGGCACTCCTCCAAAAGAAGCATCCGCTCTTTGTCCATCAATGCTTTGATCTGTTCAGCAGGTTCCGACTGTTCATAGGCAGCGTTTGAGTCGGTATCAAAGCGATGCTGATGTTTTGAATAGCGAAGGAACTCATTTCTGGTAGCCGTAAGCAGATAGCTGAAAATATATTTCTTCTCTTTGATTTTACCTTTTTGAATCCGCTCAAAAACGTCCGTAAATGCCTGTTGAGCGCATTCGTGAGCTACATTCTCTTCTGCCTTCATTACAACGCGCAGATATTCCACCAGCCTGGGCATCACTTCACTGAGAAGCTGATTGGCCGTCATTTCATCGCCGTTCCTGAGGGCTGTAACCAATTCGGAATAATCAATACGCACGTATTGGGGGGCTGGTTGTGGATTAGTCTGTTGTTATAATATTCAAAACGGTTCTGCCTTGAAAGCCTGATGGGAATACCAACCGAAGTCAGGCTCCCTGAGCATACAAATCCTGCTCACAAATAACATGCGATTTTCCATCAAATATTAAAAATTTAATCTTATCGTAGCTTCTTAAGAATATTTCACTTATGATTTTTTTTGTAACGTTCTGACTGGAAAATTCTCTTGTCATTAACCTCTATAATGTTCAAAAAATCACTAACTAAACTGTGGGTAATACAATGAAACGCTTCAAAACAATACTTTATAAACTTTCAGCAGTTTCCTTCGCAATTCTTTTTGCCGCAGGCTGCGCAACCGTTACAGACGCAAATGCGGATCTTCACGAAGATGAAAGCAAAGGTATCTCCATTGAACGCATCGATGGAACACTGGATAACACCACCGATGACAAGATGGATCCGATCGTTGAAAAGCCAGATATGGGCCTCTAATCGATCCGAAACAGTCTCTTTAATAACTCACTCTCAGTAACTCAACAATCAAACGTAACGACCAATGAAAGCTCTCAAATCTATACTCTCTGTAACCCTGCTCATTCTTTTTGCCGGCTGCGCAACCGTAACCGATGCCAACTCAGATCTCAATGAGGAAGAAACCAAGGGAATTACCATTGAACGCGTCGACGGAACGTGGGACAACACCACCGACGACAAGATGGATCCTATCGTTGAAAAGCCAGATATGGGCCTCTAATCGATCCAAAACTGTCTATTTAATAACTCACTCTCAGTAACTCAACAATCAAACGTAACGACAAATGAAAGCTCTCAAATCTATACTCTCTGTAACCCTGCTCATTCTTTTTGCCGGCTGCGCAACCGTAACCGATGCCAACTCAGATCTCAATGAGGAAGAAACCAAGGGAATTACCATTGAACGCGTCGACGGAACGTGGGACAACACCACCGACGACAAGATGGATCCTATCGTTGAAAAGCCAGATATGGGCCTCTGATTTTGTGGTTGGATATTGATCTGCAAAGGCCTTAATCTGTCAGATCGGACGGTAATCTTATACAGATCGGTATCCTATGCACACGTTACTATTTCTATCTGCCCTGCTGGCTGCTCAGATCCAGGTAGATCCCACTGAGTATGCAGAACGATACAACCGGGAGGGGAATTCTCCCCACTCGGTCTGGGCGCAGGTCACACTTTACTACTCAAGTCCGGACGAAATAAGGCCGCAGCTTCTGCAGGCTATACAGTCGGATATTGTGCGTTCCGGAATTCGTGAGAGCGAATCGGCTGAGGGAGCTATTCTGGCTATTAATCGCACTCTTCGTGATGAATCGCTTCTGCTGTTTAACCTGCTGCTGGAGCCGGATGGAGAGGTTCGAAGTACACTCTACAATTCATTTTACTCAGAGGGTCCGCAATTACCGGGTGAATTGGCAGCAGTCAATGAAGCCGCCAGGGATGGCCGGTTGCTTACAGAAGGTGACATCGATGTTACCCAGTTTCACTTCCATCAATTTTTGATTTTCTACTACCTGAGAAACAATAGACTGGCCGATGAACTACTATTCGATTCTTTTGTAGAGCATTGGGAGCAACGGTTTGACCTGGTGGAGTTCGGGCCGTTTATTGACGACCTGTTCAGAGCCACACTCTCCAAAGCAGCGTTTGAAGTGGACCGCTATAGCGTGATGTACAGCATTTTTGAGGATAACTTGGAGCTTCCCCACATACCACCGTCGACACTAAAGAGAAATCTCTTTTGGGGTATCGACTTTGCATTTTACAGCCAGGGGCGTCTGGACAAAAGCCTGGCAGTTCAGAGAGATTATACACTGCCGTTGAGCGCCTATGTTGGAGACAGCAACGGAAGGCTTTCTATTTTGGTAAGTCAGGGCGCGTATTTAATAGAATTGGGAAATTTTCAGAGAGCCAGAGAGGTTTTCAGGCAACTTGTAGACAATATAGACTCGATCTCCGACAGGGGAAAGGTAATTGTTTATAACAACCTAAGCCTTGTTTACTTCAATACCGGTGAGACGGATGCCTATGTTGAGACACAGCTCAGAGCCCTTGATCTTGCGCGTGCTACCGGAAATACAGATTATCAGGACGAAATTTATCGGAATCTGCATGTTTTTTACAGAAAGTTTCGAAACTGGGATCTTGCAGAGGACTATTTGGACCTTGCAGAAGAACTTGCGGAGCAAAATGATAATAGAAGTGGCCTGATCGCTATAAATATATCCAGGGCGCTTTTTGAAAAGGAGTATCTAAACAACACCGAACAGGCATTGCGTGTTTTGGATATGACCGAGAAATTAATTGATCAGGATACGGATTACAGATTAAGGGACAGGGTTCTTAAAACAAAAGCCGATATTTACCTGGAACAGCAAAACTGGGTGGAAAGTGAGCGCCTTCTTAACCGTATACTGGAGTCCTCTGCGTCAAACAGCAATACGGCAAACTATCTTCAGACCCTGGTAAATCTGGCCCAGATACGGGCTGAAACGGGACGTTTAAGTGAGGCTGCGGAGAATATAAACGAATTCAGGACATACGATACATCCGTACTGCCTTTCAGAGTATTGGTGTATGCCAACACCGTCTCATCACATATCCAGTCACTTCGCGGGGATGTGCGACAGGCCGGTACGGAATTCGCAGACCTCATAGAGGTAGTATTTGAACGTGCGAGAAACAGTTCGGACGTCGAATCCGGCTACTGGAACCTGGAAAAAGAGTACACCTACCTCTTCGAGACCTATGCCGATTTTCTGATAAGCCAAAACAGGATTGACGAGGTAATCAATCTGCTCGACCGCGTCAGAACCATTAATGATGCATCTCTAACCGACAGTCCGCTTGTGCAGGCCAGCCGCCTGAATGATGAGCAGCTTCTTGAAGAGAAAAATCTTCGGGATGAGATGGATCGGCTCAGACGCCAGCTTGTGTCGACTTCGGGCCAGGAGAGGCTTCAGATAAAAAGTGATCTGGAACAGCTCTCCGCACAGCGAAGGGCATTGCTGCGGCAATATTCAGGAACACCCGATTATGAGGAGGTTAAGCTATGGTCCCTCAAAAGAAACCTCCGTCCCCAACAGGTAATGGTCCATATCACCGAAATCAATTCGCACTATTACACCGCGTTTATCGACCGCGATAAAACAGAAATCAGAAAGCTGGAAGTGACAGAGGCGACGCGGAATCTTTTTGAGAGTGCTCTTGAATCAATTTTCACGGGTGAGACTGACCTGATGAAATTTTATGAAATTGGCCGTTTTCTTGGCTTGAATTCACTCTATGAGGATTATAGCTCGTTTATCATTGTACCAGACGGTTACCTGTATCAGCTGCCCCTCGCCGTAATGCCCGTTCGTTTGCCCGATACCCCTTTTAGCTACGGTTCCACGGAATACCTGATCGAAAGGGCGGATTTCTACATGCTGAACAGTTTGAAAGATTTGACCAAAAAAGAAGAAAACATTTCGTACGATTACGATTTTGCAGGATTCGGTGTAGCCGATTTTAAAAACGAAGAAACCGGAAGGAGTCTGGTGTCTCTGCCGCGGGCGCCCGAAGAAGTACGGAGCGTGGCCGATGGACTTCAGCGTTTTGATAAAAGCCGTTCATTTACCAATCAGGAAGCCACAAGTGCTGATTTCAGGGAGATTGCGGGCAAAACCCGCGTACTGCATATGGCAACGCACAGTGAAGTATCAGATAGCGATCCGCTCTTTTCAACACTGCATTTCTACGCAGACGGTGATACGCAAGATGGAGAAACAGTGAAGGGACAGCTGTTTGCGTATGAACTGTTCGACCTGAATCTCCGGAATGAACTTGTGATGCTGAATTCATGCGAATCGGGAGGCGACCGTTATCTGCAGGGAACGGGTATTATGGGAATCAATCGTGCCCTGCGCTATGCGGGCGTCAGAAGCCTGGTACTGAACGCGTGGTCTGTCAATGACCACTATGCGGCGGAATTTGCAAATCTCTTTTACGAATATTTGAATGAAGGCCTCTCCAAATCAGAGTCCCTGCAGAAAGCCAAAATGGATTTCATTAAAACAAAAAACGCTAATCCGCACTTTTGGGGTCCCTACATTCTGAACGGGGATAACCGGCCGTTACTTGCGCGAGAGGCTGAAACAACGTCGAACACACTTCTTGCGGTACTGTTCCTACTGTCCATATCGGTTGTGATTGGGCGAAAGCGTGAATGGGTTTAACCGGCACCTCTTTTTTATGAATTGCTGAAGCCTGTTGCGATCGCACGCCCAATGATTTACGGGTTCGGTTGATTTACGAATAGCTTTGGCAAAGCTCTCAGCGTATCCTTCATCTGAAGCAGTGTACGCACAGATTCGCCGGGTGTGGTGGAATCAGGGTATCAGTGGGCATAAAAAAACCCCGGTGTTTTAAGAAGCCGGGGTAAGTGGAAATTTGTAAACGGATACTGCAGGGAAGAAAATTAATCGGATAGTGCTCTCAGATAACTTTCTGCAATTCTGCTGTAGGCTCCGTTAAGTTCGTAGGCATTTTCGAGTGCGTATTTGGCTTCAGTTATCATATTCAGCTGAAAATACGTGTTACCGAGATACCAATAATTTCTCTCTTTCATCTGCATGTCGGGCGTGTCAATCACCGATGCATTTTCAAACCACGCCAAAGCCTGGTCATACTGACCGATATTGTACAGGATGGATCCTGCGGTAATCATCAGTTCATGCTGAACAGCGGGGTCGCTTGTGGACTCCAGTTCGCTGTTAATTATGCTGATGGCTGCATCGGTATCCCCTGAGTTTGCAGCGGAAATAACAGACATCAATATATCGGAAAGATTGTTTTCGGTTACCGTGCCATCTGCCGAGCGGTAGTAGTCGAGCTCAATAGTGGCCAGGGGTTCCACACTAGCCGGCGTGCCCTGATCATACAGTGTGTAAAGAACCAATACGGCTGACATGATCAGTACAGCTGCTGTCAGATATACCTGCTTCATACCGGTGAGGGTAAAGAGGGTAGCAGGGGAGTTTTTCTTATCGGCAAGTCCCTTAAGGCTGGCTGCCGTTTTCAGATAATCCATATAGTACTCATCCTGGATGAGTTCAACCCAGAGTTCATCGATCTGATCAGGAGTTAGATTTCCCTCCAGATACTCATCGATCTTATTTTCCAGATCTTTTTTTGTTATGCTCTCAATCATAATTCAGACCCTTAATAGTGTTTTGATTGCTTAATCGTAAGTTGTCGTAGTAATCCGTCAGAAACCATTATATATGAAGGCTTCAGACTCTTATTATTGTGATGATCTATTTTGTCGAAGGCTTTTTCTTTTTTCGTTATATAAAAGACCTTCGGGGTCTCCCGTTGTTACAAAGTAAATAGTTAAAAAAATCTAATGTTTATCTCTCTGGATGCAAATACCGGGATTTTCTATCCCTTTGTTTTCTCTCTAATTGTTGTCATAATAAAAGAAATTATTTTATGAACATGAAATACCTTAATCGTCTGGCAGGCTTCATATCCGTTGTGCTGCTATGGTGCAGCTGCAGTGAGGGCCAGGACAGGCCAGACGCACTCCCTGATCTTCAAACGATGGCGGGTCAGATGGTAATGGTTGGGTTCAACGGTTTTGAGATATCGGACACCTCTCACGTTACCCGCGACATTACACAGTATCACGCGGGTGGTGTTATTCTTTTCGACTACCACGTGCCGGGGTCGTCGCCCAACCGCAATATTGACTCTCCTCCGCAGCTTCGTAAACTGATCGCTGATCTTCAGGGACTTTCAGAAATTCCCCTCTTTATTGCAGTAGACCAGGAGGGGGGGAGAGTGGCCAGGCTGAAACCTGCACGGGGTTTTCCGGAACACAGGTCAGCTGAATACCTGGGCGGACTGAATAATCCGGATTCAACAAGACACTATGCTTCAGATATGGCGGGAACTCTTTCTGACCTGGGATTCAACGTGAATTTTGCGCCCGTAGTTGATATCAACCTGAATCCGGAGAATCCTGTAATAGGAAAAATTGGCCGGAGTTTTTCAGACAGTCCCGAGGTGGTGGTTCAACAGGCATCCATCTTTCTGGAAGAGTTTAACAGTGAAGGCGTGCTCGGTGTGCTGAAACATTTTCCCGGACACGGCAGCGCCTGGAACGACTCTCACCTGGGTATGGCGGATGTGACGGATACCTGGAGAGAATCAGAGCTGGAGCCCTACGCCGGGTTAACCGATTCGAATCTTGACTTTGCCGTGATGACAGCCCACGTGTTTAACAGCCGGCTCGATCCGGACTGGCCGGCAACACTCTCTGAAGAGATCCAGACGGGCATACTCAGGGAGCGGTTCGGTTATGACGGAGTACTCTTTTCGGACGATATGCAGATGGAGGCCATCCGGTCATTTTATGGACTTCGTGAATCCATCGCACGGGCAGTACAGGCCGGCGTGGATGTTGTGGTGTTTGCAAATAATTCGGTTTATGACCCCGATGTTGTTCCAAAAGTGATTGATATTATCGTTTCCCTGGTAGAAGAGGGAACTCTCACGGAAGAGAGAATTGCTGAATCCTACAACAGGATCATGAACCAAAAGCGGGAACTGGGCCTTATTGAATAAGTAATGTGCCTTGCTGTTACAACGAATTGACAATGGGCAAACAAACGTATTTTTAATTCAGTGGATTTGAAAGTTTGTTAAGTAGCCCGAAGGAGAGGCTTCTGTACTCCTGAACCGCCTCTTCATTGAGGGAATAAAGGGACTTCAAGCCCGATTTCCTGCGCTGAACCAATCCCGAGTCAACCAGCTTTTTTAGATGCTGTGATACGGTAGGCTGCGCCAGCGGCAGCATTCCGGTTAGTTCTCCGCAGGTTGCCACACCCAATTCAGCCAGTTTTTCCAGCACGGTGAGTCTTGCAGGATGCGACAGTGCATCAGCATAGCGTGCATACGCAAGAGAAACAGGTTCAAATTGCTCTGATGAGGAGATCATATATTGTATATTTACGATATACAATATATCGAAATATGATCTTCCCTGAAAATTGCTTTTTTTACCCGGTCAATGTATATCTTGGTTTAACGTCGGTTTCCCGAGTGAATCCCTATGGGGCGGGATAAGGAAATGAACCGAAAAAGGCCCCTTTCCCCTCGGGAAACTCACGTTGGTTTAGGCAAAATCTTTGGTCATAATGAACAGAAACAAACGATACTCATACTCCGATTTTATCAGCATATTTGACAAGGCACGGGATCGGGTTCGGGCATTTGATGATATTCCGGACGACCTGTTCACGCTAAAACCGGACAGGAAAAGCTGGAGTGCGGCAGAAATTTGCAGCCATATTGCAAAGTTCAACCGTATCTATATCGGAAGCATACAGAAAGCTGCCAGTTTAGAGCCCGTTTACGCGGAGAACCCGGAGAAAACTTTCCGCCCGGGATTCTTTTACGGCCTCTACGCATCTGCACTGGAGCCGCCATACAGCTTAAAACTTAAGACACTGCAGCCGTTCTATCCTGCAAAAGTGGAGCTTGAAAAGGAATCTGTTATTGAGCTGCTGCTTGACTCGGAACGGAAGGTGTCGGAACTGGTTCAGCAATTCAGCGAAAAGAAACTGGATTTGAGCCGGTCGATGCACAAAAATCCAATCATAAAATTCCTGCCCATGTCAGTGACTGACTTTTTGGTGCTCATAGACGCCCATCAGCGACGACATATCTGGCAGCTGGAGCAAACGCTTCTGCGTCTCTCAGGAAATACATACGAGCCTGCAGGGTAAGAGCTACTCCTTCACGGTAACGTATTCAAGGATCTCGGCTACCTGTGCGGGAGTCTTTGCAACAGCCAGAGCTGCAGAGTCAACCTCCTTTAGGGCGTGTGTGTGCTCTTCAGGGTGCATTACAATCAGTTTTTTACCCAATGCGGCCGCATAACCGGCATCAAATGCAGCATTCCACTGCCTGTACTTCTCACCAAATTTAACCACCACAATATCCGATTTCTCAATCAGGGTACGGGTGCGTATCGCGTTGATGGACGCTCCCTTGTGATCTTTCCAGAATGAACTCTCCTCGCTGCCAAGTATATCGGTTCCTGCATTGTCGGAAGCTGCGTGGTCGGTAACGGGTGCAGTGAATTCGACCGGCAGATTCTTCCCGCCGGCCTCCGTTATTATGTCGTTTCGCCAGTTCGAATGAATTTCTCCGGATAAATAAACGGTCCAGGTCATGTCGCTGTAGTTATGTTTGCATTCATTTAGATAAACAATAGAATTCCCCGGGGCATTTCATAACGACTTATTCCCCCCGGTAGGGTACACCTTCGCGTATCCAGGCCGGAGCGGGGTCACCTTTCAGGTAGTGGTCCATATACTCTTTCATCTTGATTGCATAATCCAGCCGGTTGGCCATCTTGCGCAGGTGATGAGGCTCATCATGATACTGCAGAAAAACGGACTCTTTGCCCAGTCTTCGCAGGGCCAGGTAGAGCTCAATGGACTGATACCACGGCACCGCTTCATCCGCATCTCCATGCTGTATCATGATCGGTGTGTTAATTCGATCGGCAAAGAAAACCGGTGAATTTTCAATATATGGACTCAGGTTCTCCCACATGCTCACGCCCAGGCGGCTTTGTGTCTGCTCATACTGAAACTGCCGGGCCAGTCCGCTTCCCCACCGGATGCCGCTGTAGGCGCTGGTCATATTACCGACCGGCGCCCCGGCTACGGCTGCCGCAAAGATGTCCGTTTGTGTAATCACCTGCGCGGTTAGGTAACCGCTCCAGGAGTGTCCATGCAAACCAATGGCGTCCGGGTCGGCTACACCCATTTCTACAAGTTTGTGCACACCCGGAACCAGGTTTTTGGTAGCCGAATATCCCGGAATGGGAACATCAAACCAGATATCAGGCAGAAATACCGCATATCCGTCACTGGTATATTGCGCAAAATTGGGGCGGTGATTGGTTACGGGCTTGTTGAACTCATACAACCTCTGGGAAAACCGCTCGTAATAGTAGATAAATACAGGATATCTTTTGCCCTCTTCGTAGTACCCCGGATAAATCAGCACACCCTGAACCGGCCTGCCATCCATGTTGAGCCACTCCACAAGTTCAGCCCTGCCCCACGCAAAACGTTCGGTCAGATCACTGTGCAGATCGGTTACCTGCCGGGGATTCCTGAACATCAGGTTGCCGCTAACCCAAAGATTGGGATACTCCGTATAGCTCTCCTGTGTAAAAAGAATCGCATTGCTGCCGGATGCTTTTTCAATGATGCGGTACCGTTTTTGATTCTCCAGTAGAGCCGATACCCCTTCATTTCCGACACGCGCTTCATAAAATCCATAGTGTTTGTCCCGGTCGTGATACATCGTCAGCAGAAGACGTTCATTGCGGCTGAAGGTCTCTTTTTCAGGATCCGTATCATAAATTCTGAATATCATCTGCCGATCTCTTCCGGTGCCCGCTGTTACGATATCGGCTTCTCCCGTTTCGGTGTCAAACTGCCAGATATCGTATTTGTCGTAAATCAATACGGACCGGTCATTGTCTGTCCATCCCGCAATTCCATAGGATCCTGAAGGCCGCGGCCGGTCATTGTCCTCGTCTGCAAAGGGAGTGGGAATAGATGCGGTCAGGTTTTTCTGAATTCCATTCTGGTTGTTTTGCAGATACCAGTCGGTTCCGTCAAACCATGCCGTGAAATGTCCGCCATCAGAAAGCTGGGCTCTGAATCTGTGTTTCTTCAGCAGGGGTTCATGAACCCCGCTCTGGATATCAATAAGATAGACATCGCGGTATGCGGCATCCCACGTGCGCAGTTTTTGATAGGGAAGGTCTGAATACCCCATTGTTTTGCCGTTGTGATGTACAACCTGCACGTCAGGGACCGTCTGGGTTGCAAGCTGCACGATTTCATCCCTGTCGATATGATAAACGGCTGTATAGAGATGATTTTTTCGCTGATTCCATGTCTGCTTTTCATGAGTCTTTATCTGTGGATCGTCCCAGTGCCATACGTCTCCTTCTATTTCACGTAAAATACGCTCAACGCTATAGAGATTATCAATAGTTAGAGAGTCTTCGGGTGTATCCGTTTCGTCAATCTGAACCATCACCGCATCCTGAACGCCAAAAAAGAGGCGGTTTCCATCATGAGTCCAGGTAAGCCTGTTGGGTTCGCGCAGCCGGTATCCGGCCGCAATGTCATCGGGTTCAACTAACAGGGTGAGGTCTCCGGTTGAGGCATCGACCATATATATTTCTGCATCGCCCGGCGTAAAGTTACGGGAGGTGTCCATGTGCGCGGAGGTGTAGGCGAACCTCATAAGGTCGTGATCCCAGGTCAGGTTGGAATAGAGCATATTATCGCCGCCGGCAAGCCTTAATTCATCTTCATCCGGTCCGGAAAGGCCAATAACACGAAGACTGTTTATAGTACCGCTTGTGTCCACGGTTGAATACGCAAACAGGGAAGAGGAGCTGTCGGCCGCCGACTCATGAACAAACGGGATCATTCGGCTGGTGCCGCTGGAAAGATGGTGAAGCGTAACCGGATACCCAAGCCGGCTGTTTTTTTTCGCAGCGTCATCAAGATCATCCGGCCTGTAATGACGGATGAGGGTCCACTCGCCATTTTCTGTGAAGGAGAATGACCGCACATCGGCAAACTGTATTGTATCACCCGTCGCCGTACTCAAGAGCACCAGCGAGGGATGCGTGTCATCACTCTG
This sequence comes from Rhodohalobacter mucosus, assembly GCF_003150675.1. Taxonomy (NCBI): domain Bacteria; kingdom Pseudomonadati; phylum Balneolota; class Balneolia; order Balneolales; family Balneolaceae; genus Rhodohalobacter; species Rhodohalobacter mucosus. The sequence goes on along the minus strand of NZ_QGGB01000010.1, from coordinate 222,088 downwards.
TGTATCAGGAAGGGGCACGGCGGGGGGCTGAATCAGAGCCCCGGCCCAGCTGCCGTCATGAGTAAGCTGCGGCCGTTCACCCCTGTCAATTGTATGCGTGCGGCTGTCGTCCACATACCGAATTCGTACCTCACCATCACCAATTTCAGGCCAGACACCGTATGCTACCCAGCGCCCGTCCGCTGATATGACGGGCGTCTTGATATCTTCAAATTTCATCACGTCTTCGAAGGTGAACTGGTCCTGTGAAATGGCTTGGCCGGGGATAAATAACAGAGCCAAAACAAGGCAGAATGCCGTTTTTTTGATGGAAAGCATAGGTATAGCGGTTCGTTTTGTTGAAAAATGGATCACATCCATGTAATGTAGCAATCCGATATGAAAATAGGGCAAAGGAAAATCGTGCGCAGGGAAAGGCGTCAGCGGTTTACTACCATCAGCTCACCCCACTGAGTGGTGTAGCGGCCGCTCAGGTGCTGTTGCTTCATTTTCCACTCAGGGTCCATGCCTGAAGATGCACTTACAACCGTCTTCTTTCCAAATCTCGAATTGATTCGATCCATACTCTCCATCAGGCTGTGGTCTTTTCCGGAATATCGGTCATCGCTGAACAGGTCTGCCTGAATCTCGGTTTGCGGAATGAGCCCGGTGAGCATGGCGGAGGCCTTTTTGTAGACCATGCCGTTTTTGAACAGATAGCCGGTGATGCGTCCGGCGGCAGCCGTAAGAACAGGGGTTGAGGCAGTGGGATTTTTTAGTGTTTGGGTACGGCTGAATTTGTATGGCCGGTTGGGATCCCTGTATTTATCGGTTGAGATCGTGACCGTAAGCGAACCGGCCACGCAGCCCTGGCTTCTGAGCTTTTCTGCTGCCCGTGCAGTAAATGTGGATACCGCCTCCATTAGTTGTTCGGAATCGGAAACGGGCTTGCCGAACGACCGTGAACTCATGATTCCCTTTTTGGCGTCGAGGCTCTCTTCAATCTCCAGGCAGGGCGTACCTCTCAACTCTATCACGGTGCGAAGCCCTGTTACTTTCATATTGGAACGAATCCATTTGTCGGGCATGGTGCAGAGCTGTGCAGCAGTTTTCACGCCGTGACGATTCAGATGATGGGACAACTTTTTTCCAATTCCCCAAATGCCGGATACGGGGCACTGTTTAAGCGTATCCCGGATTATGCGCGGCTGCATCATAGAGCATACACCACCATAGGAGGGATCTTTCTTGGCTCGTTCGTTGGCCAGTTTGGCGAGTGTTTTGGTGGGCGCAATACCAACGGATACCGGAATGCCCGTATGCCTGCAAACACGATTACGGATGGTTCGACCCAATGACGCAAGGTCGGTTTCGGTGGGTGCGCATAGTCGTGCAAAGGCTTCATCGATGCTGTAAAGCTCCAGGTCGGCGGTAACAGACTCAATGGTATCAAATACCCGGCGGCTCATATCCCCATAGAGCGCATAGTTCGATGAGCGCACAGCTACGCGATGTTTGTTGAGTAATCTCCTCACCTTGAATTCCGGAGTCCCCATGGCAATATCCAACTCCTTGGCTTCTGAGGATCGCGCGATCACACAGCCGTCATTGTTGGAGAGTATTACAATGGGTCGATTGCGAAGCGAAGGATCGAAAACGCGCTCACACGAAGCATAAAAGTTATTGCAATCGATGAGGGCAAATGCTGAAAACATGGCTGACGTCAATGCGATTTCTTATTGATTTCATCAAACCTGGTGAATGACGTGGGTAATGCGCCCCCATACCGGTGTATCGAACGGATCACGAAACGACACTTCATGAATTATGCCTGCACCGTCTTCAAGAAGCCACGTACCGTTTTTACTGTGAAGCCTGCAGATTTTGTGCTCACCGTGAAGCTCAGCGATAACCAGGCTGTTCGGGCGCGGTGCAAGCGACCGGTCCACCACCACGATGTCTCCGCTGTAGAGTCCCAGTTCCGGATGTCCCTCCTCACCGATCCGCGCAAAATAGGTGGAAGCCGGGTGCCGGACCACATATTCCTGAAGGTTCAGCGGGCTCTCTATGTGATCGGTGGCGGGCGAGGGGAAACCTGTTTCTATCGGCCTGTTCGGCCCGGCAGCTTTTTCGTTGTCTGTATAGGGTATTGCAGTTTGCATAATGAATTTCTTGAAATGTTTCCGGAACAGAATATGTAAAATATATGTGTGCAAGACAAGAAGGTTGTTCAGGAATTTGAAATGGAGTTGTCAGTAGTTGGCTTTTGCGGTTTGATTTAAGATTTTCAGTTCCGGTTATCACGCCGCTGTCACAAAATCTTTTAAGCATGTCGATCGTACTTGTTGCCCGCAACAGAAACATGGAACCGTTCAGGGAGGAAATCCTGAAGCAGGATGCGAATGCAGAGGTCGAAATCTGGCCCGCCGTATCGCAGCCTCAAAGGGTTCAGTTTGCGGTTGCATGGAATCACCCGGAGGGAGTTCTGGATCAGTTTCCCAACCTGAAGGCGGTCTCCTCACTGGGAGCGGGTGTCGATCACATCCTCTCCGATGCGACTCTTCCGGAGTCAGTTCGTATAACAAGGATCGTGGCCCCGTCGCTGTCTGATCAGATGAGCGACTACATTCTGACTTCCGTTCTCAATCTGATGCGCCACTCAGAGTATTATTTCAGAATGCATCGGAATTCGGAATGGTCGCCGCAGCGCTCGCTCTCAAAAACGGAGATCACGATCGGTATAATGGGTCTGGGTAAATTGGGTGTTCACGCCGCCAGCCGTTTGAGGGATAACGGGTTTCGGGTTACAGGCTGGGCGAGAAGCCCAAAAGAACTGGACGGTGTCCGCACATACACCCAAAATCAGCTGGAAGATTTCCTGAATCAAACAAATATTCTGGTCTGCCTGCTGCCCCTTACTCCCGAAACGAACGGTATTCTCAATCTCGAGCTGTTCAAAAAATTGAAGAAACCGTCATTCTTGATCAATGTGGCCAGGGGACAGCACCTGATAGAGGAAGATCTGATTTATGCCCTCGACACGGGGCAGATATCGCACGCCGTTTTGGATGTATTTGAGAAAGAACCCTTGCCGGAAAATCATCCGTTCTGGAACCGGAAAACCATTACAATCACACCGCACGTTGCATCTGTTACCGACCCCGCAGAGGCTGCGGCCGTAATCGCTGAAAATTACAAACGCCTTTTGTCCGGCATGGACCTGCTGTATGAGACAGACCGGGCATCGGGGTATTGAGCTGTAGTTATGATCATTTCTATCAGACATGCCGGCTTTGCGCTTCTGTTGCTATCAGCAACAATGATAATTTCCGGCTGCCTGGGACCCGTGAAGGATCTCTACCCCGATGATGAGTCAATGCGTCCGGTCACCGTCTATATTGTAAGCCATGGCTGGCACGCGGGTATTGTAACGGAGAGCAGCAATATTGAGTCTTTCATTCCGGAACACACGGAGATGCCCGGTGCGAAATACCTGATGTTTGAATGGGGCGACGGACGCTATTTTCCGCATGAAGATCCCGGATTCTGGCTGCTGGTCCGCGCCGCGCTCTGGCCGACAAAAAGCGTGATTCAGGTTGTTGGGATGGACGTTCCGCCGGTGAGATATTTCAGCAGAAGCAGGGTTGTGAAAATACAGGTAACCGAAGAGGGGATGGACAAACTGGGGAAATTTATTCAACAAAGGTTCCGGCGGAATGCGGATGGTGAAGTGATTATGGCAGCTGACGGACTCTATCGCAACAGCACCTTTTTTGAAGCCACGGGCCGTTACCACCTGCCAAAGACGTCGAATACGTGGACCGCCCGCGCACTCCGCCAGACGGGCTACCCGATTACGCCTTTCTATGCCTTTACATCGGGCAATGTTATTAAGCAGGCATCGAAAGACGGGGAAGTTATAAGGAAATGACCAACCGCTCAACTGCTCAACATGGCAATGATCAATGTTCAATGTTTAGACGTATCACGTTTATTGCCTGATTGAGCGGTGTATTCCAAGTCAAGAAGGCTGCTTACGCATACGTTTTCCTTAGTATCACACATTCACTCAATCTTTTTTATTGGATTTTGTAAGGAGTTTGATTTTTTCGGTTCATACTGTAAAAGGGAGGAGGATACAGCCATAGTGAAACAAATAAAGTATGATCTTGAGAACCGATTGGTCGATTTTGGGGTACTGATTATTCATCTTTCCAGTGGGATGAATAGCAAATCTTACGGGGGAATGCATTTGGCCGGACAGCTGATACGCTCGGGCACTTCACCAGGATTGCATTATGGTGAGGCTCAAAGTGCAGAATCACGGCGTGATTTTATTCACAAAATGAAGCTTGTTCTTAAAGAGCTGAATGAGTCCAGAGCAAACCTGAAGATGATACACAAAGCCAAATTGCACAAATCACCCACTCAAGTTCAATCTGCAATAGAAGAGTGTATTGAGTTGATCAAAATATTTCAGGCTAGTATACAGACTGCCAGAAAATGCAATTGATCGTGGTTCTTGGTTGGCAGAAACGTAATACGTTTAATCACTGAAAGTAGCTATGATCAATCCCAAAATATAGAATAGACTTGATCATTGCACGGTTGTTCGGTTGAATATTGAGCGGTTTTTCAGCCCAGCGAAACATCCAGCACCATCATGACGCAGAAGCCAATGATTGTTCCGAGTGTGGCAATGTCCGTATTTCCTTCGCGCTGGGATGTGGGAATGAGCTCTTCCACAACCACGAAAATCATTGCGCCGGCTGCAAAGCCAAGCGCGTATGGCAGTATAGGCTGAATGGCAATCACGGCCATGGCTCCCAATGCGGCCGAGGGTGCGGTAACCATACCGGAAAGCTGGCCATAGTTGAAGCTTCGCGCAGCTGATACGCCCTCACCCCGAAGCGGCATGGAAACGGCCATTCCCTCCGGCAAATCCTGCATCGCAATTCCCAGTGCAAGTACAATGGCGGCGGCTACGGTTGCGGTGCCGGTGGGATCAATACCGGATGCTGCAGCACCGAAAAGAACCCCAATCGCCAGTCCTTCCGGGATATTGTGAAGCGTAATGGCCATCACCAGAAGCGTAGCCCGTCGCCATTTGGTCTTAATTCCTTCAGCCATATCTTGGGGTAAACCCAGATGCAGATGCGGCAGATATGCATCCCCAAGCCGTATCACAAGTGCACCGAGCAGAAATCCGGATGTGGCCGGTACCCACTCAAAACTGTAACCCAGCGACTCCGCCATAGCCATTGAGGGCTCAATGAGCGACCAGATAGAGGCCGCAATCATCACTCCCGCAGCAAATCCAAGTGAAGTGTCAAGAAATTTTCTGCTTACCTCCCGTCGGATAAATACGACGGAAGCACCGATGGATGTTGTTAACCAGCAAAAACTGCCGCCTATAAAAGCCTGCCAGACAGGGTGCAGCCCCAGAAACCATTGCGAAATCGACAATTCTTCCATAAAAATGATCTGTTAGTTCGTTTTTGTAAACTTACAATTTTTAGCCATGACTAAAAAAATTAACATGAACATTTTTCACTGTAATTTTTGCGTGAATCATGGCACACCCGGGATGCCTTACTTAAGAAAATATTGTATCTTTTTGACACGGTTTCAATACGTGAAAAAAGTACAGTTTGCGTGAACCGTTCTATCCCTATTTGTGTTGTTGCACCGAATGATTTTCTACCATTAAATTTCTTTTTATATGCATATTCAGTTTGGAAAAGAGTCCTTTTCATCGCGTCATATTGGTCCGGGCGAAGATCAGATAAATGACATGCTCGAAACCGTTGGGGCATCATCCCTGGATCATCTTATACAGGAGACCATCCCCTCAAAGATCAGGCTGGACAAACCCCTCGACCTGCCCGAAGCACTTAGCGAACAGGATTATCTTGAAAATATCCGCAGTATTGCCACCAAGAATAAAATATTCCGCTCCTTTATAGGAATGGGCTACTACGATACCGTTACTCCAAACGTGATTCTGCGGAATGTACTGGAAAATCCGGGTTGGTACACGGCCTACACGCCCTACCAGGCGGAGATCGCGCAGGGACGGCTGGAGGCACTGATTAACTTCCAGACAATGGTGACAGACCTCACCGGCATGGAGCTGGCCAATGCCTCTCTTCTCGATGAGGGAACAGCTGCCGCCGAAGCGGTATCAATGCTTCACAGTCAGCGAAAAGGAAAGAAAAGAAAAACAGCTAACACATTTTTTATATCTGAAGGCTGCCATCCGCAGACGATTGCCGTTCTGAAAAGCCGTATGGAGCCGATCGGAATTGACCTTATGGTGGGTAATCCCGAGCAGCTGGATGTTACCCATCCGGAACTTTTCGGTCTGTTGCTGCAGTATCCCGATACTCATGGAAATGTTCGCGATCTCACCTCTCTAATATCAGCAGCACACGAGAACAGTGTCTACGTGGCCGTCGCGGCCGACCTGATGTCGCTCACGCTGCTTACGCCTCCCGGAGAAATGGGGGCAGACGTAGTGGTTGGTTCCACGCAGCGGTTCGGAGTCCCAATGGGCTACGGAGGTCCGCATGCCGCCTATTTTGCCACACGCGAAGATTTCAAACGTCAAATTCCGGGACGCATCATCGGTGTAAGCCAGGATGCAGAGGGGAACGCAGCCAACCGAATGGCCCTTCAAACCCGCGAGCAGCATATTCGCCGTGAAAAAGCAACCTCCAACATCTGTACCGCACAGGTACTGCTGGCTGTGATCTCCGGTTTTTACGGTGTCTATCACGGTCCGCAGGGCCTGAAGAGGATTGCGTCCAAAATTCACGGTCTTACAAAACTGGCCGCCTCAGGGCTCAGAGAGCTGGGCTACACAATTGAGACGGAAACCTTTTTTGATACAATCACCGTAGGCGGATTGGATGTTGGCACCATTGAAAAAATTCGTTCGGAAGCCTTCAGGCGCCATATCAATTTCCGCTATTCCGAATCCGAAGGCCGCGTGGGCATTTCTTTCGACGAAACCAAGCACCTGAGCGACCTGGACGACGTACTCCATGTATTCGCTGAAGCGGCAGGAAAAGGCAGCTCTTTCGATGTAAATAAGGCTTCCGAAGCGGTGACGGTCAGCTACCCAGAGGAACTGACGCGCACCACGCCGTTTATGGATCATCCGGTATTCAACCAGTATCACTCCGAGCATGAGATGCTTCGATACCTCAAGCAGCTGGAAAATCGCGATCTGGATCTTACACACTCCATGATCTCGCTGGGGTCGTGCACCATGAAGCTGAACGCCACGGCGGAGATGATTCCGCTCACCTGGCCCGAATTCGGAAAAATCCATCCGTTTGTTCCGGAGGATCAGGCTGCCGGTTATCACAAGCTTTTTGATGAACTGGAGAGGTGGCTATCAGAAATCACCGGGTTTAGGGCCGTTTCACTGCAGCCCAATTCCGGCGCGCAGGGCGAGTATACGGGCCTGATGACCATCCGCGCCTACCACCATGCCAAAGGCGAAACGAACCGGAATGTGACCATCGTTCCGTCATCGGCGCATGGAACCAACCCTGCCAGCGCCGTGATGGCCGGCATGCAGGTGGTTGTTACCAAATGCGACGAGAACGGCAACATCGACCTGGACGACCTGCGGGAGAAAGTGGAGAAGCACAGCGAAAATCTCTCTTCGCTCATGGTCACCTATCCGTCAACTCATGGTGTGTTTGAAGAGGACATCCGTGAAATCTGCGAGCTGATACACGAGCATGGCGGACTGGTCTATATGGACGGCGCCAATATGAATGCCCAGGTTGGCCTTACCTCTCCGGCACAGATCGGGGCGGACGTGTGCCACCTGAATCTGCACAAGACGTTTTGTATTCCGCACGGCGGCGGCGGACCCGGAATGGGCCCGATCGGCGTAGTGGAGAAGCTGGTTCCGTTTCTGCCGGGTCACCCGGTGGTGAAAACCGGCGGCGATCAGGGTATTGCTCCCGTTGCGGCCGCACCCTGGGGCAGTGCCAGCATTCTCACCATCTCGCACGCCTACATCCGCATGATGGGTGCTGAGGGACTGAAGGAAGCGACGGAAGTGGCCATCCTGAACTCCAACTACCTGAAAGACCGGCTGAAGGATCATTTCCCGATTCTTTATACAGGCCGCGGCGGACGCACCGCCCACGAGTTTATCATTGATATACGCGGCTTCAAGCAGAGCGCGGGCATTGACGCCCCCGATGTGGCCAAGAGATTGATGGATTACGGCTTTCACGCCCCGACAATGTCATTCCCCGTTCCCGGTACGCTGATGATCGAGCCGACCGAGAGCGAATCGAAAGAGGAGCTGGACCGGTTTTGCGATGCAATGATTGGCATCCGCAACGAGATCCGCGCGATTGAAGAGGGACGGGCCGATGCAGAGAGCAACGTGCTGAAGCACGCCCCGCACACCATGCGCGTGGTGATGAGCGATGAGTGGAACCGCCCATACTCACGAGAAGAGGCAGCCTTCCCGCTGGCGCACCTGCGTTTCAACAAGTTCTGGCCTGCCGTGAGCCGCGTCGACGATGCCTACGGCGACCGTAACCTGGTTTGCACCTGCATGCCGCTCGAGGCATATGCAGACGGTCAGGAGCCTGCGACCGTAGAATAGAGATTAATAAATACTGAAAAGTGGAAGGATTCCCCATCCGCCGGCTGGCGGAAGGGGCCGGGGATTGGTTTAAGAAGCTTTGAAAGCGCCCGTTAATTACTCCTTAAACGTAGCAATCTGAAGAATGGGATTGTTGTTTTCCGAAACAGACCGGGCCAGCCTTACCAGGTTCTGCGTATTCGGCTGGGCATACTTCTCCGGCTCGTTTTCGTACAGGTCGTTCAACTGCCGGATCAAATCGCCGGCCTCTATGATGGAATAAAGGGCGGTATCATAGCTTGCATAGATGTTTGGCACAAAGCCAAAATCCATGTCGTTTACAAATTTCATGGGCCCCACTTTTGATTCTTTCTTGTTTTTGTCATAAATGACATTGTACTGTGTGCGGCCAACCCCGATTCTGAAAAATATGTAAGCATCCGTTTCATTAAAAAATGTCATGTTGCTTACATAGTCATTGGCCCAAAGTTCATTTTCTGTGAATTCAAAAGCCGAATGTTCAGAATTATCGTAAATGGATCTTCTTGCAAATACTTCATCCGTAACCGAATAATCATCATAATCCAGGGCATATTTTGGAGAAGCTCCACTAGATGTAATCGTATAAACTGTATCTACAAGGTGGGGAAAAAATAATGTTTCACCATTGTATGTTGGAAATTTGTTCGGAACCAGGTAGCCCAGCTCTTGCCGTCCTTCAGGAATAGGTAAGAAACTGTCGACAATCTCTCCTTTATTGTTAAATACGATTAAGTTTTTCCCGCTATGGGTATTGTCAAGTATGTCGTTAAGAGAGTTGGCTGCATAGCCGATGTATAGTTCTGAATCTTCGTCATAAGTAAAACGGTAAATAAAAAATCGAAAAGGGACCTCTCGCTGGTACTCACCATCCATTTTATAAACTACGATCTTAAATGCACCGAGAGCGTGAATTTCATTATTACCGGTAAAAACGATGTCCTCAATTTGTTCAAGTTCACCGGGTCCTCTGCCGACGGGTATGGCAACTTCATTCACGTATTCACCTTCGGCTGTGTGTATCCAAATACTGTTTTTCGCCTGATCGAGAAATGCCATGTAATCATCTTGTATAACGATCTTGCGTATTCTCCCAATTACATCACTATCAGGTGTTTTCAAAGTGACGTAATCAATACTATCAAAGAAATCTGACATCATAATTTCTTCTGATTTACTTACGTCAATGCTTATCTGCTCAAGATCATTGTGATCTTGAATTTCACGCTCATTGCTATTGCAAGAGGTGAGAAAAAGTGCGATAAGTGGAATTAGGTATCTCATATTTGGAAATTTAAACCCTCATTTTATTCATGAGGGTTTTAAAGATTTAGTTAGATATTACCCTTCACCAGGATCTGAAGAACTGCATGTACCCTGGCATGAAACACAGCAGTTACCTTCGCCCACTTTACATATCCAGATTGGTTCACCTGTTTCCCAACAATAGGTAGTTGTCATATAGTATTCATCATCATCTGATCTTGCTTCGGCGTCATTCAATGAAATCTTAATTGATTGACTATCTATTTGATCTGTATTATTTAAATCAAACTGAAAGGTGATAGCTAATAAGAAACATGCCATTAGGGCAGTAAAGATTCTAAGATATGATTTATTGCTGTAATTCATGTCGATTCTCCATTTAATTGATGTTTATCCTGTTACCCACAGGTTCTTTTTCGTTTTTATATCTATTCTCTTGCTATATGCATACAATACTTAAGATCTTATATCACAGATAATATTTAATATATGACTAAGATTTTTTCTGAATGTTGAAAAAAAAAATCAATAGCAAATCTTATGTTTATTAATCTGCATGGACGACGCCTACGGCGACCGCAACCTGGTGTGCACCTGTTTGCCGTTGGAGGCCTACGCCGACGGCCAGGAGCCGGCTACGGTAGAATAGAGGTGAGTTAATAACTCAATCAGGGAAAATCCAGGTAACGGCGACACTCCCCTCCTTTTCAAGGAGGGGTTAGGGGTGGTTTAAGAAGCTTTGATGAAGCCTCTGTATTTGATTTGTATATTGGGTACTTCAAAAAAACAGAGGTCATTTCAATTGCGAACGTTGTCTGACTATCCGCAACTAATCGATTTCTCTTGAGAAAGGAAGCCCATCCCGGTTCCACCGTGCAAAAGCAGGCGGGCCAAAAACCCTGTGCAGTTCCACATCACTTTCAATACCATTATAGCCGCTGATGACCCCTCGATCCGGATTCATTTCGCCCGAATAAACTCTTTTGGTGATAATAATTTGCGGCAATCCTCTTCTTCCTGGGAATTCAGAGAATGTATATTTAATCATTCCCGTATTGTACCAGTTTCTGCCAACGATCATCTCATCGAATATACTGATATTCCGCAAATGATCAATTCCGGTTTCCGGGCTCCAGTCAACCGCAATCCCTATGGATGTAAAGCCGATTCCAAGTTCCCGGGACCTGTCTTGAATTTTTGTTTTGATGTCATTGATCAATTCTGAAAGCTCAGCGTCCTCACAAGCGGGGCACGTTGAGCGCGAGGATGCAAATATAAATACCAGCTCTTCTTTATGGGTTAAGTAGTAGTCTGACTCGTCAGTTTCGACAGGTGAAGTGCCTTCAACGGATGTTTCAGCGCTATTTGAACCGTCTAATTCAGGTTCAGAATCGTTGCATGCAAAACCAGCGATCATGATCCAAATCAATCCAATAATGTGGGTAATTCTAAGGTTCGTTTCTTTCATATACCGATATCTGTGGGTAAGGGCGGTTGGTTTTCGAGATGGTATAATTCCGGGGCAGGTCCTCAATAATTGGATGCTCAGAGTTGACGACTTGCCCAATTCCTGTAGCAGCTTCAATTTTCATGGTTAATAATTGACCATGTATCGTCTCGCCATCTTTTTTCTCCATTCTGTTCATTTGCAGCAGGAAAAAATCGGAATCTTCGAATGAGATGAATTGAGAATAAATATCTGTGATACCGTCAGGCCTGATACTCTTGGTAACCCCGGGCCTTCCGTTCTCACTCATAAACTCGGTTGCCTCAACCGGTGCAAAGTCCTCTAATTTTGATGTCCAAAGCCGTTCTCCTTCTGAATTGTACCCGTACACATAGGGTAAATAGGGATTCATAACGGCCACGGTTCCCGTTGAGTTGTTGCAAGCGACCCTGTTGTTTGACAACATCATCTGAGTCATAAAACTCTCGGAAGGATAGGCATCATGAAAAGATTTGATGTGCTGACCGTCCTGTACATCATAAACATGAATCGTGTTTTTGTTCACATAGTGAAATCCGGAAACAAAAAGACGATCGCCGAGCAGGCAGAGGAAATGAGGCGTAAAATCGATGTCGATCAAACGGTTTTCAAACTGATCTCCATCTTTCCACTCAAATAATTCGATCTTTTGAATCCGGTCAGCCGCGGCAACGATTCGGCCGTTGGTTTCTAAAGCTGCAATCTCAAACAACTCACCCGGTCCACGCCCACTTCGTGCCAGGGGGAAAAGGTGTCCGCCTGTCTTCAAGTCGTAAACACGAATCATATTTTGCTGATCATCTGCAATAATCAGCAGATCATCTCCCACCACTCCGGCCCCTGTCAACGATCCCAGAATCTCTTCCATCTGACCTTCATTCTTCCCGATTCTTACCAATAATTCATTTTCGGAGTAGAGAGGGGTATCAAATATTTCTGACGTGTTAATGACGGAGCCGATAACTGAATCAGGTAAAAAAGCATGTTCAGTGGGATGAACGATTGGGTTAGAGGAGTTCTGAACTGCATTCTCTTCACGCTCACTACAACCCAGAAAAAGAAAAAACACTAAGCAGAAAGCAATACTCTTTTTCATTTTTACTGAGCCATTGTTATTAAGACAGCAGATAGGTCTGAACTTGTATAAACTGATAAATAGAATAAAAAAAAACATTAAATATTAGCAACTTATGGAATATTTTTTAGCTGGGCACTGGGAAGCCATGGTTGAACTGTTTATTTGAAAGGTTCCGGGCCCTTTTCTCCCTTAGAGAACATTAATGGTTTAGGCGGAAAGCGGTCTATATATTGTTTCCTGAATAAAACATTTGCTCATGGAAAAGAAAAAAGTAGTCATCGTAGAAGACGACCGGTTGCTGGCCATTGTACTCAGAAAAATGGCCAAATCAATGAATTTTGAAGTGGTTAGCGTTGCCCATGGCGGCGAAGACGCCATCCGGATGGTGGAAAAGCACCGGCCCGACCTGATCATGATGGACATCATGCTTGCCGACAGCGTAACCGGCGTGGAGGCCATGCAGAAAATCAGGCAGCACTCCGATGTGCCGGTTATCTACATCTCCGCACAAACGGACGCGGACACCAGGCGAACGGCGATGGAAGTGACGAACTCATTCTATCTGATGAAGCCGGTCAATATCCACGAACTGAAATCCGCGCTCGTCAACGTTCAGTTTGCTGCCGCCTGATCGCTGCCGATCAATGAATGCGGCCACCCCGGCAGTTTGACGGTAAATTCCGGTGCCGGGATATCCTGCAAATCACCGTATGACATTCCATGCCCTTTCAGCTCTTTCAGCAGAAATCGCCCTTCGGCAGCTTCCAGATCGGTAACCGAAAACGATTTGCCCTGGTCGCCGGATGCCACATGTACGGTAACCGTACAAAGATTCCTGAAACACTGGATCCAGCTTTGGCTGATGGTGGCGTCCTGAATGCGTTTTCTCTTGATATAGGCGGTATTTTTGGCGAGCTGCCGGCTGCGAATCACCAGCACGTCCTCACTTAAGGCAGCGGCGGCATCCCTGTAGCGCAGCCATCCCCAGTAAACCGATAGCGCTGGGATAATCCAAACCCAGTTATTGAGGCTTAACAACCAATAGAGTGCTGCAGTGATGGCCGTAATCACAACCGAAGCACGGATCATGTATCTCCGCGCCGCCCTGGCCGGCGGACGCACGCCTTCATGCAGCTTCTGGTAGTCGGGCAGGATGTCGTTCAGAAACAGAAGCAGCTCATCCCGTTTCATTAACGGAAAAAGTACAATGGATCCGGTTCCCTTGTCATCCCCGTATCCGGCGCTTTCGATGTGTACGGAAGCGTATCCGAGCGGCTGACGGATAATTCCTTCTGAGATATGAACAGCCTGAATCCGGTTATAGGGAATGGTGAGGCGCTTTTTTTCGAAGATGCCGCGTGAGATCACCATTTCATCCGGTTTCACCTCCAGTTTGAAGTCACCATAGCTGAGAAGCGTAGAGATGAAGGAGAGCAGCCAGGCTGCAGCCGCAAAAATCACAACCATGACGATGATGGTGAAAAGGTCATTCTGGGCGGGCAGCAGGCCGATGATGATATCGTACATTTCGGACTCATCGAGCAGCGGTTCTGCCTGTGAAAATACCGTGGCCAGAATGGAGAAGGCTATACCAAAACTGCCTGAGGTTGAGGCCGCGATCAGCAGCTCCTTGCCCGGAAGTGTGAATATCTTTTGAGGTTTGTCGATTGTCTCTGAAATTTCTTCGGACTCTCCCGCATCGCTTGAATCCGTTTCACCGCGAAGCAGCCGGTTAATCTCTTTGGCGCGCTGAAGGCTAACGGCTTCGATCGATGCTTCCCTGGAGCTGGAGCCGGCCGTCTGTATATCCACTTTCACAAGGCCGAATAGCCGCTGGACCAATCCCGCTGTGATATCGATCACCTGGATACGGTCTTTGGTGAGATAAAGATTTTTCCGGACAAAAAGCCCGCGGCGAATATGCAGCTCTCCGTTTTCAATTTTGTACTCAAATCGCCACCAGCTGCCGAAACCGAGCAGCAGCAGAACGATAAAACCTCCCGAAATCCACCAGAGAAAATCCAGGTTTTCGTTGCTCACACCCAGAAACAGAAAGATGAGAATGGTGACAAAGTTCTCGCGGATCAGGGCAAAGGCGCCACTGATGGCCGATGCAGGGTGCTGTCGCTGAAATTCAGACATCATCTTCGGCCAGCCTTGCATAGGTTGAAATTTTATGACGAACCCGGTCGGCAATCACTTCATCCAATGCGGGAATTTCGTGCGTGGTGGCGGCCGTGGAGATAGTTACGGAGGCCAGATTATACCATCGAAGCAGAGGACCCTGCCGGGTATCTACGTGCTGCACGCGGCTGAGCGGAATCAGTGTCCGCCGATGGATAATGACGCCTCGTTTCAGGTCTATCTCATTCTCATCTATGGCATAGCGCCACTTCTTCCATGAGAGATAAGGGATAAGCGCTATGGACAGAATATAGTAGGTCAGCAGTAGGACGATAACCGACAGTAAAATCCAGAAATGGAAGCGCTGGTACCCGAATATGGCGGCATAGACGGCCGGAATGGCAAAAAGGAACAAGTTGCCAAATGCACTGCCAAGCTGCCAGACTCTGATAGCGCGCGGTGTAAGTTTATGAAATGGAGTGTTTTTCATGACTGCAGTCTGTGAGTGCTAAAAGTAACTCTTAAGAGAGAGTTTTGAAATGTGAATTTAGTAGAATGCAAAAAGCTACAGGCTACAGGGTGCAAGGCACAAGGTTCATGCTGCAGGAAACTTCGTCCATCGCTCATCATCCTTCGTCCATCACATATCTTCCCGCGGGTCTCACCCGGTCAACCATTCCCACGAACCCCTCGGCAGGACCCGGGCGTTGATTAACATCCGTCCTCGGGGTTGTGGTTGCGGCGCACTCCCACCCCGCGCTTCGCACGGGGCTATTGATGTTCAACACCTCCGGTGTTAGGAATCCGGTCCCGCCCTGGCGGCGCGGGAAGGTCATTGGTTTAGTTGGGATACAGATGCGTCGCTTTAAAACGGGGTGTCGTTGTCATCCCGACCGCAGGCCAGAGGCCGAAGTGGAGGGATCTCCCATCATCGCACATGGACGATAAAAAGGGCGGATACAGGCATCAGGCTTCAGGGTGCAAGGCACAAGGTTCATGCTGCAGGAAACTTCGTCCATCGCTCATCACCCATCGTCCATCACATATCTTCCCGCGGGTCTCGCCCGGTCAACCATTCCCTCGAACCCCTCGGCAGGACCCGGGCGTTGATTAACATTCGTCCTCGGGGTTGTGATTACGGCGCACTCCCACCCCGGGTTGCACCCGGGGCTATTGATATTCAACACCTCCGGTGTTGGGAATCCGGTCCCGCCCTGGCGGCGCGGGAAGGTCATTGGTATAGTTTGGATACAGATGCGTCGCTTTAAAACGGGGTGTCGTTGTCATCCCGACCGCAGGCCAGAGGCCGAAGTGGAGGGATCTCCCATCATCGCACCTGGACGATAAAAAGGGCGGATACAGGCATCATGTTACATGGTGCAAGGCACAAGGTTCATGCTGCAGGAAACTTCGTCCATCGCTCATCACCCATCGTCCATCACATATCTTCACCTTCGCCGGAATGGGGGACTCTGCCAATCAGGCGCTGGAAGGTCATTGGTTTAGTTTGGAAACAGATGCGCCGCTTTAAAACGGGGTGTCGTTGTCATCCCGACCGCAGGCCAGAGGCCGAAGCGGAGGGATCTCTCAGCACAGCACCTGGACGATAGAAGCAGATTCAGCAGCCTCTAACAAAAAAAAGCATAAAAAAAGCCGCCGGGTTATACCGCGGCGGCTCGAAATAATTGCAAAGATATGCTAAATCTTAGGCGTTGTTCTTCATGTCCTGGATTTCAAGACGGATTTCCTGAGCCAGTTTCTTGAGTTCCTGGAGTGATTTTCGGGCACGTGTACCGGCTGCCTTATTTCCTTTGTTGTAAAACTTGTCGAGGTCCCCTTCAAGTTCAGATGTCAGGTTTTTTACTTCGTCAATTCTGCTCATATAAATCTCCAAATTAAATATTTCAGTTACCTTGATGAGAAATTCATCAATCTGTTTTTATGCATAGAGTATTATACATCCCTGTACAATAAAACTGGCTTAATTTAACACAATACGCGGAAAATGCATGGTGATTTATGATTTTTTTTACCCTTCACAAATCACCCGTCACAGTAAACCGAAATGGGTATACTGATATCAATAGCTAAGAAGACATACAATTGAAAATTAATGGCTTGCAACAATCAATATATGTTACCGGTACGGGCTTGGGCTGATTGTCAGGTGCAGATGGGGGAATGAACAACCGCCCGGTAAGCAAAAAAACAGATCTAGCCGATATAATTTTGTTCGTGATAATCATCAGCAGCCATTTCACCCCGTTCCTGGTTAACAAACAGACAGATAACAATTGCGACCAGAAATAGAAATGCACAGAACAGTACGGATTGCTGAAGCCCGAATTCCGCCTGCAACAGGCCCAGCCCGATAATGCCAAATACACCGGCAACCTTATTCGAAAGGCCCCAGAAACCAAAAAATTCGGCGGCTTTCTGTTCCGGGGAAAAAAGGCCCACCATAGCCCGGCTTGCCGACTGGCTGGACCCCAGGCTCAGGCCCGCAACCACACCAATCCAAAGGAAAACGTACTGATCCTCGAAAGAGGTGCCGAGCTGTGAATTGAGCCAGACGGTAATATCGGTGACGGCCCAGATTCCGAGCACTCCCAGAAACCAGAGTCCCAGAGTGAGGTTGTAGGTAAGACGCGCACCAATACGGTCCTGAATTACGCCAAACAGAAAAGCGCCTGCAGCCGCGGTTACCTGGACAACCACAAACATAAGAACGCGCACCGACTCATCCCACTGTACCACCTGATCACCGTAAATAAATGCGAAACTGACCACAATGTAGATTGCAGCCATTGCGAAAAAGACCGAGATAAGAAATATGCCGAGGTCCCGGAAGCGCGGAAGCTCCCGCAATGTCTCTCCAAGCCGCTTGAAACCCATTGAAACGAACGTTTCCCCCGCCGGAAGTTCCTGGCGCAGGCCCGGCTCCCGCACCCATGCAAATGTGGGTATGGCTGCTACCAGAAAGAAAAGGGCCGCCCATGGACCCACCCAGCGAATAGTGTCAAAATTATCGCCGGTGGGTTCACCCAGGTAGAGGATCACAAAACCGGCAGAAAAGAGACCGCCTACATAGCCGAGCGCCCATCCGAATCCGGAGATCTTGCCCATGTCGGCAGGAGGGCCCAGACTGGGCAGAAAGGCTGCAATGAAATTTTCGCCGATGGCATAGGCAAAATTGGAGATGATAATCAGAATCACGCCAAGCACAACCAGTCCGGGTTCTACAAAATAGAGAAGTGCTGTGCTTACCACAGTCAACGCATAGCTGTAAAAAAGAAACCTCTTCTTCATGGCCGAAAAGTCCATGATGGCACCGAAAACAGGTCCGCTCAGCACCACAATGAAGTAACTAACGGCAAGGGCTACGCTCCACAACAGGTTTCCCAGACGGTAATCATCCTGGGCATCACCTACAATAACCGTTGTAAACAAAACAGGAAAAATGACCGTGATGATCAGCAGCGTATACGACTGATTGGCGAAATCAAACATGGCCCACCCGAATATTTCCTTTTTGGAAGCCCGGGGTGTCTCTTTTCTTGTTCTGAGCATCAGCTGGTGAAGGTTAGTGGTTCAGTGGGTTTGTGGTATGGCACTGCAGGATTGATCCGGCACACAGAGAAATGATGATCTGATTTTAATGTTTTAAATCAAAACTTTTTGGATTCTGCAACGGCCAGTGCATCCACACGGTTGTTCAGTTCATCATCGGAGTGTCCTTTTACCTTAAACCAGCTCAGTTTATGAGGTTGGGCCGCACGAAGCATCTCCTCCCACAGATCACGGTTTTCCACCGGTTTTTTATCCGATTTTTTCCATCCTCTTTTAATCCAGTTATCAATCCATCCCTTCGTAAATGTATTCACGATGAGGGCACTGTCGCTGTGAATTTTAACATGGCAAGGCCGCTTCAGGGTTTTCAGCCCTTCTATAATGGCCTTCATCTCCATGCGGTTATTGGTGGTTTGCGGATTGCCCCCTGCAATCTCTTTCTCCTTTCCGTTCCAGATGAGCAGGGCTCCCCAGCCTCCGGGCCCCGGATTTCCGCGGCATGCACCATCTGTGTAGAGGATTACTTCAGGAAGCTTTTTTGGCATAACGGGAACTGATTGTATGGAGTGATTCTTTCAGTTGTACAGCCTGATCCGTTACATAACGAATCCAGTCTTCATTGTCCCTGCCCGCATACAGGATAGAGCGAGAAGAGTTAATGATGGGAACTCCCTTATGGTTTTCCAAAACCTTTTCAAGATCCGGTATACTTCCGCCCTGAGTACCCACACCGGGTATGAGCAGATGTGCGTTCGGGTGCGCCTTGAGTAGCGGCTGAAGGTTCGTCGTTTGAGTGGCCCCAAGAACCATGCCCAGATGGGCGGCTGACTGTACCTGATATCTGGAGAGCTCACCGGCAATGTATTGGCTGAGACTGGATCCGCCTTCGATCCGTTGTTTGAAAAAGTCTGCAGCACCTTCGTTTGAGGTTAATGTAAGAACAAATACGGCTTTATCAGGGTAATGAGTAAAGGGTTGAATGGTATCCATACCCATAAGCGGGTTCAGGGTGATGGCATCTGCTCCTAAACGGTCAAAAAATGCTTCTCTGTATTTTCCGGCTGTATTTCCGATATCGCCCCGTTTTGCATCCGCTATTACAACTCTGTTGGAGGGGATGGAGTCGATCACCTGCTCCAGTGCATTCCATCCGGGAGCGCCCAGAGCTTCAAAAAATGCAAGGTTGGGTTTAAAAGCACAAACGTGAGGTTTCACGGCTTCAATTACGCGTCGGCAGAACTCAAAAATCAGGCGACCCTCATCCGGTATCTGGTCACGAAGCGGTTTTGGAATTCTATCCGGATCAGGATCCAGGCCTGCGCATAAAACCGAACCGGATGATTGCACGGCACGGGTCAGCTTATCTGTAAATGTCATGATGTTCTGTTTTTACTGAGATTTTGGAAGATAATGATTAAAAGCCTAAAATTGGGCGTTCTATTTAACGTGTAAACATCTGCTGCGCAACGGAGACTTATGAGCTGGTTTGAGGATTGGTTCGATACCCCGCTTTACGAAGTACTGTACGCCAACCGCAACGAAGAGGAAGCCTCAAAAATGGCTGCGCTCATAGGGAAGGAAGTTCCTGTGAAAGAGTATCCTGAAATACTGGATCTGGGATGCGGAAGAGGCCGTCACTCCATCGCCCTGGCCGAAATGGGGTACCGTGTTACCGGGCTCGACCTATCCGGTGAAGCTGTTCGCAAGGCCAGGCAAAAAGCAACACAAAAAAACCTGCAAAATGTGTCATTTCGCACGGGAGATATGCGAACACCGCTGAATACTTCATTCGATGCTGTCGTTAATCTGTTTACCACCTTTGGATATTTTCTTGAGGATGAAGAAAATCTCAGGGTGATAGAAAGTGCGGGAACCATGCTGAGGCCGGGAGGGATGTTTCTGATAGATTTTTTGAATGCAGACTATGTAAAGAGTCACCTGGTACCCGAAGAGAGCGGCTCATACGATGAGATGAATTATAAAATCAGCAGAGAGATTAAGGACGGGATGGTCTATAAAACAATCCGTTTTGAAGGGGGTTCACTAACCGAGCCGGTTGACTATATGGAAAGAGTGAAACTCTATGGGCTCGGTTGGTTTAAAAGGGCATTTAGGGAGAAAGGCTTTACGCTTCTTAAAACGTATGGCGATTACGATGGAAATGCATACGGCGGCTCTGAAAACCCGCGCCTGATAATGATTGCATCAAAGTAACTTTTTCAGAGCACGGTTTCTGGAAATACCTCTTCTGCGCCATGCGGTGGACGATTCAGGGTCCAGGTTTCGAAGTAAAACATTTTTTCGGAGCGCATCTTCTTTCCGTTGATGCTGAAAAAACGGAATGCCTCAGAAACCAATGGCTGAAACTGTGCAAAAAGATCACGGTAGATATTCTTTTTTGAGAGCAGATGCAGGTCGAAACCGTGATGGGCTTTCTCTTTATATAGAAGCAGATCATCCGACGACAGTACATCGGCAATTGCGGGTTTGATGTGCCCGATATTGTTCCCGTCATGAATCGTAAGACGATCCGTTTGCCACGAATGGGATTCGGCCCTGGTTAGAATAATGGGAGCTCCGACATCTGCTGTTTCTGCCGCTTCCTCCAATGTTACCACCTTTCCGTTCAGAAAGAGGCTGTACTCTTGCAGTCCGCCGGCCAGCGCATGCAGCACACGGTCATAGTGCCGGAGGGCGCTAAGACCGAATCTGCTTTCCGGCAATACCGTACCTGTGAGATAAAATTTTGAATAGGTGGGATCCGGTTTCAAAAATGCTTCAATGCTCTCTGAAACTTCCTGTACAGACCGGTCAGTATGGCGTGCACGCAGTTCATCTAACCGCAGATCGTGTTCGAATATCAGTTTAAAAATATCGGTCATAGCGTATTGATCCTGAATGTAAGATAACGTGAGTTCGGCGCAAGAATTTACTTTAATGAATAGCGGCTTTGTTGCCCGTCAATCTTGTTTCGAACCCGCTTTAAAATAGTGGTTTTCATTTTCAAACATAGAAAAAGCCCCGGCAATTTCTCGCCGGGGCTTTTTTTTTAATGTCGAAATAAGATCAGGTCAGATCAGATCATGGTTGCAATCACAAGTGCAACTACCGACATGAGCTTGATCAGAATGTTCAGGGATGGCCCTGAAGTATCTTTGAAGGGATCACCCACGGTATCGCCCACAACGGCAGCTTTATGGGGCTCGGATCCCTTGCCATAATTTTTGCCGTCAATTTCGACGCCTTCTTCAATCATTTTCTTTGCATTGTCCCAGGCACCGCCTGAATTTGACTGAAACAGTGCAAGAAGAACACCGGATGCGGTAACACCGGCAAGGAGTCCGCCAAGCATAAGCGGTCCGCCAATGAAACCAAAAAGAACGGGTACGATAACGGCAAGCAATCCGGGAGCGATCATCTCGCGAATGGATGCCTGGGTGGAAATGGCAACGCACTTCTCATATTCCGCCTTACCATCGGCTGCCTCAAAAATGTGCCGGTCTTCGTCGCTCCATTCAACAAGCTTTTTGCCTTCGTTCCGGCGCATGGCATCCAGGGCTTTGGTGAGTTCGGGGATATCGCGGAACTGACGACGCACTTCCTCGATCATGCTCATCGCTGCACGGCCAACAGCCTGCATGGAGAGAGCGGAGAACAGGTAGGGCAGCATGGCTCCCACAAAGAGAGCAGCCATTACACTGGGCGCGGTAATGTCAATCGCAGAAATGATGGAATCAGGATTCGTAACATTGTAGGCGGTGATATAGGCCGCAAACAGTGCAAGCGCCGTGAGAGCGGCAGAACCGATGGCGAATCCTTTTCCGATGGCTGCGGTAGTGTTTCCGACAGCATCGAGCTTATCGGTGCGCTCCCGTACTTCCCCGGGCAGTTCAGACATTTCGGCGATACCGCCGGCATTGTCTGAAATAGGCCCGTAAGCATCTACAGCAAGCTGAATACCCGTGTTGGAAAGCATACCCACGGCGGCAATCGCAATGCCGTAAAGTCCTGCAAAGTGGTAGGCTCCCAGAATAGCTACTGCAATGATCACAATCGGAATGGCGGTGGAGATCATACCCACGCCCACGCCTGCAATAATATTGGTAGCTGAGCCGGTAACGGACTGCTTCACAATCGACCAGACCGGCTTGGTATTGGTGCCGGTGTAGTGTTCGGTAATCAGGCCAATCAGAAGGCCGGCAGCAAGACCGAAGATGGTTGCCCAGAATACACCCATGGAAGTATATTCAAATCCATTCAGCTCCCATGTGGATGGCAGCATCCAGTTGATAATGAGGTAGGATGCACCCAGCATAATAATTGCAGCTGTAAATTCACCGATGTTCAGGGCTTTTTGCGGATTTCCGCCTTCTCTCACGCGCACAAAGTACGTTCCGATAATAGAGGTTACAATCCCAACGCCTGCAAGAACCAGGGGCAGAAGTACGGCATTCAGTCCGCCGAACTCATTTCCGGATTCAAAACCTGTAACTCCCAGGAAAGCAGCACCCAGTACCATTGTACCTATGATGGATCCTACATACGATTCAAAAAGGTCGGCACCCATACCTGCAACATCACCTACATTGTCACCCACATTATCAGCAATCGTTGCGGGGTTCAGCGGATGATCTTCGGGGATACCGGCTTCAACTTTACCCACAAGGTCGGCGCCAACATCAGCAGCTTTGGTATAAATACCACCGCCCACACGAGCAAAAAGGGCTATGGATGACGCACCAAATGAAAAACTCGTAATTACGGTAAGAATCTGGGCAACATTGTCGAACTGATTATAATAGAGGATAAAGAGCAGACCCAGCCCAAGAACACCCAGGCCAACCACGCCGAGACCCATGACGGATCCTCCCGTGAATGCAACTTTCAAACCGTTTGCAAGGCTTGTTCTGGCCGCGTTAGTGGTGCGGACATTGGCCTTTGTGGCAACGCGCATGCCAATGAATCCGGCAAGACCGGAACAAAGAGCGCCCATGATAAATGAGAAGGCAACCAGCCATGAAGAGTTTTCAGCACTTGCTCCCTGAAGGCCGAGTAAAACGGCAACAATGACAACAAAAATGCTGAGAACGCGGTATTCAGCCTTGAGAAATGCCATGGCACCGCGTGAAATATTGTCGCTGATGCGTTGCATTTTTTCAGTACCAACTTCCTGTTTCTTTACCCACTGTGTACGGATATACGTAAACAACAGGGCCAGAAGGCCGGCTACCGGTATCAGGTAGATAATTGTATTTACCATAGTAGTTTAGTGTTTTTTGGGTTAATGAATAATCCCGGTTTGCAGATTAGTTTTAGTTAAATTGGTTCATTGCATTGTCAATTCCGCTGTGAAGAAACGTCATGACAGCCTCAGATGCGTACTCAAGAGTTTTTTCGATTACCGGTTTCTCCTCATCACTAAAAGGAGAGAGAACGTAGTTTGCCTGCTGTCCCCGCCTGTAATTGTTTCCGATGCCAATTCGAAGTCTTGGAAACTGGTTCGTTTTGAGTTCATCAATGATATTCTGAATGCCGTTATGTCCGCCTGCACTCCCCGATGGACGAAGCCTGATGGTACCTGCATCAAGATTAACATCATCATAACAGACCAAGCACTGCCGGGGATCGTGGTTCGTTTTGGTCAGAACTTTCCTGATTGCCTTACCGCTCAGATTCATGAATGTTTTTGGCTTAACCAACCACACATTTTGACCTTTGAAACGGGCTTTTCCCAGATCGTAGAGCCCGCTTTCAGATTCAAAAGTGGCAGAAAGCTTATCGGATAGCAGGTCAAGGAGTTCAAACCCTACATTGTGACGGGTATCTCTGTATTCCGCCCCCGGGTTGCCCAGACCTGCAATGAGTGCCATGTGTAAGTGCGCGTATTATTCTTTGGACTCTTCAGCCTCGCTCTCGCCTTCACCTTCTTCACCGGCAGCCTCTTCACCTTCAGCTACTTCTGCCTCTTCACCCTCAACCAGTTCCTCTTCGAGTTCTTCCTCGGAAACGATTGATGATTCAAAGAGCTTCTCGGATTTCGGTGGTGCAACGGTAACAATGGTTCTTCTGGGATCGTCCAGAGGGTCAATGCCTTCCATGTCAAGTTCACTTACGTGCAGTGAATCGCCTATATCGAGATTTGAAACATCCAGCTCAAATACGGCCGGAATTTTCTCCGGAAGTACATTGATTCGAACAATTCGAAGGGTCTGAAAAATACGGCCGCCACCGTCTGTAACACCTTTCGGTGTGCCAACAAGACGAATTGGAACTCTTAGTTTTACGCGAACTTTTGGTTCCAGAACGTAGAAGTCGGCGTGCAGCGCCCGGTCTGAGACCGGGTCAAATTCTACGTTCTTTAAGAGTGTATTATAGGTGGTTCCGTCGATCGACAGCTCCTGCAGCTTGGTTTGGCTGACAGAAAGAATTTTTTCGAGATCGGATTCCAGGATGGAGAAGTGGACGTTCTCTTTTACATTCGGTCCATAGAGAACAGCAGGTATGCGGAGTTCTTCACGCAGCTGATCTGCAGTTTTGCTTCCCGCTTCCCTTGGTTCACCTTCCAGTTTAAAAATTTCAGGTTTTTTCATTGTTGTTCAATTATCGATTAATCATCAAAAAGTGCACTAATTGTGTCGTTGGTGTGGATTCGCTGTATCGCTTCAGCAAAAATGCCTGCCACACTCAGAACCTTTATCTTATCTGAAGGTTTTCTCAGGGGTACCGTATCGGTTACCAAAAGCTGATCAATGGGCGAATCTTCTATTCGCTGATAGGCCGGTCCGGAGAGGATGGGATGTGTACATGTGGTCATGATATTCAGTGCCCCTCTCTCTTTCAGGGCTACCGCCGCGTTGGTAATGGTACCGGCAGTATCAATCAGGTCGTCTACGATCAGTACATTTTTATTTCCAACCTCACCGATGATATTCATTACCTCGGCAACGTTCTGTTTGGGCCTGCGCTTGTCAATGAAGGCAAGGCTGGCGCCCAGTTTCTTTGAATAGGCACGGGCCATTTTGAGACTTCCCACATCAGGAGCAACCACCACAAGGTTCTCTATCGGGTTCTCGGTAAAATACTCAATAAAAATCCGGCTTGCGTAAAGGTGATCAAGGGGTATATCAAAAAACCCCTGTATCTGGGACGCATGCAGGTCCATGGTAAGAATGCGGTCGGCCCCGGCTTCAACCAGAATATTTGCCATCAGCTTGGAAGCGATCGATACACGCGGTTGATCCTTCCGGTCCTGGCGCGCGTATCCAAAATAGGGGATAACGGCTGTCACACGCTTCACAGAGGCTCTTTTTGCGGCATCCAGCAGCAGCAACAACTCTATAATGTTGTCTCCCGGAGGCGGGGTGGACTGAATAACAAAAATGTCTTCACCCCGGATGCTTTGTTCATATTTTGCGTAGAGCTCACCGTCGGAAAATGATTTGATGGTAACTTCACCGAGTTCGGTTCCGTAGCTTTCAGCAATGGCCCTGGAAAGTGCCAGGTTGCTTCTCCCTGCAAATATTGCTAAAGGCGTATCCAACGATCTGAGTGGTTGCGTGGTGGTTGTTTAAAAAAGAAAAAGGAGTACCTGCTTGGCATCCTTTTCTGAATGTTGCCCGGGGAGGATTCGAACCCCCACTGACTGGACCAAAACCAGCTGTCCTGCCATTAGACGACCGGGCAATTCATCGATTTGACAGACCCCAAAGATAGAAACTTACGAAAATGCAGTCAAGAACGAATTGCAGTTTTAAATACCTCGCAGCGGTGGCAGCGGCGCTCCGAACAGTACCTCTTGTATTGGTGTACAAGCCCTGTTTTAGGGCTGGATGGGGGAATTTGAAACCCGGCCTCAAGAAACGGCTTCGAAATCCCTGACGGCAGCCGGGGCACTCCCGATTTCCATTGCCCGTATGAGCCGGTCATCAGGGTGCGGTCATGGAATAGCTTTCCCAGAAGATAAAGGGCCGGAAGAAACACGGTATACTCCAGTATGCTGAGGCTAGTTTGACCCGGCCTCTGCCCGCCGGGAACAGAACGAATAAGACTGCCCCAGGATGAAAGCCCTTTGCCAAGGAATTGCGCTTGCGGGTAACGATCTATCGCATATTGAAGAGCTGCAGCCTGTGCCACCCGCCGTTCAGGGCAGCCGGCAGGCCTCATTCCGCTTTTCGTCCAGATCTTGTCTGCATTTCCCGAAAATGCTTCTTCCGTTACATATTCTGCCCACTCTTCCGGAGAAGAATATCCATTGCTTTTTCCCGATACCTTATGGTACAGTTCCAGCATATTGTCACTGTTTCCGGGAACACCCAGCGTACGGTAGATCTGGCCGATAAACGCCTTTTTCCATGCATCAGAGGGAAGGCGACGGGCATCGTATAGTTTCAGTAGCTCGTGAAGCTTGTATTCGAAATACTCTTTATGAGCCATTTCAATCTGCTTTTCAAATGCCTGCTGGTTCAGGTAGGTGACGGACCCGCTGCAGGGCAGAGCAGATGACTGACGTGTTTTTAAAAGGCCGGCAAGGGAGGTTTGAAGATAAGGCTCGATATGAAGCGTATGGGGCACTCTTCCATGAACGGTCTCTGCGGGAATATGTGAACCGGTTAACACGACATGGAGTACAACACTGGAATAGGCCGGATCGTGCTGGTGCCCGTGCTGATACCAGTCGTCGCCGTCAAGATGGATTTCAATACTACCGTGCCATTGTACACCCCGGATAAAAAGTGCAGCATTCTTGAAATCCGGGCCGGCACCTTTATTCAGCGTACCGGGTGATATGATTTCAATATCCTCTCCGAGGGTGGTTTTCAGCGATGTAAACTGAAACTGTAAATTTTCCCAGATCCATTGAAGGAGGCTTTCAGGATAGTTCATGTTGCGGTTACCCGTCATTGTATTTTTCAGGCTGCCCCATATGGAGGTTTTCAGTGGATTTAAACAGGCCGTGTAGCAAGGGCCTCAAATTTCTTCTGATCTTGCCCGTGATCTCACTTTTTTGATTCTGCTCTGACAATAATGAAAGCTCCGGCCGTGTTCTTTTGCAAAAAATGAGCTCGTTTTGAGTCCTCAATTCTGCCTGCCGCCGCTGTTCCGGCTGACATATCGATAATGACACTCCAGTAGAACCAGAATAAATGGATACTGTTTTTCATTTCAAAATCCTGATTAATCATTACCTTATATACAGAACGATTTTTTTTATTCTCTGTTTTATAAACAACACAAAAAGAATAAATTTTTGATTGCAGAAGGTTAAATCTAATACATATTAAATGATACTTCTCGACGAAGCCAGAATTGAGCGTACCCTTAAACGCATGGCATTTCAAATCATAGAAATGGCACAAGGGTATCCCGTTTATATTGTGGCATTAAACGAGCGCGGAAGTTCTGTCGCATCATCAATCAAAAATGTAATTGAAAAGGTTACGGGCAGCGCTGTTCCGACCGACAGGCTGGACGTTGATGAAGAAAACGGTTTTTCACTTTCACAGCCGATTCTGCCGGATAGTTTTCTTGTTATCGTTGATGACGTCATCTTTAGCGGAGAGACGATTCAGCGAGCGATGGACCGCATCCATGCCATCCATGATTTTCGCAAAATATGTGTTTCGGTGCTTGTTGACAGGGGGCACAGAAAGTATCCTGTTTTTGCTGAAATAGTGGGAGTTCACGTGCCAACAAAGCTGAATGAGCAGGTTAACCTCTTGCTTGATAACTCAAAACCTGAGAAAGTTATTCTTGAACAACTCTGAATTCTAGTATAATAAACAATGAAAAAACGATACGTATCTATACTTTTTACCGTACTCATACTCTTCATCAGCCATTCTGCCATGGCTCAGGATGCACCCGCTGTACCCGACTCCCTGGACGGCTGGGACTACAGCTGGACGTTTGGGATCAACGGTTCACAGGCTGCTTACTCAAACTGGTCGCAGGGTGGAGTGAATACCATTGCCGCCACCGGGAATTCAAACTTTCAGGCGCTCTATAAGAAAGACCGGTTTTCCTACGTATTTCAGTTTGAGACACGATTCGGTCAGACCCGGACGGACGGGCAGGGAGTGAGGAAAACGGATGACCGCCTTGCAGTAAGTAACCGGTTTCTCTATGACCTGTCAGAAGACCATGAGGAGTTCAAATTGTTTGCGAACATCAACTTCAGAACTCAGTTTGCAAAGGGTTATGATTATGAAGCCGGTCCCAATGATGAGGATGTTCTGATATCGGATTTTATGGCACCGGGCTATTTTGTGCAAAATGCCGGGGTAGCATATGTGCCCACTCCAAACTTTTCGGCTGAAGCCGGCTTTGGACTTCTTCAAACAATTGTTAATGATGAATCACTCTCCACCCAGTATGGGCTGGCAGAGGGAGATACGTTCAGAAATGAAGCCGGTATTAGTCTGGCAGCGGCGTACAGTATGACCCTTGCTGACAATCTTAGCTGGAGCTCGTCTGTCGAAACCTTTACCAATGTTAATAAAGCAGTAAGCAGTACGGATGTTTTCTTCCTGAATGAGCTTACAGGAAAGATTAACAGCTTTATGAATGCATCGCTGCGGCTTGATCTTGTATACGACGATGACTTTTCAGATGAGATACAGGTTGCGCAGGTACTTTCGCTCGGCGTGTCATTCATTCTAATTTAGAAGACAACCCGTTGAATCACTTTGAACCCTATTTGCCGCTGCTGAGCGAAGCACTGCAAAAGCTGGATGCGTGGCGCAATCGCTTTGGGGAACATGCCGGGATTGCACAAGCCGATCCGGATGAAATACGGAATATACTGAGTGATCTTGAAACCCGGCTGGAAGGAAACTACCCTTTTCACCATCCACAGTATGCGGGGCAGATGCTCAAACCTCCGCATCCTGTCGCATGGCTCGCTTACGCCCTGACCGCAACCATCAACCCCAACAATCATGCCCTGGATGGCGGCCCGCCAACATCACAAATGGAAAAAGAGGCGGTTGCTCATTTGGCCGGGATGGTAGGTTATGAGGAGAACTGGCTGGGTCACCTCACTTCTGCAGGCACCATTGCCAACCTGGAAGCTCTTTTCGTTTCAAGGGAAATCCATCCGGGAAAGAAGGTTGCTGCAACGGCCAATGCACACTATACGCATTCCAGGATGAGCCATGTTCTGAATATGCCTTTTCTCGAAATTCCGGTATCAGCCCGGGGGGTTCCGGATCTTGATTTCATTGATATGCATGGGCGGGAGATCGGAACCCTTGTTGTAACCATGGGTACCACAGGACTTGGATATGTTGAACCGCTTGGTGAAATGCTGGCACTTTCCAAAAAGCATGGGTTCAGAATTCATGCAGATGCTGCCTACGGCGGATTTTTCAGGCTTATTGCCCCCGATCTGCCTAAACACGCGGACTGGAACCTTCTGTCGGAAGCCGATAGTATCGTAATTGATCCTCATAAACACGGTCTTCAGCCCTATGGCTGCGGGAGTGTGCTGTATAAAGACGCCTCGGTTGGAAGATTTTTCAAACATGATTCACCCTACACCTACTTCACATCCGATCAGCTTCACCTGGGTGAAATAAGCCTGGAATGCTCACGTGCCGGAGCTTCGGCGGCTGCATTTTGGGCAACTTTAGAGCTGCTTCCGCTCACTCCGGACGGACTGGGCTCTGTACTTCGCAAAGCAAGAAATGCCTCGGTCAGTTTCACAGAGAGAGTGAAAGAGAGTAAGGAGTTTGACCTTTATACCGAACCCGATCTGGATATCGCAGGTTATTTTAAGATACCGGGGCAAAAAACAGCTTCTGCCGTAAGTGAAAGCAGCCAAAGGATTTTCCGGGAAGGAATGGAAAACCCTGAAAGCGGATATCACCTTAGCCTGTTCAGGGTTCCGGCGGCTCACTTTTGCACGATTTTTCACGATTATGATGCCGACGCTCATGATGTTGTCCTGCTTCGAAGCGTTTTTATGAAGGAAGAGCATGAAGCCTACATCGATATACTGGCTGACAGGCTTGGAATGTAATTTTATTTGTCAGTCGAGCCTTCTTGCCAGCACCACTGCCTCTTTTAATACCTCCCTCGAACCGTTGGCGGAATGGTAAGCTTCAACCCAGACGATGTAGATGCCGATACGGTTTTGGTTGCCTGCTGCTGTATATCCGTCCCACTGAAGCTCCCCTGAGTAGCCGGCCCTGAAGCTGTCTGCCAACTTATGAATCAGTCGTCCATAGCGATCATAAATTCTGACTTTCAGGAGGTAATCCGGCTGATCAAGTTCATAGCGGATGCTCAGAATGTCGTCGATACCATCAGCGTCAGGTGAAAAAGGGTTGGGCTGCAAAGTAATCCGACCGCTACCTGCATCCGCAATTTTCCTGGATTGGTTTACGCTGTTTACCTCTGCGGGGGTACCCCCGAGTTCTGCAGAACTGGACGTCCAGTTATCGCCGTGGTTGCTGTCATTATGCAGCGATATTCTTTCCAGTGAAATCCCGCGTGTGTCAACTATGTTCGGGTTATGCCAGGCCGGGTCGTAATGAATGAAATCGAGTATCGAACCGCTGCTCTCAGCAAGGTAGAGCTCTTTGCCTGTATTTACCAGGCTCAGTGTCATGCGTTCGGCCCTCAGCGATCGGCGGTTAAGGGTTTCAGAAGCCCCGAAATAGAGGCCTGTTCTGCTCAGATGATAGGGTATGTTGCCGGTTTCCGGGTAGATAACAGCTTGTTCACCCGGACTGAGATATTTGTGCCGGGTATCGGTGAGTAGAATGTAACGGTAATTGCCGTCACTGTCGGTGCTTTCTCTTATGTAAATTCCTTCCAGGGAAACGGAAAAGCTACTGCTGTTGGCGATTTCCAGGTACTCTGACTGTGCAGCGCCTGTAAGCGTATCCTCAGGCAGTTCATGATACATGATTTCAGCGAACACCAGGTCGCCCGGAGCAGGTTTTCGTGCAACCGGCAATTCTGTTGAGACCGTCTGATTACCCTGAAAATCTGTGATATTTTCCGCCCGGACAATCAGTTCCGTATCGGCAGACCCCGGATTATGAGACAGAACCACACGGTCTGCGCCGGCCTGTTGGTACTCATGTAGTACAACAGGCCGGCCGTTCACGCTGAAACGAGTATTCGGAGTGATCAGGATAAATTCGCTGAATATTGTTTCAATACGGTTATTCTGCACCCTTGCAAAAACAGCCGTGGGACCCCTTCGGTCAACCTCAAAAACTGTGTTGATTTCGCCCGGCGTGGAACCATTGGGGTGCAGGCTTACTGCCCAGTTGGAAGGGTCGTGCGATAGCGCAGACGGATCTTTTCTTTCAAGAGATACTCCGGGCCCGGCACGCGGTTCGGTCCACTCCGGTGAATACCTGACACTGTCGGCAGTCACCCCTGTCGGATTTCTCAGCACTACTGCGTCGCCGGCGTTGCTGAATCCCGGCCAGGAGCCAAGGTAGAACGTAAGCTCAGACTTATTTGCAAAAGATTTTTGGTCCGTGAACACCAGGTAACCGCCGGGCTGAATCACAGCTTCGCCGGGCAGCCTGCTTGATGTTTCGGAATCCTCCAGGAGCCATCCTTCGAGGCGGATCGGTTCGTCTCCCATATTGAACAGCTCAACAAATTCAGGTTTACCGGCAGCCTCCCTGCGATAGAGCAGTTCGTTAATGACCACTCTTATCGGCGGGGATTCCTTAACATTGCGTGAC
Source organism: Rhodohalobacter mucosus (assembly GCF_003150675.1). Classification (NCBI taxonomy): domain Bacteria; kingdom Pseudomonadati; phylum Balneolota; class Balneolia; order Balneolales; family Balneolaceae; genus Rhodohalobacter; species Rhodohalobacter mucosus. The sequence continues at coordinate 190,217 of NZ_QGGB01000010.1, read as the reverse complement.
TCTGATTCAACAATTGATGGGTCTGAAGAGCTGTTTGAAAAAGCTGCATGGGGCCAGAAGAAGGCAAGATACAAGAGCAGTGATAAGCAGCTCGTAAAACTGGTGCACACAGAAAACATGTGAGTCTCCCGATTCTTACATTATATTAACCTAAAGAAATGGGGAATGCGAGATCAGTCGCATTCCCCATTAGGACATTGGGAAATGTGCTCATTCATTTCCCAAATTTGCTCATTTGTGTATCGTGTTCTCACATGTATGAACCAAAAAATCGGATTCCCTTACAGAATTTTTTGAATTTTTTTGGAATTTCCGGTAAATGCATAGAAAACAACACTGAAAATTATGACCAGTCGTTCAGTTCCATTTGAAATACCCGATGTAAACCACGGTTTTGTGGAAGTAAAGGGATTGCTGCACTTCAAAAATGATAAGCTTGTTCTGGAATTTGATCAAAAAGACAGTTTTGTGGGTATCCTTAAATCGGGTGTGAAAGCAGTGGAAGTTCCGTTCAGCGAAGTTGATTCACTGCAGATACATAGAAAATGGTTTCGGACAACCATAGAGATTTTGGGCAAATCAATGAGGATTTTTGAGGAAGTTCCGGGCGCAAATCAGGGCAGAGTGCTGCTTAAAATCAGGCGCAAAGACAGAGATCTTGCTGAAAATGTAGTGAGCAGAGCCAGGGTTCGACTGTCAGAATATAAACTGGATGAACTCGATTCAGACTAGTTAAATGCACCTGGCCGTGCAGAATCAAACCGCGAAGATCTGGCTTTCATCCCTGAATGACTTGAATTCAAGTGCATTGCCGCTTGGGTCGAGCAGAAACATGGTAGCCTGTTCTCCCGGTTCACCCTTAAAGCGTATGTAGGGTTCTATAACAAAGGTCACATCATTGTCTTGTAGCCTGTCGGCCAGCTCATGAAACTCATCCCACTCCAGAATCACGCCAAAATGTTTTGCGGGAACAGAGTGGCCGTCCACCTCATTTGAAGCTGACTTCCCTGCATCCTGAGGGCTTACATGCGCCACAACCTGGTGACCCCAGAAATCAAAGTCGATCCACTTTTCGGAGCTTCGGCCGGTTTTGCAGCCAAGGAGATCGCGATAAAAAATAAGCGTTTTTTCCAGTTCCTTTACGGGAAATGCGAGATGAAAGCGTGGTATAGACATGTATTCTATGGTGTAAGTTTAGTGTATTGAAATCTTTTAATTCCTGAAAAATAGTGAAATCTATTCAACCCTGTTTTCCAGGTCCGTTAAAAAACGGTCAATTCTTTTTGCATTCACTCCCACATCGCTTCGGCCTATTCTGGATTTGGAACGCATGTCTACACGTGTGCCCTCATCGGTCTCGGTAAACCGGAGAACCACATCATCTTTAAAGCCAAACCATGCAAGCTTTTCCGTGGCTTCTATGCGCAGTGCATCCCGATTGATCGCAACGATTTCCCAGTCGCGGTCCAGGATCAAATCTACCGCATGGTCCATCACCGGCTGTACGCTATCCGGTAGAATAATCGGCTGAATACCGGGATAGGCTTCACGCTGGGCCTGTGCGGTTTCCTCACCTGCATATTCAGGCGGGTTTGGGGCATCGGTTCGCAGCCGGACTATTGCAGAGAATGCTGGCGGATTGTCAAGATCGGTGGAAATATCATGAATGGGCGGAACAGATCGGGCCTCCTGCTGCCAGTAGAGCGCTGTGGCAGTCGCCGAACCCATCAGCAGAAAAGCAATAATGGTAAATGCTTTAGCGAGGAACCCTGAATTTCTCACAAACCAATATGTACCGGCGCTAACAGCTGTTAGCGCAATGGCCGAGTATGCGCTGTAACGGAGAACTGTAAACCCTGTTCCCAAACCCCATAAATCCCATTGATAACCATAACCGGAAAGAAGGAATGCAGCAGCTGTAATGAGCGAGAGGTAAAATAAAATTCTTGAGAATTTCATGGATCAGATAATTTTTCAATTCAGGGTATACCGTATAGTAAAAGAAAATCTGATTTAATGCCTTCCCCGATTTCAGGACAATCCCTCGTCACCTGTCAGGCTGCTGACAACAGGCCGCATGCTGCAAGCTACACGTAATAGGCAAAAAGCTGCTGATTTGACAAAAGGCGACACTCTTTGTTAGTGGATTGATAATACTTCATAGATCGCTCACTACCGATCGTACCTCGCATATCCACCCCCTCCGCCTGCAGATTATCCGGTGACCAGCAGATCCCGGAAACCCGGAGAGATTTAATGAAGAACCAAACGGAAAAGTAATTCAATCAAAATCAGGACGTGACCAAATCAAAAAGCAGAAATCGGGCAATAGACGGGTTCTGCAAGTTATGTAAGAATCATAACCGCTGTGCGTTGCCGATCTAATTTCATTAGCCTTCCTTTCAATTTCCCTGTATTTTAGAATCGTAATGAATTCTAAATCTAAAGCAATCTATGGAAGGTTCTGTTCGCGTACGTTTTGCACCCTCACCCACCGGTTTTCTGCATATTGGAGGGCTTCGCACTGCACTTTACAACTATCTGTTTGCCCGCTCGCATGAAGGCGGGAAATTTATCCTCCGTATTGAAGATACCGATCAAAGCCGATATGTAGAGGGGGCGGAACAAGACATCATACGGTCGCTGGAGTGGTGCGGAATGAGTGTGGATGAAGGACCGGCGGTTGGGGGGGATTCAGGACCTTACCGTCAAAGTGAGCGAAAATCGATCTACAATGCGTATGCGGAAAAACTGATTGAGCAGGATGAAGCGTACTATGCATTCGACACCACGGACGAAATTGAACAGATGCGCGAGCGTCTGCAGAAATCGGGCAATCCATCGCCCAAATACGATTATATTACCCGCCAGTCCATGAAAAACAGCCTTACCTTGCCGCAGGATGAGGTTCAGAAGAGACTCAGTGCCGGCGAAGAGTATGTGGTAAGGCTGAAGGTTCCACGTCGTGAGAGCATCCGCTTTGAGGATATGATTCGCGGACATGTATCCTTCGAATCGAAAGGCCTGGATGACCAGGTTCTGCTGAAGTCGGACGGAATGCCCACATATCATCTGGCCAATGTGGTTGACGACCACCTGATGAAAATCACTCATGTTATACGTGGCGAGGAGTGGCTCAGCAGTACGCCAAAACATATGCTGCTGTATAAGGCGTTTGGTTGGGAGCCGCCCAAAATGGCTCACCTGCCGCTTATCATGTCGCCCAGCGGAGGGAAACTCTCCAAGCGAAAAGCTGAAGAGGAGGGAATTCCGGTAAATACGCGTGATTATATTGACCTTCATTACGAACCGGAAGCTCTTGTAAATTTTCTGGCCTACCTGGGATGGAGCCCCGGTGATGACAGCGAAATTCATTCACTGGAAGAACTCTGCCGTTTGTTCTCTCTCGATCGTGTGAGCAAGGGTGGGGCGGTATTCAATCACAAAAAGCTCTTGTGGTATAATGAACACTATCTGCGAAGCCAGTCCGACAAGATGTTGGCCAACCGGCTCAAGCCGCTGGCCGAAGCACATGGGGTGGAATTAACCGATCACGATTATCTGGAACAGGCTGTAGGTTTGCTTAAGGAGAGAGTATCCAGACTGGACGAACTGATTGAAATGGGACTCTTTTTCTTCAGGGATCCGGAGGAGTACGACCCCAAGGCACTCAATAAATGGAAAGACGGCAGCAGTGATCTTGTAAAACAGTATCGCGGCAAGATTGAGAAATTGCCTGAATCCGACTTCGCCGCCGGAACGCTTAAAAAGACCCTTGAAGAGGTAATTGAGGCCAATGATGTGGGTTTTGGCAAGCTGATGATGCCCTTGAGAATTGCTGTGACGGGACAGGGATTTGGACCCGATCTGTTTCAATCCATGGAGCTGATTGGCAAGGATGTGGTGATTCGCAGGATTGACACCGCACTGGAGCGGCTTTCCTAATTAAATTAATAATTTACAAGGCCTGAGCTAAAACCGACAGGGAAATGAGCCCTGATCGGTGACAGCCGGATTTGCGTTATACTTGTAGATATCATTATCTGAATCAGGAGAAACATGAAGACGTTTTTTAAGATAGCTGCAGTCGTCGTAGGGCTGTTAATAGTCATATTAGTCGGGTTAAATATCTATTTCACCGACGACAGATTGAGCGATATGGTTCTTCCGGATATTCGTGAAGCAACCGGCGCAGATATTCAGGTAGACAAACTCTCACTTACATTTTTCAGAACGTTTCCCAGGTTTGGCGTGGAAGCGCAACATGTTCAGATACCGGATCAAATGGGGGATTCCATCTTTTCCGCTGATCAAATCCTTGTCTCCGTCGAACTTTTTCCACTACTCAGGAATGAACTGTCTGTTTCAAGACTCGACCTGAAACGGCCGGTCATCAATTATCAGATACGCCCCGATTCCACTACAAATATTGACTTCTTGCTTGAGAGTGACTCGGAAGTGCAGGAAGAAACCGGAAGCGGCTTCGATATCTCCATTCCAAGGTTCTCTGTTTCAGAAGGATCCCTGCTCTATGCCGATGCTACAAATGAATCACTTTTCAAGCTGGATGATCTCGATGCTGATATCTCCCTGCGATTCGCCGATCTTATCGAATCAAGTATATCCGCTCGTTTGGGAGAGCTCAGTGCCACCGTGGAAGGAGTAAATTATGTAGAGAACCTGTCCCTGAGCCTTGATCAAACGTCAACGATAGATCTTCAGAATGAGATTCTTACTCTCACAGAAGCAACACTCAGCATCCGTGGACTGGCCCTAAACCTGGCTGGTTCCGTAACATCATGGAGTTCGGATTTTCCGACCGCAGATCTCGAATTTTCATCCAGTTCCGACAGTTTTGAAGAGCTGCTCCGACTTGCACCTCCACAGTTCGAAGAGACAATTGAAGGGCTTGAATCAAGAGGCTCTCTTACGATGGAAGGTTCAGTAACGGGACCCATCGGGGGAGATGTGCTTCCCGCATTTAATCTGATTGTAGAGGTAAATGACGGATATCTTAAAAATCCGGATCTCTCGGAAGCCATTCGCGATATAATCCTGAACCTGGAAATTAATAACGAGCTCGCCACAATACGTGAATTCAGGGCTACGGCAGCCGGCAACACGGTATATCTGTCCGGCACACTTGAACGTCCGATGGAGGATGATGCTGTTTTCGACCTCACAGTTAACGGAGATGTTGATCTGTCAACTATTGGTAATTTTTATCCGATATCCGACTTTGGCCTGGAAGATCTGGCAGGGGTTCTACAAGCTGACGCAACTGCAAACGGACGGCTTGACGTACCTGAAGAAGCATCATTTTCAGGAGTAATACTGCTTGAAAACGGGCGACTGAAATACGCAGATGTGCCGCAGCCTATTGAGGAGATCAACGCCCGGATTGATGCCCGGAATGACAGATTGCTTATTCGTGAATCCGGCTTTCGTACATCCTCCGGCAGCTTAAGCCTCTCGGGCAGCGTTGTTCGTCCGCTGGATGAAGAAAGCAGGCTGGTGGACATTGCAGCGAACCTGAACATGGATCTGGCATCGGTAAAGGAATTCTATCCCTTACACGAAGACACACTTTCAATGCGGGGTGATTTAAGTGTGAACGTATCGCTTCAGGGAAGGCCGGATCCCGAAAATATCGAATCCCTGGTTCGGGATGGAAGGGCAGAGCTGAAAAACGGTTTTATCTCACACTATTCGATCGCTAAACCGATTGAACAGATATCATTCCTGGCTGAAGCATCCGGTACATCACTTACCATCAACCGTGCGGACTTTGAAGCGGGGGATAACTCTTTGACGGTAAGCGGATCGGTTGACGATTACCTGAGTGAACGTCCCTCCATCGATCTGATGTTCGACGGGGATGCGGTTTTTGCGGATATAACGACGTACTATTCACTTGAGCCGTGGATTCAGGAAATAACAGGCAGTGCAACGATGCGTATGAATGTGAGTGGGCCGGTCGGGGACCCCAAACAAATTTCGCTCAATGGGTCACTGGCTGCAAATGAAGTTAACGCATATGGAGATTCGCTTGGGCTTCCGGTTACAGATTTAAATGGCCTTCTGACCATCCGGCCGGCCAGCATGTCACTCGACAGCCTCGGGATGAACTATGGATCAACCGACATTTCACTCCAGGGAACCCTGAATCGCTACCTCGGTTTCCTTGAGGAATCGAACGAATCGGAAGAGTCGATGCCGCAAATATCGGGATCTTACAGAAGTGAACACCTTAACATGGACGAGATGATCGATTGGGAAGAGGAGTCGGAAGGTCCGATACCGGTTGAGATTCCAGATATGCTGGCAACCGTGGATGCAGAAATAGATTCATTGACCATTTTTGGGCTCCGCATAACGGATATCTCAGGATCTGGATCCATGAACCCCCGGCAAATTCTTTTGGAAGAAGCCAATGCCAGGCTTTTTGGAGGAACGGCCAATGGATCCATGAACTGGCAGGTACCCGATCCGCTGCGTACGAATGTTCGTTTTGAAGGCAGTCTGGATACCCTGCGGGCTGAGGATTTTTTCAGAGATACAGGGTTCCTTGGTAAGGATCGCAATCTGCATAATCATGTAAGTGGCGCGCTGAATGTCAGTGTGGACTACTACGCTGAACTAGATGAAGAATTGAGTCCCGACATAACCACGGCTGAGGCGGATGGCTCATTCGGGATGACACGTTCCAGCCTGGAAGGGCACCCCATCCAGGTTAAGATCGCTGAATTTTTACGGGCCCCCCGGCTTGAGCGGGCTAACCTGGATCAGTGGGAAGCAGATTTCGCCATCAGCGATACAGTGCTTACGCTAAGCAATCTATCGCTTACCAGCGACAGTATCGGTGTTGAAATGAACGGTACACAGCATTTGATGACAAACCGAATCGATTATGTGGCTACACTGCTGTTGCCGGCAAGCTTCAAAGGCACTATCGCATCCGTAATTTCAACTCCGGCTGCCGATGCACTGCAGCAGGAAAACGGAGCCATGGGAATACCGATCCGGATAACCGGCACGACTGGCAGCCCGGTGGTGAGGCCTGATACACGCGTTATAGAAGAAGTGATAAGGGAGCGGGCGCGAGAAGGAGCTGAAGACGTGCTCAAACGGCTCTTTAACCGTAACGGATCTTGAACAGAATCGATAAATGAACCAGCTGAGCGGAGTATTTCAGATTCCCCGGCGCAAGCCCCGCTCCGTAAACCGCCACTCTTCAATGTCCGTGTTAATTTCCCGTTCAGACCATGTAATCACTGTATTGCGGTCTTCACGGAGATCATACATGGTCATTTTTGAAGGGCTTCGAAGTCTGTCTGTCAGCTGTTCAAATCGCTCTGCTTCCAGTCTTTTAATCTGTTCACCTTCTGAATTGTAATAGTGGATGGTCCGCACGGCATAAGTCTCTTTCTCAATGTCAAACTCTATATGTGCATACTGGTCCGATTCGGGCTTGTTCGCCCGTATTTTGTAGTACTCCGGGTACTCCTCAAGCCACTCAAATTCATAACTGTCGGGATCCTGATCTCCAAGATCTTCATAGGTGAAATCACTTCCCATAAACCGGTCTCCTCGCTCCCCTGATCCAATCACCTGAATTCTCCCTACGGTTGGCAGATAGAGACGCTGCGTGGTGTTGCTATTTTCGGTGACTGATAAAAACCCTGTTCCCCGGACATTGCCGGGTGCGGTAAAAATAATCAGACTCTTGTTTATATCCTCACCGGTTTGGCTCCACGACTGCATGGATCGGCTTCGTGTACGACCACGGTCGTCGGTAATTACCATCTCCATAACGGCTGTTTCTGATTGAACGGAGTTTCTTCTGTCATCCACTTCTTCAAAAATGGAACGGGCCTGATCTTCATCGGTTATCCGGTCCTGGGCTGATGCAGTCATCGGGAGACCGGTGGGAAAAAGGATCAATGCAGAGATAAAAGCGAATAAAAGGCTGCGTTTTGTCATGATTGGTATTCTTATTTGCCTGGGGTCAGGGTTTTACCGGGGTAGCTGCCAATTCACCAGCTACTGTAATCCACGGCCGTACAGTCCAGCTTTTTACAAGTCCGTGCTGAACATATGGATCTTTTTCGGCGAACTCTCTTGCTACCGATGGAGAATCGGAATCAAAAAGCAAAATGGCACGATCGGCCGGATCCTGTAAAGCCCCGCCTGCGATAAGGTACCCCTCGTCACTGGCGATCCAGGCCAGCTCGAGATGTTCCTTTCTGAACTGCTGCCTGCGTTCCAGGTAATCGTCCGCAAGGTCGTAAATCAGTAGATAGTGCATATCAGTACCTTTGAAGTTTATTCAGATTTGAGGTAATGAAGCGTCTGTTTGTGCCTCTTTACCCTGCAATTCTGTTTTTTGAAAAATTTCTATAATCTGGCCTTTATTCAGCGGTCCTGCCGCTGAGAGCTCTCTTCCTCCGCCATAGGTTGTGATTGCGTAGTTGGCAATCTCTTCAAAAGCATCGGCGGGTATGCCAACATCCGACAGCGATTGAAACAGCCCGTTGATGCGCAACCAGTTCTCAAATGCAGTTATTGCACCCATGGATGCTTCATAGTCATCTGTGGATTCAATATTAAAAAGCCGTCTGCCCATCAGTGCGATCCGGTCTTTTACTCTGTCATTTTCCAACAACCAGCGGAGATAAGCCGGATAAAGCGTTGCCAGTCCGCGGCCATGCGCAAGTTCAGGGCGGTACCCGCTCAGTGAATGCTCCAGGTTATGCAGGGTAAAAGGTGCAGGCTTTCGTCCTGCAACCTGCATACCGTTAAGCGCCATAGTGGAGGCCCATAACAGCCGGCCGCGCAGGGCTTCATCTTCAGGATTCTTCTCAATCATGGGCAATGTTGTTAGAACTGTTTCCATCACCGCTTCACTGTAGCGGTCGGCCAGGGGTGAGTCGTTGCCTCCCAATAGATAGTTTTCTATCACATGACTGATAATATCGGATGCCCCGTCGCGTGTGGTGTGAAGCGGGAGGGACGTGTGAAATTCCGGATTAAGCCATGAGGCCGACGGTTTCATAAAAGGATAACTGACGGGTGCCTTGCCCTTTACGTCCGGGTTGGAAATTACAGCATGGGCGGTAACTTCTGAAGCTGTAGCAGCAGTGGTTGGAATAGTGGCAACAGGTAACGCGCCCTTCATGGTTTTGTAACGGGGTTCGCCCAACACAAAAGGCCAGATATCAGTTTCTTCATCATGAATGAGGCCTGCGATGGCTTTGGACGCATCCATCACTGAGCCGCCTCCGAATGCGAGGACAAAATCGACCTCCTTGCGGCTTCCAAGTTCAGCTGCACGGTTAATGGTTCTGGAGTGCGGATTGGGTTCAATTCCTTCAAAATGTGTTAGTACAAATCCGCGGCTGTTCAGCAGTTGCGACAAATCATCGTAATAGCCAAGACGTTTTACGCTTCCGCCCCCGGTTACGATCAGAACACGCTTGCCAAATTTTTCGAGATGCTCAAGAAAGGACTCTCGCTTTTCCTTGCCGAAGTAGATATGTGTCGGAATGTGAAGATCGAAACTATTCATAAAAAAAGGCTATTTTCCTGATTCGTATTAAGCAAAATATGGTACCACACAGATTCTGTACCGTCATGAATGAATCAACATAACTGAAAACAATCCCGTTCTCAATTTATGGCCGACCTACGTAATATCATCGCGAAAAAAGCAGAAGATCATTTCGACTACATGGTTCAGACCCGAAGGTACCTGCACAAAAACCCGGAAGTGAGCTTCAGGGAGTATGATACGACCGATTATATCATTCATGAATTAAAAAAAATCGGCCTTGAGGCTGAACGGCCACTCGAAACAGGCTGTGTTGCCGTGATTGAAGGCAAACCCTCCGACAGGGTAATTGCACTGAGGGCCGATATTGATGCCTTGGCAATGGATGAGGAGGGTGAGGCAAAAAAAGAGTTCTTTTCGGAACGGCCGGGAGCCGCGCACTGCTGCGGACATGATGCGCATACCGCCAACCTACTTGGGGCTGCCAATATCATCAATGATCTGAGCGATGAGCTGGAGGGAACCGTTGTATTGGTATTTCAACCGGGAGAAGAAAGCCTGCCCGGCGGCGGGAAACTTCTGACGGAAACCGGTTACCTGCAGAAGCTGGGTGTAAAGGAGATCTACGGGCTCCATATGAACCCTGATTACAGTCCAGGGAAAGTTGCCTTGAAGGAAGGTCCTATTATGGCACGCCCCGATGAATTTGAAATCGAGATCACCGGTCGTGGCGGCCATGCCGCTTCTCCGCATTTAACCGTAGACCCTGTTGTAATCATGGCGCAGATTATCACACAGTTTCAAACCATTGTAAGCCGTACACTTGATCCCGCAGAACCGGCAGTGGTCACCGTAGGCAGAGTGAGAGCAGGGTCAACATACAACGTAATTCCCGGGAAAGCAGAGATGATCGGGACAGTGAGAACGTTTTCAAGGGAAACGGCAATGCGTATTTCCGACCAAATGGAGCGAATACTGAAAGGCGCTGCAGAATCATCCGGAATAACGTTTACATTCAATTTTAATGAAGGATATCCTGCGGTGGTAAATGACCCTGCATGCACACGAAAACTGGTTCAGACGGCCCAAAAAATTGCGGGGACGGAGTCAGTGATCGAGATGGAAAAACCGCTGATGGCGGGCGAAGATTTCTCCTTCTACCAGCAACAGTTCCCAGGAGCTTTTTTCATGCTTGGGAGCGGGAGTAAAAAAGCAGATTCAAAATGGAGTTGGCACCACCCGAGGTACAATATTGATGAGGATGCATTTTTAACCGGGTCGTCGCTCATGGCCGGAATCGCCCTTGGCGTATAGCACCATTTACCCTTTTACGTTATATTCAACATACGGTTCGTTTTGAAACCCCGGGTATTTACCATAACAAGACACCGCATTTGCAGCGAAGGAAAGATCATCATTTATGGCTTTAGAAACCCTGAAAAATCGTCTGATACATCGTATTCAGGAAATTGAGGACGAACAGGCAATACGAAAGATATTTTCGTACATCGAAAATATGCAGGAAGAGCCGGTATCGCCTGTTGAGATGGAGCACTCCGAACTTCTCGCCATAGTTCAGGCCGAAGACGATGTAGTGGAAGGAAGGCTGATTCGGGAAGAAGACGCCGAAAAACAGGTGAAGAAATGGCTCTGAATGTATTGTGGACCCAATCTGCACAAACTGACAGAATTCGTCTGTACCGGTTTTGGAATAAGAAAACGGGTGATAAGGATTACTCCCGGACGATACATCAGCTCATTGAGGATAAACTTTTTCAGACACGGCTCTTCCCTGACTGCGGACTGGAGACGGAGCGTAAGGATGTGCGGTACCATCTTATCGAGAAACAGTACAAACTTTTCTATTCTGTCAGAAATGAATCCATTATCATTCTCAGGCTCTCGGGAACCTGGAATGATTAAAGATGATCGCAAATGAAGCAAGCGTTTGAAAACCCTTCAGGGGATGTTTTTTTTCTGGAAGAGAAACAGATGGAGGAGGGGCTGCAGGCATCGCGTAGAAGCGATCGGCTGAGAATCATTCTGCCGCTTCACAGAGAACAGGACGCAGAGGTTCAGCGGTTAATCAATTTTTTACAGCCCGGTACGTACATCCGGCCTCATATGCATCCCATGCCGCATGCCACCGAATCGATTGTCGTGCTGAGAGGCAAAATCCGTTTTTTTACGTTTAATGATTCAGGAAGTCCGCAGACCGACAGAATTATATCTTTCGCTCCGTTTCCGGGTATCACTGATATAGAACCGGGCATATGGCACTCTTTTCTGGTGCTTGAAAAGGATACTGTATTATTTGAGTGCAAAAAGGGTCCGTATGATGCAGATACCGATAAGGTATTTGCGAGTTGGGCACCTGCCGAGGGCAGTTTGGAGGCAGCTGAATGGCTATCAAAAAAAGGAAAGTATCCATGAACAGAACATTTTCTTTCTGGGAACGTGAAGAGTGGCTTAAAAAACCCGACCTGCTGATTGTTGGAGCCGGAATTGTGGGGGCATCACTTGCCCTGTTTTATAAAAAAGCTTTCCCCGGGCACGATGTCTTGATTGTTGAAAAAGGTGTTGCACCCGAGGGTGCCAGCACACGGAATGCGGGTTTTACATGTATAGGGTCACTGTCAGAACATCTTTCCGACATGCAGAAAGCCGGTGAAGAGACCGTGCTGAAGAGGATCGAACGGAGGTGGAACGGCCTGAACCTTCTCAGGTCAACACTTGCAGCTGGGGAGATGGGGTATATCCATTCTGGAGGTTATGAAATCTTTACCGATAATGAATTACTTGCGGAGTGCTCCGGCAGACTGGATGAAATGAATACGCTTTTGCATGAACGGCTGGGAATAGAAAGTGTGTACTCCCGCAGGGAATACATGGGCTATCCGGCAATACACAATCACGTGGAAGGCGCGATCAACAGCGGCAAAATGATGCGTACCCTTCATCAAAAAATACAGAAGGCGGGCGTTCGAATTTGGTGGAATACACGTGTAGAATCGATTGATTCAGGAGTGGCACACCTTGACAACGATACAGGCATTCAGGCCGAACAAATCGCTGTGGCAGTAAATGGCTTTGCAGAATCGCTGGTCGGTTTACCCGTAAAGCCTGCGCGGGGATATGTTTTCATCACAAAACCGATTGCAGATCTTGGGTGGAAGGGCACATTTAACCACGACAGGGGGTATGTCTATTTTCGAAATGTAGATAACCGTCTGCTTCTTGGAGGGGCTCGTAACCTGGCTGTTGAGGAGGAAACGACCGATCGCTTTGGGATCAATCCCGTTATTAAAGAGTACCTCCTGAGCTTTGCCAATGATGTAATAAAATTACCGCCCGAATGGGAGATCGATGTGGAATGGAGCGGTATTATGGGAATTACCGCAGATAAGGAGCCTTATATCAATGAGATAAAACCGGGAGTGTACGCGGCGGCCGGTCTCAGCGGAATGGGTATTGCAATTGGAATGCAGGTCGCAAAAGAGCTTTTTGAGCTGATCCGGAATTCACGGTGAATTCAGGCTTTCAGGATTGTGAGATTTGGTTCAGATACTCACGATACAGAACGAGCAGCTCACTCATAATCATTGCAGTGGCACCCCATAACGGTGTTGTAGGGTGAATATCCCAGTATGGCACATCCACTTTTCGCTTGTTCAATTCCCAGACTTCACGCACGAGATTGCGGTCGTCGAGCAGCTGCGAAAGCGGCACACTGAAGGCCTCTTCCACTTCATTGGGATTGATGGTCAGATCGGGCTTCTGATGTAAAAAACCCACAAAGGGTGTGATCTGGCTATTGCTGCGATAGAGATATATTGATGTAATAGAGCAGGCAACGCGAATAGATTGCGGATTGATACCGATCTCCTCATGCGTTTCCCTTAGGGCCGTGTCAATCAGTTCTTCATTAACTTCCGATCGGCCTCCCGGAAAACTGATCTGACCGGCATGGCGAATATGGCCCGTTCGGAGGGTTAGCAATACATGCATATCACCTTCATGATCCGGATACAAAGGAATCAGCACGCTGCTTGGATGGGCACTCCCGTTGCTCTTGCGTGGATAACTGTATGAGCTGTCGATCGGTTCCGGAAGCATTTTTTCATGGGCGGACTCGCCCGGAAAAGAGCCCTTCATACGCTCACACAAATATCTGTAAAATCCGAAGTCTTGCATCTGTCCTGTTCAGGTTGCCATGCGCAAAGTATGCAGTAAATGAACAACCATCATAACAAAAAAAGATACTATCCACATTCATTTACAGAATTTTTTCTCTAAAACAATTATCAATATATATCTATTAATATCATGCTCTTAAATAAGTATATAAAAATCTTGTCTATTTTGCTTTAAACTACTTTTTAACAATTTGTAACAGTTGTCCCACTTTTTTACTCTTGTCTATACAGGAAACCGACTGCCGGACAAGAGTAAGTATATCGGGAAAATATAGTTCGCAGCAGGTTTCATTAACCAAAACATACCAACTCAACTGATATGAATAAACTTGTATGTAAGCTTGGATTTGCAGCCCTGATCATTGCGATGATCAGCATCAGCTGCGACACAGTAACACAGCCCGCAATGGAAGAACAGGTTCAGACGGAACCTGTTGCCGGTGAAGTAATCGACGGTCAGTATATCGTTGTCCTGAATCCGGACGAAGCGGAACTCGATTCCAGGGGCAAAGCTTATGCCGAGAATTTTCGTCTGGCAGTGATGAACGAGGCCGGAATTTCGGACGATCTCATTATGAGTAGCTACTCGACAGTATTTGTAGGTTTTTCAGCCAAACTGGATGAATCGCAGCTTAACCGTCTTAAACTTGATCCCCGCGTGGATTATATTGAAGAAGATAAAATAGTGACATTAGCTCCCCCCTGTGGAACGCCGAACGGAGGTCCATGTGAACCTGACGACGGTGGTGGCGACTCCGGAGATGGAGGCGGATCAACTGTAATAACTCCCTGGGGGATCGATCGCGTGGGCGGTTCTGTAACCTACACAGGATCAGCCGTGTCCTGGGTTATAGATACTGGCATCCAGCTCGATCATCCAGATCTGAACGTAGATGGAAGCAGAGGCTTCACAGCATTTAACAGTGGACCGGACTCAAAGAGTGCTGACGACCGCAATGGCCATGGCACCCACGTTGCAGGTACCATAGGTGCCCAAAACAGCATTCTGGGAGTAGCGTCCGGCGTGGTTCAGGTTCCTGTTAAGGTGCTCGACCGGCGCGGAAGCGGGTCGGTATCAGGCGTGATTGCCGGTGTGGATTATGTAGCCGCTAATGCAAATCCAGGCGATGTTGCCAATATGAGTCTTGGAGGCGGTACGTCGCAGTCGCTCGATGATGCTGTTATTGCAGCTGCTGATGCGGGTGTACTCTTTTCAATCGCTGCAGGCAACAGCGGTACATGGGCTTCCGGATCTTCTCCTGCAAGAGTGGATCACCCCAATACATGGACCATTGCAGCAACAGATGTAAATGATACATTTGCGTCATTTTCAAACTATGGGCCGCCCACAAGCTTTGCGGCACCCGGAGTAAACGTTGAAAGCACATGGACCGGAAGCAGCTATCGCACCATCAGCGGTACCTCGATGGCGGCTCCTCACGTTGCAGGCATTCTGATAGTAACTGGCGGAACCGTGAATTCGAACGGCACCTCCTCAACGGCTCCCAACGGAGTAAGCTATCCGATTGCTTCTCATCAGTAAATGAAACTGAACGGATTGAAAGCGCCTTTTCGTAAGAGAAGGCGCTTTTTTTATGTCTGCAATCAATAGCATTCTACATTCGATGACACTTTTCCATATCTTCACGCTGCTTTAAAAATCTGAAATCAACTAAACCTGCACCATTTTTATGTCTCTCTTAGTCGTAGGATCCGTTGCGTACGACGGTATCGAAACCCCATTCGGTAAAACTGAAAAAATTCTGGGTGGTTCTGCCACCTACCTCTCCCTTGCCGCCTCCTATTTTGCAAAGAACATTAATCTGGTTGGAGTTGTAGGACGCGATTTTGCGGATGAAGATATCGACGTGCTTAAAAGCCGTGCCATCGACCTGGAAGGTCTGCAGGTCGACAACAGCGGGGATACATTTTTCTGGTCAGGAAAATATCATTATGATTTGAATAACCGGGACACCCTCGATACCCAGCTCAATGTTTTTGAACGCTTCGATCCTGTGATTCCGGAAAAGTACAGGGATTCCAGATACGTTGCCCTCGGGAATATTGAACCCAGCCTGCAGGAAAAGGTGCTTGAGCAGGTTGCCAGTCCCGGTCTGGTGGTAATGGATACGATGAACTTTTGGATCGAGGGTACGCCCGATGCACTTAAACAAACCCTGAAGCGCGTTGATCTGCTTGTAATCAACGACTCGGAGGCGCGTGAATTGGCGGAGGAACCGAACCTGATTAAGGCGGCCGACAAAGTTCGCGCTATGGGTCCGGAATCGCTTATCATCAAAAAGGGAGAACACGGCGCACTGCTCTTTACAGGAGATGAGATATTCTCGGCCCCGGCCTATCCGGTTATAGATATATTTGACCCCACTGGTGCGGGCGATACGTTTATGGGCGGACTTCTGGGATGGCTGGCATATACCAACGACCTAACTCCGAACAATATGCGAAAGGCTGTCGTATTCGGTTCCGTGATGGCCAGTTTTTGTGTGGAGGAATTTGGGCCCGGAAGGCTCAGGAGCCTGAATGAGAAACAGATTTATGATCGCTACAGGGAATTCAGAAGGCTGAGCCAGATCCCGGAAGTGGACTAAGCTCATCAGTGATATGAAAAGCTATAAACCCATTTTTCTTGCATCAGCGAATAAGCATAAAATTGAGGAACTACGGCAGCTGCTTCATCCGCTCGGTTTTGACCTGAAGTCCACACTGGATGTCGAAAACCCCGAAGAGGTTGAGGAGGACCGTCCCGATCTTCGGGGAAATGCATTGAAGAAAGCACGATTTTGGCATGAAAAAACGGGTTTGCCCGCGCTGAGCGATGATACCGGTCTGGAAGTGGATGCCTTGGGTGGGGCTCCGGGTGTTTACTCGGCACGCTATGCCGGTGAAGATGCATCCTACAACGATAATGTGAATAAACTGCTCGGTGAGTTGAAAGAAGCGGCAGATCGCAGCGCCCGGTTCAGAACAGTCATTGCATATGTAACGGATGATGATCACTACTTTTTTGAGGGTGTTTGTGAAGGCGAAATAATCAGGGATAAAAGAGGTGAAAAGGGATTTGGCTACGACCCCGTTTTCGTGCCGGAGGGATATGACCAAACGTTCGCAGAACTAAGCGGCGATGAAAAAAACAAAATCAGCCACAGGGGACGCGCATTGCAAAAATTCATAGAATTCATTAGCAGGAGTTCACCGCAGAGGCGCTAAGGCGCAAAGGCGCAAGGGCGAAAAAGTATAGCCACGGAAGCACAGAGAAATGATGGTACCAACCAGACTTATTAACAGGTTTATAAAATAAATTCCGTGATTTCTGTGGCGATTCATCAAACTCCGCGGCCTTAGCGCCTTTTCGGTGAACCCTCCTTTTGATTCGAAGTCTGAAATTCTTTTCTTTTACGGATTCTACAACCAACCACTGCCATGGGATTTACCCTTCTCGACGGGATTGTGATTGTACTGTACCTGATTGCCGTTGCCTTTTTCGGCATCTGGTCGGCGGGTAAACAGAAAACCTCTACGGATTATTTTCTCGGTGGGCGCAACATGCCCTGGTGGGCCATTCTGTTTTCGGTAGTAGCTACAGAGACCAGTACCCTCACGTTTATCAGTATTCCTGCCGTGGCGTATGGCGGAGACCTGACGTTTCTTCAGCTTACGTTTGGTTATATCCTGGGACGTATCATTGTTGCCGTCTGGTTTTTGCCGGCCTACGTGAAGGGGGAGATGACCACTGCCTACCAGTTTCTGGAGCAGCGATTTGGTTCCGGATTGAGAAAAGCTGCTGGTTCCACATTCATAATCACACGGTTGCTGGCGGATGGAGTCCGTCTTTTTGCCACTGCTATTCCCCTGGCGATCATTTTCCGATTTGCAGGACTGTTCGATTCATGGGGTGATGGATCACTCTATCTGCTTGCGATCACAGTTATTGCTGCCGTTACGCTGGTTTATACATTTATCGGAGGCATCAGGGCAGTAATCTGGATGGATGTAGTTCAGATGGTGGTTTACCTGGGCGGAGCGCTTTTTGCACTGTTGCTGATGGTCGGAAAAATTCCTTTGACAGGATCCGAAATAACGGCATTTCTGTCAGCTGAGAACAAGATGAGGCTCTTTAATTGGGGAACAGACCTTGGCATACGTGAAATACTGGCGAATCCGTATGTGTTTTGGGTGTCTCTATTTGGCGGTGCGATATTTTCCATTGCATCGCACGGTACCGATCAGCTTATTGTCCAGAGGCTGCTGGCAACAGGCGATGTGAAATCAAGCCGGAAAGCCCTGATCTGGAGCGGCTTTGCGGCGTCTGCACAGTTCGCTTTTTTCCTCTTTATCGGACTGATGCTCTACGTGTTTTATCAGGGAGCCGGTCTCGAAGAGCTGAACCTGCGAACGACCGATGAAATATTTGCCCGTTTTATCGTGGATCAGATGCCCCCGGGTGTCGCAGGGCTGATCATAGCTTCCCTTTTTGCCGCCGCCATGAGCAGCCTCAGTTCATCACTGAATGCGCTCGCGTCATCCACAACCTATGATCTTCTCAAGCCGGTTTTTGGCACCGATTGGGACGGTGAAAAAGAGCTCTGGATTTCCAGGCTAACCACTATTTTTTGGGGTTTGATGCTGAGCGGTTCCGCATTCCTTTTTACCTGGCTGCAGCTCTCCGGAGATGACCAGCCGGCGGTCGTTGAGCTGGGCCTGGGAATTGCATCATATACGTACGGCGGATTGCTGGGTATTTTTGTGTTGGGCAGATTGTTTGCAAAACCTGATAAGACCGATGCGATGGTTGGATTTTTTTCCGGCCTGATTTCCCTGCTGTTCATGGTTGAAGGTGCGCTTCAGCAGTATATTCCCGGGGAAGGACTTACAGTTGCGTGGCCGCTCTATACATTTGCAGGCGCTGTGATCGTAGTTGCCGTGGCAAACGGGTCATATTACTTTAGAAAGGCATTTCGCAACTAGCAGTGTATGCACTCCGGTTCCGGGTGAAATCGATAAATTGTTCAGTGCAGGTGTTCCTGATCGGTAAATTCCAGAATGAGGCTTCGTATTTCTTCAATACCTTTACCGGATTGGGCGGAACAGGGAATTACAGGTACGTCGATATTCATCTCTTCAAGAATTTTCCGGATTGCTGCAAGTGAGCTTCTCAGCTTGTTATTGGAGATCTTGTCGGCTTTGGTAAGAAGAATGGCAAATGGTTTCTGGTTCGAACCAAGCCAGTAAAAGAATTCTTCGTCCAGCTTGGATGGAGGATGCCGTGAATCTACCAGATGCAGGACGAGGTGAAGCGTGTTTCGTTTAAGCAGGTAGTTCTGAATATCCCGACCCCAGCGATCACGTTCTTTTTTGGGAACCTTTGCATAGCCGAATCCGGGAAGATCAACAAGGTAGAACGAGTCGTCTATCTCGTAGTAGTTCATCTGTTGGGTTTTACCCGGAGTATTGCTCGTACGGGCCAGCCTTTTTCGGTTGGTGATCTTATTGATGATTGATGACTTGCCTACATTCGATCGTCCCGCAAAACATATCTCGGGCAGCGATTCGGGCGGGCAGTCGGATAATTTTGGGGCACTTGTAATGAAGCGCGCCTTATTAAAAGCCATCAAACAATTTCATTTTCTTCTTTCTGTACGCCAAAATCGACGGGCACCGGGTAGTTACCGGTAAAGCAGGCTGTACAGTAGCCGTGCCTGGATGGGTTGGCTTCCCTGACGGCGGTTACCAGTCCTTCAGCGGAAAGGTAACGCAGGCTGTCTACGCCGATCTCTTCTGCAATCGCGTGCACATCACGATTGAAGCGGTTTGCGATGAGCTCGTCGGGGCTTGGAAAGTCCATGCCGTAAAAACAGGGGTGGGTGATAGGCGGTGAACTCACCAGGAAATGAATCTCAAGCGGATTGGCCTCCCGTATCATATCCACAAGATAGCGGGATGTAGTGCCGCGCACGATCGAGTCGTCCACGATAATAACGGAGCGGCCTTCAATCACACCTTTCACCGTATTGAACTTGGTCCGTACTTTCTGCTCTCTTGATTTTTGCCCGGGTGAGATGAAGGTACGGCCTACATAGTGATTTCGAATCAGCCCGATGTCGTACTTACAGTCATTGCCGGCTTTCTGATTTTCATGGGCATATCCCAGGGCGGCAGTATTGCTTGAATCAGGCACCGAAATGACAATTGGCTTTTTATCGGGATCGGGGTGGTTCAGAATCTTATCAATAGGGTGTTCCTTGGCCAGTTGTTTGCCAAGATTTCGGCGGATTTTATCCACCATCTCACCGAATATCTTGCTGTCGGGGCGCGAAAAATAGACATATTCAAAAATGCACTGACTGCTCGAGGTTCCTTTTTGCGGTTCAAGGTAGTAGGATTTGGGCTCCTTTCGTGCATTCGCCTCCCGGTCAATGACAATCACCTCGCCGGGCTCCACATCACGGATGTAGTCGGCACCGATGATGTCAAATGCACAGGTTTCGCTGGCAACCGTATAGGAGCCGTCGATCATGCCCAGTGCGAGTGGTCGGAACCCATTTGGGTCCCTGACCGCAATAAGCTTTGTGTCAGTCAGAATAACAAGGCAGTACGCCCCTTCGATCTGTTGAAGGGCGTCCATGATCTGCTCCATCTGTGTTTCCTTGCGGCTGTGTGAGATCAGGTGAAGTATCAACTCCGTATCGGAGGTACTTTGAAAAAGAACACCCTCATGCCGAAATCGCTCGCGAAGAGTTCTGGCATTCGACAGATTTCCATTATGTCCTATGGCCAGGTTTCCGTTTCTATAGTGTACGCGAAAAGGTTGAATATTGGCGGGATTGCGGGATGAACCCGATGTGGAATACCGGTTGTGGCCGATAGCAGAGCGACCCTTCAATTCCTTTTTGAAAATTTTTGCATCATCAAATACCGATAAAACCAAACCGAAATCCTTGTGCATGGGCATCACATAACGCCCTTTTTTTTCATCGTAATAGGTGCTTACGATCCCCGCTGATTCCTGACCGCGATGCTGGAGAGCGTGAAGTCCGTAGTAGGTGAGAAGTGCAGCATCGGTGTGGTCATAAATACCGAAAATACCGCAGTAGTCATAAGGTTTATCCATCATGTCAGAAGAAGCGAATCAATAGGGTTCCAAGGAGTTCAAAAGATATGGAAAAGATGCTTAAATCGCAGTCTGGTATTCTTGTGTTCCGGGTGGCAAAGGTTTCCGGCTATTTCGCTGCAACTCCAATTTTAACAAGCTCCGGTATCATTTTTTAGAAAGTATTGCGTATTATTATTGCCATGAAAGCAAAACAGATTCTTCCATACATCCAGACTTCGTTCCGGATTCTGCTCGGAGCACTGCTTCTGGTTGCGGGTATTTTAAAAGTTCAGGACAACAGCGCACTGTTCGAAAGTGTGGCATATATCACCTGGATCCCGCTTGGTTTAAAATCCCTGATCATTGATACACTTCCCTGGATTGAAATTGTGATGGGTTCCCTTCTGATTTTTAATCTGTTTGGCTCGGTTGTAAAACCTGCTGTGTCAGCCATTTATCTGGCATTCTTTATTTTTGCCATTTACGGTCTTGGATCCGGAATGGAGGGAGACTGCGGCTGCTTCGGAGATCCTGAAAACGGATCCATTCTGGCCATGCTTCTGGGTAGTGAATTCGGCTGGAAGATGGTGATGCGGAACGGCATTTTTGTTGGCATGGCAGGGCTTCTCTTCCTGAAAACGGGAAATAACAGTACAGACTCACCAGAATAGTGCACTCTGTATGTTGCTGGTCTAACAAGTAAATTCGTTTCCCGGACGAGATAAGGGATTCTATGAAGGTCCGGTTCTTCTGTTTTTTGAGGAATAGTTCATAGCGAATGGCACCGGTTTTGGTTTCGAATGACTTGTAAAACGTCAGGTCCCATGGAATTCCGGACCTGGTTGAAACAGTCCATCGATCGTTATGACGCTCCAGTCGTTGTTGCGGCGTCAGTGAGGTGTGTCCTTTGTAGTAGGTATCTCTGGAAGGACTGTACATAATGTAAGCGTAATACATGTCTCTTGATTACTTAAAATAAAAAAAGCTCAATTCATGAGTACACGAATTGAGCTTTTGAATAAATGGAGCGGGAAACGGGATTTGAACCCGCGACCCCGACCTTGGTCCCGAGGCGTCGGGATGCTCTGCCCCTGAGCTATTGAGTAAATTCATTTTCCCTGGACGAGATAAGGGATTCTATGAAGGCCCGGTTCTTCTGTTTCTTCAGGAATAGTTCATAGCGAATGGCCTCGGTTTTGGTTTCGAATGACTTGTAAAACGTCAGGTCCCATGGAATTCCGGACCTGGTTGAAACAGTCCATTGATCGTTATGACGCTCCAGTCGTTGTTGCGGCGTCAGTGAGGTGTGTCCTTTGTAGTAGGTATCTCTGGAAGGGCTGTAGATAATGTATGCGTAATACATGTCTCTTGATTACTTAAAATAAAAAAAGCTCAATCCATGAGTACACGAATTGAGCTTTTTAATAAATGGAGCGGGAAACGGGATTTGAACCCGCGACCCCGACCTTGGCAAGGTCGTGCTCTACCACTGAGCTATTCCCGCTAAAGTTGGTACAAAAAAACAGTATGTCACTCGGTTTGGCTGGGTGCGACCCCGACCTTGGTCCCGAGACTTCGGGATGCTCTACCACTGAGCTATTCCCGCTAAAGTTGGTACAAAAAACAGTATGTCAATCGGTCCGGCTGGGTGCGACCCCGGCCTTGGTCCCGAGACGTCGGGATGCTCTACCAATGAGCTATTCCCGCTAAAGTTGGTACAAAAAACAGTATGTCAATCGGTCCGGCTGGGTGCGACCCCGACCTTGGTCCCGAGGCGTCGGGATGCTCTACCACTGAGCTATTCCCGCTAAAGTTGGTACAAAAAACAGTATGTCAATCGGTCCGGCTGGGTGCGACCCCGACCTTGGTCCCGAGACGTCGGGATGCTCTACCATTTACCCTTTGAAGTCCGGGAATTTCCGGACGCAGGAGGGCTGAGCTATTCCCGCTTTTATCAAGACTGTAAATATACAGCCATTTTCGAGACCTTTTCAAGACTATTTTCTGATTTTCTGTAATACCTTCCTGTCTGTAATCCTGTTTTGGATGGCATCATCATCAGGTATAACCGGTTTATCACGGTATCGGTCTACCATGCACAGAAAACCGAGAGGTTCACCTTTGTCGGCATGAAACTGATGGATGGTATCCGGAGAGATGAATATGACGTCATGAAGTGCGAGATGATGAATTTCATTGTCCAGGATCAGCGAACCACTGCCCCTGATAATCACAACACTGTGCGGATGCCGGTGCTGCTCCAGGCTTGAATAACCCCCGTCCCGGATTTCAAAATACCTGCTGTGAAAATTCAGTTCCTCTGTTTCGTCACCCAAAAGTGAATAGCGATGGACCCCCTTGAAATTGCTGGTACCGGTTTTGTACTCTTTCCGCTCCACACCTTTCCATGTAAAACCGTCCGCTTTTATTATCCTGGATCTGTTTTTCATGTATTCCGTAATCTTTGTTGAAATTCAGCTGCAGCGAACTGCAGGCCCTCTGGGTGCTGATACAAGCTCCCGCCTATCAGAAAAACGGTATCCCGGCCGTATTTGTTCATCCACTCCGGTACAGTGTCTCTGTTTATTCCGCCTCCGGGCACCGGAAATGCACTTTTTATGCCTTCAATATTCTGCCTGCAATGTTCATTTATATCCATACACTGTTCAACAGTGAAAGAAAACCGGCCCATTGCGTTTGGATAGATGATAAAATCAGCTCCCATCGCTCTCCAGAGGGTTCCAAAGTAGAGCGGGGCAACGATCCCCTGAGAGTGACTTACAACCATGGATCCTGAAAATGAGGGATGTGCTATTACCGGCAGCTCACCAATCGTTGCAAGTTCCTTCATAATGGCGGGTCCGCAGAGCTGGGCAGAAACCAGAACACCGTCTGCACCGCAATCAGCAGCTTCCCGATACCGATCCATAAGCCGGTTGGGGGTGGTTGTAATGTTTGGAAAATAGAGTGTTCTCTTGCCGCTTTTCTGCATTCCTTTTTCAATTGCCGATACGCAAGCCTTTACTCGCGCCGAGAACGGGGCGCTCTGTTGATCTGCAAGGCCATGATCATCTTTTATGATGTCCAATCCGCCTGCTGCAAACTGTTCTGCGCGCAATGCAAGCTCATCGGGTGATAATCCCACGGGCTTGAGTGCGGTACAGCTTAGTGGCCTGTCAGAAACACCGGAAAGCTCCCGGATGCCTTGGATGCCGAATGATGGGCCCGGGAGCACCCCATGGAGCTTATCTTTTTCCAGATCGATTAGCTGTATTCCGGGCTGAAGGGAGATGTTCCCAAAAATCACGTTCAGAAACTGGGTTGGATCATCATCAAAAAGATGAAGGGGGTAGCCGATGGTTGCAGACCAAAGGTTATCACTGGAAGGGAATAGTGACAGAAGCTGAGCAATGGATGATGAGACATGATCGGGAACGGCATCGCGCGGCATTTCCACAGACTGCTCCAGGCAGATGGAATCAGCAATCTGTTCAGCCGCCCCGATGTCATCTGCGGTAAAGCGATAGGTTGCGTGAAACAGCTTGGACTCCGGTTCAACGGTGGCCATGGCACACCTCTCCTCAGCAGGTAATGGTTTCCGACCGTTTTGGACCGGTAGAGATGATCGTAAAACGAACTCCCGTGTACTCTTCTATAAACCGGATATATTTTTGTGCATTTTCGGGCAGCTCTTTGAATTCTGAAATATTTCTTGTTGAACTTTTCCAGCCTTCAAAATCTCTGTAAACCGGTTTAAGTTTATCAACCATATCAGCATCAAGTGGAAACACTGTGGTCTCTTTGCCATTCAGCTCGTAATGAGTACAAACCCTGATGGTTTCAAAATCGTCTAAAACATCCAGTTTGGTAAGCGCAAGTTCATTCATTCCGTTGAGTCGCACCGCGTATAGCAGAGCCGGAAGGTCGAGCCATCCACATCTGCGAGGCCTGCCTGTTGTGGCGCCAAACTCCTGTCCGTTCCTGCGTAGTGTTTCCCCGAAGTTGTCATTCAGCTCAGTGGGGAAAGGCCCGTTACCAACCCGCGTGCAGTATGCTTTTGTGATGCCGGTTGAGTGGGTGATGGCAAGCGGTGGTATGCCGCTTCCTGTGCAGGCGCCGCCGGCTGTGGGCGACGAAGATGTAACATAAGGATAAGTGCCGTGGTCTACATCCAGCAGACTGCCCTGTGCTCCCTCCAGAAGTACCGACTCACCTTTCTTCAGGGCGCTGTGAAGCAGATCGGTTGTGTTGCAGATGAAGGATTTCAAACGAACCATGGCAGGACGCAGGGCATCCATCATCTCGGAGGTTTTGAGTGTATCTTCACCATAGATGTGCTCCAGGGCATTGTTGATATCATTCAGGTTTCTTGAGATTTTTTCCTGAAGGAGTTCTTCGTGCAACAGGTCGCCCATTCTTATTCCAACACGCGACACCTTGCTGACATAGGCGGGCCCGATACCCCGGCCAGTCGTGCCAATGGCGTCTTTCCCCCTGCTCTTCTCTTTTACCTGATCCAGTATTTTATGATAAGGAAGGATAACGTGGGCTGAGCTGCTGATGAATAGCCGGTCTTTCAGATCCACATCCAGTTTTTCGACCTCTGCAATTTCCTCAACCAGGGCAACAGGATCTATAACGACGCCATTGCCGATCACACACCTGGAGTTGCCGTTAAACATTCCGGATGGGATAAGATGAAGCACAATGGTTTTATCATCAAACTTCAGGGTATGCCCTGCATTAGCCCCTCCCTGATACCGGACCACGTAATGGGCTTCCTTGCTCAGAAGATCAACAACTTTTCCTTTTCCCTCATCACCCCACTGGGCACCAATTATGATACGTACTGACATAGATTCCAAAAAAAAGGAGGTGCTGATACACCTCCCTGTTCATCGTTTAGATTAAGTGTAACAATGTTATTCTTCGAATGAAGCGATGGCTTCATCTAAAGATTTAAAATTCTTAAACACTGTAATGAGCTTGGTAACCATCAGAAGACTCTGAATTTTATCAGCAGCATTCGCAATTCTGAGATCACCGCCCGCTTTGCGCATTGTGGTGAGTCCGCCGATAAGCATGCCAAGACCCGAAGAGTTCATGAATTTTACTTTCCCGAGGTCGACAACGATATTTTTCTTGTCTTCCTCAATAAGCTCATGAAGTTTTTCATTCAGGTTTACGGCGTCAGGCCCCCCCATCACATTGCCTTTAAATTCTATGACAACACAGTTATAACGCTCAGAAACATTAAAGCTCATAGTATTTGCTGTTTTTAAAGTTAGATGAACGAAGATTAAGACTTCGCTTTATTCATGGCTCGTTTCTGAAGCTCAACGACGAGCGAACTTGCCACAAAAAGAGAACTGTATGTACCTAGAATGATACCCAAAACAAGTGCAAACGCAAAACCTTTCAGCACTTCACCGCCAAAGATAAATAGCACGAGTACTACAAACAAGGTAGTGACAGATGTGATCACAGTACGGCTGAGTGTATCATTCAGGCTTTTATTGATCATTTCCTTAAACTCCATCGTCTTGTACACTATGGAGTTTTCGCGAATACGGTCAAATACCACCACGGTGTCGTTCAGTGAATATCCGACAATAGTCAGGAAAGCCGCAATGATGGCCTGATCAATGCTTACGTTAAATGGTGCGATTTCGCCCATAACGGTAAATATTCCCAATACAATCAGTACGTCGTGGGCCAGGGCGGCAATCGCGCCGGCTGAAAAGTACCATCCCTTGAAGCGTATGAAAATGTAAATGAAGACAACCGCCAGGGCAAAGAAGATGGAATTTATAGCCCCCCGCCGTAGATCATCAGCAAAACGAGGCCCCACAAGGTCGGTTTTTTGAATAGATACGGGATTGTCCGGATACATGGCCGTCACAGTGCTCATGATGATGTCACTTACTTCGGTGATGTCACCTTCTGCATCGGTGCGTATCAGTATCTCGCTTTCAGATCCGAATAGCTTTATTTCCGGTGTGGAACCCAGCGGTTCTGTAAGTTCATTTCGTATGTCGGTGACGCTTACCGGGCTTTCAAACTGAAATACAAACTCTTTTCCGCCACGGAAGTCAATTCCGTAGTTCAGCCCCATTGTAAGGATTGCAACGATCGACCCGATTACCAGGGCTCCGGAAATGAAGTATGCAATATTGTGATATTTTATAAAGTCAAAACTGGGTGTTTCAAACCATCTCATAATGTATACCTGTTTTTTTAAGTAAAAATGTTTGTTTGAGGATCAACCGAAGCTGACATCTGCGGTTTTTTCACGGGTCAGATAGTCAACTACCACCCTGGTGATTACGATGGCACTGAAGAGAGATGCCACAATACCGGCCATCAGCGTAATTGCAAAGCCCTTGATCGGTCCTACACCAAAACTGTAGAGAATGATAGCCACAAAGAAGGTGGTCACGTTGGCGTCAATAATGGCGCTCATTGCATTAGAGTACCCGTTATCGATAGCGGCCCTGAGTGTCTTGCCGCCGCGCATCTCCTCGCGGATCCGGTCGAATATCAGCACGTTCGCATCCACGGCCATACCAATGGTAAGTACGATACCTGCAATTCCAGGAAGGGTGAGAGTAGCCTGAAAGCCGGCCAGGATTCCCAGAATGAAGATAATATTCAGGATTAGAGCCAGATCGGCTATGGCGCCACCAACACGATAGTATACAATCATAAAAATGGCTACCACACTGAGCCCGAAAATGACCGAATAAAGGCCGGCCTGAATGGAGGCTTCACCGAGCGAAGCACCCACGGTCCGTTCTTCCACAATATCGAGCGGGGCGGGAAGGGCACCCGAGAGAAGGATGTTTACAAGATCCTCAGCCTCCTGCACACCGCCAATACCGGTAATGGATGAGCGTCCGTTATTGATCTGATTCTGCACGGTCGGGTATGATTCTACATAACCGTCGAGCACGATGGCAACAGGGCGGCCGATATTGGCCCCCGTAATGCGCGACCAGCGCCGTGCACCCTCCGAATTCATCGTCATGGATACCTCAGCGGCATTGGTCGTGGGCTCAAACGCTACGCGGGCCTCTGTGATCACATCGCCTGTAAGCTCAATCTGGCTGCGGACCGCAATCAGTTCCACGAGTCCGGTTCCGCTATCAAATGCAAACGGCCGGGCTCCCCACATCAAAACCGTATTTCTGGGAATCAGTCGCTGTACCTCTTCCATCGACAACAAACGATTTACGGCAGCTGTATCCGTCTCCGCTGCGTAACCGAAGGAGTATTGCGATACACCCTGGAAACTGAAAATGTCAAGCAGGTTTTGCATACCCTGTTCTTCCAGCTCCTCGCGGTTTTCCTGGAAATAGGTCGAGATCTGCTGTTTTGAAGCATTGATTTCATCCGGTTCGGCCGCCATCCTGAATTCGAGTCGCGCCGTTCCTCTCAGAAGATCTCTTACACGTTCTTCGTCATCCACGCCGGGCAGCTCTACAATAATTCGGTTTGTACCCTGCTGTACAATTGAAGGCTCGGATACGCCAAAGCGGTCAACCCTTGACCTGATAATCTCCATGGCCCGGGTAACAGCCGAATCGCGCTGTGTTCTGAGATAGGTGGCAATCTCTTCGTTGGTTGAGCGTCGTGTGATATTTTCCGCATCCGAACGGTAATATCTGCTGAGGAGTCCGTCAGGGTTACGGGCCTCAAATTCAGAGACGAATTCATCCACAAAGTCAGTGTTGTTCTGAACAGCCTGTTCTTCGGCCACATTGATGATTTGCTCAAGCTCGTCATCCGCGTTATCACCGGCCAGTTCCAGAATCAGCTGTGGTTCTCCGATCTGAAGGGTTACGTACATGCCGCCCTGAAGATCCAGTCCAAGCTTAAGTGATCGTTCTCTGAGACTCTGCAGTTTTTCATTGTTATCGCTTTGGTAGCGAACCAGCTCGGTTTCGGTGAGGCTTTCCATGTGACGCTGTTCCAGGCTCCATTGGATGGTGGGGAACAGGTACCAAAGGGTCAGGCCCAGAAAAACGACGATAGAGCCGATTTTAAATCCGTTATTTTGATTTTTCATGATTGTATGAAAATGATTGGTTGGTAGAGTTTTAATATTTAATCAGCAGATCTGTCGCCAATCGAAAAGAGGGCAGCCAGATCTGGTATTAGCTATTCTAAAAATGTTTGCCGGGCGCGAACTGAAAGATGTATGTTCACGACACACGACAACTGGAGAAAAAATGAATCAGGAAACCATCAGGGAGCGTTGATGCTGATTCCAAAAGCAAGTGGAGAAGGTGCAGAAGAAGGCTCTGCTCCGGCATGCGATATAGCAGTTACAGATTCTGACTCATGATTAAGGTGAATATTAAATCCCGAAAGGCTGTTCCACCCGTTGCCCGAATCATGCCATTTTAAAAATATCTTCCCCGACTCATTGAGGAAACCGTTCATCTGACTGCTTTGATGGTGATAATCATTCCACTGTTCAATCAGCCATGACGGGTTTTGATCAGAGGGAAGTTCCGTTTCGCTTCCGCTGTGAGCGGAGAGCCGGAAAACTTCTTTATGACTGGCGATCAACTGCGACGCTTCTTTAAGCAGCAGCGAGAAATCACCTGTTTGATCGGGAAGCTTGCGGATGCTGTCGCGTACCTTTGATTCATTCTCATCACCCGTCTCCACAACGTTGTGGCTGAGCCAGCGGGTGAAGGACGTTTTTTTGGCCTGACCCGACAATGGGAGAAAAAGGTGAGACAGGAATCCGGCCATAACAAAACCGATTACGGCCGTACGATAGATATGTAGAAATCGATCAAACATCAGAACGGAAAAATATGCAGTAACAGGCCGGTTGACAAATTAATTTTGCAGGCTTTGAAACCCTTCACATATCAGTCTGCAGCCGCTTTCTCCCTGCTGCGCGAGAGTTCTTCATTCAGATAACGGCCCGTATGGCTTTCGGAAATGCGGCTAACCTCTTCCGGTGTTCCCTCTGCGATAATTTCACCGCCGCCTTCGCCGCCTTCGGGGCCAAGGTCAATGATCCAGTCGGCAGCTTTGATAAGATCCATGTTATGCTCGATCACAATCACCGTGTTACCTTTCTCTACCAGCTTTTGAATCACGTCAACCAGCATGCGAACATCCTGAAAATGAAGACCGGTGGTCGGCTCATCCATGATATAGATGG
Organism: Rhodohalobacter mucosus; assembly: GCF_003150675.1. Taxonomy (NCBI): domain Bacteria; kingdom Pseudomonadati; phylum Balneolota; class Balneolia; order Balneolales; family Balneolaceae; genus Rhodohalobacter; species Rhodohalobacter mucosus. The sequence continues at coordinate 160,176 of NZ_QGGB01000010.1, read as the reverse complement.
TGTCGCCGGTGCCTATCTTGGAAAGTTCCCTGGATAGCTTGATTCGCTGCGCTTCACCGCCGCTCAGCGTGGTACTCGACTGGCCAAGTGTGAGATAACCAAGGCCCACGGAGTTCAATGTCTTCAGTTTGCGTTTGATTGCCGGTACGGAGTCAAAAAATTCAACGGCTTCGCTAACAGGCATCTGAAGCACGTCCGAAATATTTTTGCCCTTATAATGAATTTCAAGGGTCTCACGATTGTACCGTTTGCCGTTGCAGACTTCGCAGTTCACATAGATATCGGGCAGGAAATTCATTTCAATTTTACGAACACCGTCACCCTTGCAGGTTTCGCACCGGCCGCCTTTTACATTGAATGAAAAACGGCCCTGATCGTATCCCCTGATTTTGGATTCGGGCAACTCTGCAAAAAGCGACCTGATATGGTCGAAGACTTTGGTGTATGTGCCCGGATTGGATCTCGGTGTACGGCCTATCGGACTCTGATCAATGGAGATCACCTTGTCAACATGGTTCAGGCCCTCTACAGTTTTATAGGGAAGGGGGACTGATTTGGAATTGTAAAATTCGTTGGAAAGAATAGGAACCAGCGTTTGATTGATCAGTGAACTCTTTCCGCTGCCGCTAACCCCTGTAACGCAAATAAACTTTCCGAGGGGTACCGAAAGATCCACTTCTTTCAGGTTATGCCCCCTGGCGTTATGAATGCGGATCTCTTTGCCGGAACCCTTGCGCCGCTTCCCGGGAAGGGGAATAGACTCCTCATCACGCAGAAATTTCATCGTCATGGAGTCCGGGTCGAGTTCGTCCGGTGTGCCTTTGGTAACGATGTAACCGCCATGCGTTCCTGCCCCGGGACCCAGATCCACCACATAATCCGCATGTTCAATGGTTTCCCGGTCATGCTCTACAACAATAACGGAGTTTCCAAGATCACGCAGGGTTTCAAGTGATTTGATCAGTTTGATGTTATCCCGTTGGTGAAGGCCGATACTGGGCTCATCAAGGATATAGAGCACCCCGACGAGCTGCGTACCGATCTGGGTAGCCAGACGTATCCGCTGAGCCTCACCGCCCGAGAGCGTTTGTGCTTCGCGATCGAGCGACAAATAGCTCAGGCCAACATTCAACAGAAAATCGATTCGGTCGATAATCTCTTTGAGCACCTGCTGGCCAATTTTGCGCTGTCTCTCCGACAGTTTCAGGTTGCCGATTGTTTTCCGAAGGTTCCGGATATCCCGCTGCACCAGGTCCTGAATGGTGAATCCGTCAATCTTATAGGATAACGCTTCATGATTCAGCCTTCCGCCGCCGCACTCGGGGCAGGTTATTTTTGATAAAAACGCTTTTGCCTTGTCGCGCTGTTTGTTTGATTTGCTCTCCTCATACTGTTCGCGAATCACCGACCGCAGACCGGAAAATTTATGCTTGTAGGTGACGTTGCTGTTTTTGAAATCATAACTGACGTTGAATTTCTTGTCTCCGCCTCCCTCAAACAATAAGTCGAGTGCTTCATCGCTGAAATTTTTCAGTGGCATGTCAAAATCATGATCAACCGACTCAAGTACCGCACGAATTTGCTTGAAGATGAATATATCCCTCGGCTGTCCCAGGTAGCGGATACCCCCGTCACTGATCGATTGCTCCGGATTGGGTATAACCAGTTCACGGCTCACGTCGTATCTGTAACCAAGACCGTTACACGCTTTACAGGCTCCGTACGGTGAATTAAATGAGAAGAGATTCGGAGCGGGATCCTCATAGGAGAGGCCGCTTTCAGGATCAAAAAGGTGTTTTGAATATACCTGATCCTTCAGTCCGCCGTCCTTTTCCTGAATTCCAAGAATCAGGTTTCCATCAGCCATTTCCAGGGCCATGTGGACGCTTTCAGAAATGCGTTTTTCACTGTTTGGCGAGATAACAAACCGGTCGACCACAACTTCAATATTGTGGGTTTTATACCGGTCGAGCTTTATCTCTCCCTCAAGGTCGAGCATCTCGCCATCCACGCGGGCCTTAACAAACCCCTGCTTTTGCATCTGATCAAAGAGTTCACGGTAGTGGCCTTTCCTGCCCCTGACAACCGGTGCAAGGCAGTAGGCTTTGGTGCCTTTTGGAAGCTGCAGAATGGCCTCTACAATTTGATCAGAGGTCTGTTTCTCCATTTTATTGCCGGACAGATAGGAGTACGGAATACCGATTCGGGCATAGAGAAGTCTCAGAAAGTCATAAATCTCGGTCACCGTTCCTACGGTGGAGCGCGGGTTTCGATTAGTGGTTTTCTGATCGATAGAGATCACCGGTGAGAGCCCGTCGATAAAATCAACTTCGGGCCTCTCCATCATTCCCAGAAACTGCCGTGCATAGGCAGATAGCGACTCCATAAATCGTCGTTGTCCCTCTGCGTAGATGGTGTCGAACGCCAGGGATGATTTACCTGAACCTGAAAGCCCGGTGAAAACGACCAGCCGTTCCCGGGGAATATCTATGTCCAGATTTTTAAGATTGTGTTCGCGTGCTCCGCGTATAATGATGTGTTGATGCAAGAATCGGTAATTAAATTGCTAAACCAACAAAAATACAAAAGCTTTAGGGCAATGGCATCTTATCTGTGGGGTAAAAAACGATTGCCGGAGCTGAATCGTTTACCCATTTGATGCCGCACGTTAATAAAGTGGCTTCTTCAGTAAGGTATCTTAAAACACAAATGATCCGTATCTTGGCACTCTTTTAACAAATTATCTGCAGCAATAACGTAAGAATTAGGAATGAGTACCCCGTCCAAAACCGCCAACCCCATTCAGATACCCGAGATGTTCGAAAGTGAAGGGTGGCATCCGTTATCCTGGAATAAAAAGGAGATCAGCCAGCTACCTCCTTATCCAGACACAGAGGAGCTTCAAAAGGCATACAATGAACTCCGGTCTCTGCCGCCTCTTATCACTTCCTGGGAAGTGGAAGCACTGAAAGAGAAGCTTGCAAACGTCTCGGAAGGCAAGGCATTTTTGCTGCAGGGCGGTGACTGTGCTGAAACTTTTGATGCCTGTAAGGCACCCAAAATTGTGAATATGCTCAAAGTAATGCTTCAGATGAGCTTTATTCTTGTGCACGAAATGGGAAGGCCGGTTGTGAGAATAGGCCGCATTGCGGGTCAATACGCCAAACCGAGGTCCAGAGACTTTGAAACGGTGAACGGAGAGGAAATGCTCAACTACCGCGGGGATCTGATTAACAGTATTGAGGCGACCCGTGAAGCCCGTACACCCGATCCGCAGCGCCTTCTTACGGCCTATGAGAAAGCTGCGCTTACGCTGAATTTTTTGCGGGCACTGTCGGACGAAGGATTTGCCGATCTGCAGCACCCCGAGCAGTGGGAGCTCGATTTCATGAAAAACAACGAGTACTACAAAGAGTACGAGGCAATGGTGAACTCCATCCATAAAGCGATCAATTTTATGGAGACCATCACGCCAAACAGTTTCAGCACGCTTCACAAAGTTGATCTCTATACGTCTCATGAAGCATTGAACCTATATTACGATGCGGCGCAGACGCAACGGGTGCCCAGAAAAACAGGCTGGTTCAACCTGAGCGGACACATGGTCTGGCTTGGAAATCGTACAAAGCAGCTCGATGGCGCACATATCGAATACCTGAGCGGCATACGCAATCCAATCGGAATCAAGGTCGGGCCGCCTTTTGACCTTGAAGAGACCCTGCAGGTTATTGAAAAACTAAACCCAGGCCGTGAAGCTGGTAAAATTGTGATCATAACCCGTATGGGCGCAGATTACGTGGATAAACATCTGCCGACTTTCATCCGCGCACTCAAACAGGAAGGACATCCTGTAGTCTGGAGCTGCGACCCGATGCACGGCAATACATTTTCCACAGAGAAAAATCTGAAAACGCGCAGCTTCAATAATATTCTGGAAGAGATCAGGACAACGTTTGCCGTTCACCGATCGGAGGGAAGCTACCTTGGCGGGGTTCACCTGGAACTTACGGGTGATAACGTAACCGAGTGCGTTGGCGGTGCAAACGGCCTAAACGAGACCGGCCTTGATATCAACTACGAAACATATTGCGATCCCAGGCTCAATTACGAACAAAGCCTGGAAATGGCCTTTCTGGTCGCGAAGGAGTGGAACAAAAGCTACGGACAAGCGTGATTCTAAACTGCATGCCTGCTTTCGGCATGTTACAATAAGCCTCCGCCGGAAACTGCAAGCGCCACTTTTGCAGTTTTTACAAGCCAGTCTGTCTTTCACATAATGACAGGGGGTCGTATTGCGTTATAGGAAGTGAAATACCTGCAGTACAGTTTGTCAGGTATGACAAAAAAACGCCTGATTATCCGTTTGGCACTTCAATTGCAACATGTAGTAACAAACAATTGAAACAAAAAATGGAGGTCCGATTATGGCACTCATTAGATATTCACAACCACAAACCGATCCGTTCGGCAAGAGATTTTCCGACATTATTGATGAATTCTTTAATGATGCGGTTGCTACGCGTCAAGCAGGTTTCTCTCCCAGAATTGATATTTCTGAAAATGAGAAACAGTTTCTGATTGATGTTGCGCTGCCGGGTGTTAATAAAGACGACATCGACGTAAATCTTGAGAATGGCCGTCTGACAATCAGCGGTGAACGCAAATTTGAATCAGAAGACGAAGGAAAACAGTATCACAGAGTTGAAAGTCATTACGGTTCTTTTACACGAACCTTTCAGCTACCTGATAATGTAGATGACAACAGCGTCTCAGCAGCCTATAAAGATGGGATTTTGGAAATATCCATTGATAAAAGTGAAGAGAAGCTGAAAAAACAAATTAAGGTCAAGTAACCATATGTTTAAAAGAGCTGTTCTACTTAGTCCCCTAAAGAGAGCAGGTTAGTTAGCGCCGGAGCTGCTGTGAAATGCGCCTCCGGCATTTTTTTGAGATGTAACGATACAATATTGTACGTTTGAAACAGGTTAATCTACAGGGATTATCCCGCCTGTATCTCATTTTGATTGTAAACGAAGAACAGTTTTCAATCTGACGAATTAAATAAAACACTCACATTTAATATTTCCATGGATCGATTAACCAAGAGTATTATTGCAGTTGTAGCCGTCGCTTTTTTTCTGATTGGTATAAATTTCGGATCGGATCTGGGTTTCACCTCAGATTCAGCCGGATCAGGCCAGGAGCTTCCCGAATTCAGAACACTGGATAAATCTGAAGCGAGTCCAAACGTTCTGCGGGACTTTAACAATGCGCTGGTTGACGTGGCCGACCGTACCAACCCGACCGTTGTGACCATTAATACAACGCAGACCGTTACCCAGCGCCAGCGATCGCCTTTTTCACTCTTTTTCGACGATCCCCGCTTTGATCAGGAGCGTGAATTTCAGAGAAGGGGACTCGGATCCGGCGTGATTGTATCCGATGACGGATATATACTGACTAACAACCACGTGATTGAAGGAGCTGAGGAGATCCAGGTATCGTTATATGATGGAACTGAGCTGGATGCAGAAATTGTAGGTGCGGATCCTGCAAGTGATATTGCTGTTCTGAAGATATCCATGGATGACCTTACGGCCATACCGCTTGGAGACAGCGACGAACTTCGAGTGGGTGAGATGGTTCTCGCGATCGGAAGCCCGCTTCAGACCCAGTTTGCCAATACGGTTTCGATGGGTATTGTGAGTGCCAAAGGACGTACAGGGGTCAGGCTGAATCAGTTTGAAAACTATATTCAGACCGATGCAGCCATCAATCCGGGCAATTCAGGCGGCCCCTTGATTAATGTGGATGGAGAGCTTATCGGTATCAATACAGCCATAGCAAGCCGTAGCGGCGGCAGCCAGGGAATCGGGTTTGCCATACCGGTAAATATGGCGCGCAATGTTATGGAAGCACTTATTAGCGAAGGGCGTGTTTCGCGAGGATATCTTGGCATTACGCTTGGCGGTGAAGTGGACAGAACAATGGCCCGCGCATTGGGTATGGAAACACCCCGCGGTTTTGTGGTGGGCGATGTTGTTGAAGGAGGCCCCGCAGATGAATCGGGACTCATGGAAGGAGACGTAGTTGTACGACTGAATGGCGAAATCGTGCAAAACTTTCTCGATTTCAGGATCGCAATTGCCAATACAATGCCCGGTACGGAAGTTGAGATTGAAGTTTTCCGTGACGGAGAGAACCGCACATTGACCGTAGAACTTGGTGAACTCGAAACAGAAGAAATTGTATCCGAAATGGAGAACAACGATATGGAGAATCTCCGTGAAGAGCTGGGTTTTGCAGTGGATGAACTGACCGATAATATTCGGCGACAGCTGAATCTGGACTCTCAGACGTCCGGTGTGGTTGTTTCCGATATCAGCGAGGGCAGTCAGGCCTACGGTCAGGGACTGCGCAGGGGCGATGTGATTTCGCAGGTGGCCGGAACACAGGTGACATCACCGCAGGAATTTTATGGTGCAATTCAGGCATTGATGGATGAAGGCACTGAAGTGGCCCTGTTGCGCGTTAACAGACAGGGAAGGAATATTTTCGTAGCATTTGAGTTGTAAAAACTCAAATATGTTAATGGTTAAGGTCAGGCCTGCCGGTTGATTCGGGCAGGCCTTTTCTATTTCTATGTAATGCCTGTAAGAAAAGCTTACAAACTCTGTGTATCTTAAAAAGATGAACATTTTAGGCATTGAATCATCGTGCGATGAGACGGCAGCGGCTGTATACAGTGACGGTGAAATACTATCCAACGTGATCGCTTCACAGACCGTGCACGAACGGTTTGGTGGAGTTGTTCCTGAACTCGCCTCACGTGCTCATCATAAAACCATATGGAGCACGGTAGAACAGGCTTTGAGCGAAGCAGGTACCGAACTCCGCCATATTGACTACATTGCCGTAACCCGGGGCCCGGGCCTGCTGGGCTCGCTGTTGGTCGGACTCAGTTTTGCCAAGGGATTGTCAATTGCGCACAACATCCCATTGATTGGAGTTAATCATATCGATGCCCATCTGTATGCCAACTTCATTGAACACGAAGAGAGTTACCCGTTTGTGGGCCTGATCGTATCCGGTGGGCATACGAGACTGGTGCACGTGAAAGAACCCCTGAAACATGATGTGCTGGGTGAAACACGAGATGATGCTGCAGGCGAAGCCTTCGACAAAATCGGTAAACTTCTGGGGCTGCCATATCCGGCAGGCCCCGAAATGGACAAACTTGCGCAGGATGGGAATCCCGGTTTTCATGATTTTCCACGCTCTATGATGGGCAAGGGGCTGGATTTCAGTTTTTCAGGACTGAAGACCAGCGTGCTGTACTATCTGCAGGAGAAGGATGAAGCATTTATTGCTGAAAACCGTCACCATATCTGTGCAAGCGTTTCGGCAGCAATAACGGATGTGCTGACCGCAAAACTGAAAAGGGCAGCCGAAAAAACGGGAACGAAGCAGCTGATGCTTGCCGGAGGGGTTTCTGCAAATTCGATGCTAAGAAAAAAAACCGGAATACTTGCCGAAAGATCGGGTTACAAATTAATGATTCCCTCTCTTCAATACTGTACGGATAATGCAGCCATGATCGCCATAACAGGATCCATAATGGCTAGAAAAGGAATGGTGGGCGACCTCACAATGAAGCCATTTGCCAGGCTTGAGACGCAGTCGGCGAAGGTGTAATGGAGTGCTGAATTCCATACATTGCATGTTCACTACTAAAAATCATAAATCACTATCATGCATAACGTTGTATTGATTCCCGGAGACGGAATCGGCAAGGAGATTACAAAATCTGTTACAACCATATTGGAAACGGCCGGTGCTGAAATGAACTGGGTGAGATGCAGTGCCGGTGAGAGTGCAAACAAAGAATTGGGAAACCCGCTGCCTCAGGAAACGCTGGATGCCATTGAAAAGCACAGAATTGTTCTCAAGGGGCCGCTGACAACTCCCGTGGGAGCCGGATTTCGTTCGATCAATGTCGCGCTAAGGCAGAAATTCAATTTGTACAGCAATATTCGACCGGCGCGTTCTTTACCAAATATTGAAAGTCCGTTCAGGGGCGTGGATCTTGTCTTGTTCCGTGAAAATACACAGGGTCTCTATATCGGAAAAGAGCATTGGATTGATGATGAAGAGAAGCACGCAGAAAGTATCGCGGTCGTGACCCGGGAAGCCAGTGAAAAAATTATTACCGCCGCATTTGAGTATGCAAAGAAATTTGGACGTAAAAAGATAACGCTGGTCCACAAAGCCAATATACTGAAACTTACCACAGGGTTATTTCTGACAATCGGGAAGGAGATTTCCGCTAAATACCCGGAGATAGAATTTGAAGATCTGATCGTGGATAATATGGCAATGCAGATGGTGATGCGTCCGCAGCGGTTTGATGTGATCGTTACCACCAACCTTTTTGGTGATATTCTATCGGATCTTGCATCCGGTCTGGTTGGTGGCCTTGGGGTTACGGGCGCAGCCAATATCGGGGACGATGCGGCCATGTTTGAGGCCGTTCACGGCTCAGCACCCGACATTGCCGGAAAAGGGCTCGCCAACCCAACGGCACTTCTGTTTTCATCCCTGATGATGCTCGAATATCTGAATGAGGGCAGGGTTGCAGAGAAGATCCGGTCAGCAGTCTACACCGTTCTGCAGGAACACAAGTCCAGCTGCACCCGTGATGTAGGTGGAGAAGGGACCACAGCAACTTACACAGAGGCAATCTGCAGACTTCTGAGAGACTAATTGAACGTGCGTTCGACAGTAGAGTGGGTTGCAGCGCTACTTTTTTTTAAGGGGTCACCGATCTCAATGAATTGCAGTCAGTCGTGGTTCAGAGCTCAGTGAAACGTACCTGCCTGGAAGCAGTATCGAACAGGGCTACCATAGCATCCTCATCAAATCCTTTGACGCTTCCCGGATTGATGACGAGGGTGTTCTCAACGGTATCCAGCCTTGCCTGGTGTGTGTGGCCGGATATCACAACGTCATATTTCCCGCAGGTTTCCAGGCTTTGCGTAATTTCGGGGTAGGTTCCATGATAAACGGCTATTTTCACCTTATCAGTTTCAAAGGCGAAAAAGTCACCGTGAAGTTCCGCTCCGATTTCATCAAACTTTTTTACCAGCAGATATTTATCTCCATCATTATTGCCAAAGATTCCATGCAGAGGCAGGCCGGCAAAATGTGAAATTGTAAACGGGCTGCAGTAATCTCCCGCGTGGATAACCCGATCCACACTGTTCTCCCTGAAAACGGAAACGGCCTTTTGAATATGGTCAACGTGATCGTGTGAGTCGGAACAAATACCAATAAGCATAGCACTGATTTTTTATGGATGCATTTCTATTAAAACAAACAAAAAAGCTGATCATACAAAAGTGCGGATATGCAGGTTGCAGAGAATTCATATCAAAAAGTTTTGACTACATTTGTTACTTTAAGGCCTTCAGGAATGAACAGTTAAAAGGAAGAAACAGATATGTCGGTCACAAAAGAAGATGTTTACTATGTAGCCAACCTTGCACGACTGCAACTAAGTGACGAGGAAGCGGAAGGGCTCCGGAAAGATATGAACAAAATTCTGGGCTATATCGAGACGCTGAATGAGCTGGATACCACGGATGTGGAACCATTGGATCACGTTACGGAAATTACAGCCACATCATTCAGGAAAGACGTGGCCAAAGAACCGCTCAGCCATGAAGATGCACTCAGGAATGCCCCGGATGCCGACTCCGACTATTTCCGTGTACCCAAAGTGATTGAATAAGCGTACGTACGTAAGCTTAAAGCCTCAACCCGACCCTGTACAATCCCATCTCAAAGAATGGCTTCAAAAAAGAGCAAAAAAAAACCATCCGCTGAATCTGCAGATTTCTGGCAAGATCTATCGGCAACGAAACAGCATCTTTTTTCACTTATTTTTCTTTTTCTGCTCCCGGTTATCCTGTTCTATTCTACGGTACTGGGAGGTAAGCAGTATATGGGTCATGACGCTATACAGTGGCGGGCCGGAGCTGAGTCGCTGATAGAATACCAGGAAGAGTTTGATGAGCCGGCACACTGGGCCTCAAACATGTTTTCAGGGATGCCGGCAACCACAATTTCACATCCGCCGCAAATCAGCAATCTGGATAATACACTGCTGAATGCTCTGGATGTAATCTACCCGGCAGCCGAAATGTGGATACTGCTGGGCGGAGCCTATCTCATGTTCATCTTATTGGGTGCCCGACCTCTGGCGGCCGTTTTCGGATCCGTTATCGTAGGTTTTACAACCTATATTCCCATCATAATCGGTGCGGGCCATAACGCCAAATTTTTGGCCTATATCTATATCCCCTGGCTCTACAATGGATATCTTCTTCTCACCCGGTCTAAAATAAATCCCTGGCTGGCCGCATTTGTTTTTGCCTGGGCGCTCACACTACACCTCAGGGCCTACCATCCGCAGGTTACCTATTTCTTTCTGTTTCCGCTGGGAACCCTGTTTTTGGCCGACCTGGTAAAGGCTGTCCGCGCCGGTGAGTTAAAATCATTTTCAATTCATACCACCTGGCTGTTGTCGGCAGCGGTGATAGCCGTATTGGTGAGCATTCAGCTCTACTGGAGTACCCTCGAGTACTCTGCGTTCAGTATGCGCGGGGGATCGGAGATAGCCGGCACGGATGGCCTGGCGAGGGAGTATGCGTTTGCATGGTCGCAGGGTTGGGGCGAACTGTTGACACTTTTGATCCCCGGAGCTTTTGGCGGATCTGAACTATATTGGGGCCCCAAGTCTGTAACCAGCGGGCCCCATTACTTTGGCGCACTTGCCTTTTTCTTTTTTGTAATTGGTGTGATGAAGTCGAAAAGCAGGTTTCTTTGGATCTTTCTGGGACCGGGCATTGTAACGTTGCTCTTTTCACTGGGTGAAAATTTCGGGGCCCTCAATAATCTCATGTTTGCGGCCTTTCCGCTTTTCGACAAGTTCAGGGTTCCGGAAATGTGGCTGATGATTTCGGTTTTCTGCTTTACCGTGCCCTCTGTTTTTGGGTTTGACTGGATTACGCAGGAATTAAGAAGTGGATTGCCGGCCGGCTGGAAGAAGCCCGTCTATATTGCGTGCGGGCTGTCTGTGGTCTTTGTTATTATCGGCTTTACAGCTCTCTCTTTTGAAAAGCCAGGGGAACGGCAGGCAATCGCCAGGCAGATTGCCGCGCAAAACCAGGTATCGGCCGGCGATCCCAGGGTAGCGCAGACTGTGGACCGCTATATTGAAAACGAGCTGATCCCTGAAAGGGAGCAAATGGCAGGCAGCGACACACTGCGGTTCGCACTCTTTATCGCAGCCGGAACGGGGATCGTATTTGCAATAGGTTTGGGGAAAATCTCCGTTTCATTGGGTGCCATCATGATTTGCGTACTGATAGCATTTGATCTGATTCAGACAGATCGTCAATACATGAACGAAAATGCACTGGTTGATGGGGACCTGACGAGGGAAGGTTATATTCAGAGAACCGAGAGAAACATTGACCGGTTTCTGTCCGAAGAGACCGGGACTCCTGAGGAGTGGCACTACAGGGTGCTTCCGCTGCTCGACAATCCCTTTAATAACGCAATACCCGCCTACTTTTACCCATCGGCAGGTGGTTATTCCGGCGCCAAGCTGGGATATTATCAGGATCTGATTGATGAAGCCTTATTTTCGGGAGCGGCGGGCATCAACACGGGCGTGCTGAATATGCTCAATATCAAATATCTCTCCGTACAGGGAGCGGTAGGACTTCCCGGATTTGAAAGGGTGTACAGCGGTGATGACGGCGTGGTGATGGAAAACCTCGGCGTTCTACCCAAAGCGTGGTTCGCAGATTCCGTTGCGGTTCTGGATTCCCAGACCGACGTGCTTGAACGGATAAGCGAAGATTTTGAACCCTCAGCCGAGGCGTTTGTGGCCACTGAAAGTGAAATAACAACGGCACCGGACTCTCTATCAGAAGTACGTATAACTACGTACAATGCCAATCAAATCACACTTGAAATAAACCGCAGCAATCCGGGTTTCCTGGTTTTGGGTGAAATATGGTATCCGCAAGGCTGGGAGGTTACCCTGAACGGAGAGCAAACGGACATGATTCGAACCAATTATGTGCTGCGCGGATTTGAAATTCCGGCCGGCGAACATATACTGGAGATGAAAATGGAACCGGTATGGTACTCAACAGGACGAGTGATGTCGCAGCTGGGAACGATTCTGCTATTCGGAACCGGTGCGATCGGTCTTTTTCTACTCTACCGGAAGCCGGGGGAGGAAGCAGAAACAGGAAATGAATGATCCGCACCATTCTCAATAAACTGTTTTGGGGCGTATATCGACACATGGCGTCCGATGAGCAGTACGCAAGGGCAAGATACCGCCTTACCACAGGAAGGAAACTGAGACTGAACCCACCGGTCACCCTTTCTGAAAAAATCAACTGGCTCAAGCTGAATGACAGGTCAGAATTGAGGAGGATTGTGGCCGACAGAACGGGTGTCAGGCAGTTTGTTGCTGATCGTGCCGGCCCGGAACACCTGATTCCCCTGATTGGAATCTATGACAAGATAACCCATGAGGTCTGGAAAAGCCTGCCCCGTCAGTTTGTACTGAAAGCCAATCACGGATCCGGCATGGTAAAAGTGGTCAGGGACAAAAATCTGGAGGATCCGGAGAAGATTATTCGCATGACGCAGGCGTGGCGGCAGACCGACTATTCAGAATTCGGACGCGAGTGGGTATACAAGGACCTGCCCCGAACCATACTGGCTGAAGAGCTATTACTGACAAATGAGGGCAAAGTACCCGCTGACTACAAATTTTTCTGTTTTGAAGGGCGGACAGTGCTTTTTCAAATCGACTTCGACCGTTATGGAGATCATACAAGAAATTTTTATGACCGCGCCCTGAATCGGGTTAATGCGAAGATCATCTATGAACCGAATGAACAAAAAGTGGTTTTTCCTGATAATCTGCAGGAAGCACTGACTCTTGCTGATCGCCTGTCGGAGGGTTTTAACTTTATGCGGGTAGATCTCTATCTGACCCGTAAGAGGGTATGGTTTGGCGAGATGACCAATTTTCCGGGTAATGGATTTGAAGCATTTTCACCCTATGAGTTTGACGAAAAGATGGGCCGGCTTCTCGATCTTGACACCTCCGGACAGTGAACCGGGAGAGTGCCTTCAAAGGAAAAGCTTGCGCGTAATCTCTTTCTTCAGCAGACTCAAGGGTGCGGACCTGAAGAGTTCAAGCCAGCCCGCTTTATGCCCTTCCGCAAGCTTCAGCCTGTATCTTTGATAGCGAATCTGCGAAGTATTCATTTTGTGACGGTGTTTTTCAAGGCAGGCACGGTATCCCCGCACTTTATTTTCTGATGTCGTAATCCGGTCCCGTTCTTCCTCCGCATTCACAGACTGCAGTACACGGGGAACGGTACGTATTGGTCCGAATCGTTCGGTGAGGCGTATCCAAAGGTCATAATCCTGCGCGGCTGGAAGCGATTCATCGTACCCTCCCGCTTCAATGATGTACTCTTTTTTTGTGAGCAACTGGTTACCCGCCATATTGTAGTAAAGAAGATCTTCGAACGCTATCTCACGCTTTTTTTTCCAAACGCGGCTTTTCTTCCCGTAGATCATGCGGTCGTAAGACGTAACCGCGGAAAAACCGGCTTTGAAGTGCTCATAAAGTACGCGTATGCGCTCCGGATCCCATAAATCATCATCATCCAGCCCCGAGATGAATGATCCGTTTGCATGCTCTATCGCAATGTTCCGGCTCGCAGCGGCTCCCCGAGGCGTGTTGTTTCGCAGGATTTTCACAGGAAAAGGTCCGCTGAGTGTTGCCAGTGCCTCTTTTGTGGAGTCGTCGGAAGCATCATCCACTACGATGATCTCAATGGCAGGGTAGGTCTGCCGGAATACGGATTCCACAGCGTTCAAAACCGAATCTGCGCGGTTGCGGGTCGGAATGATAACCGATACTGTAGGATCTGATTGAGCACGCACTGTTCTTCACTGTTCTATTGAGTATATTTGCCGCAGCGGATAACATATGAACAATCAACCTCTCATAACAGTAGCCATTTGTACCTATAACAGGGCAGATTACCTGGCTGATACGCTGGACGCACTTGCCCCGCAGGCTTCCGATCCGTCACTTTGTGAGATCCTGGTCATTGACAATAACTCAACGGACAGTACAGGCAGCGTTTGCAAAGACTTTGCAGGGAAGCACACGGGTTTGGAATTCAGGTATTTTAAAGAAGAGTCGCAGGGGCTGTCATTTGCCAGAAATCGTGCTGTACATGAAGCAGCTGCAGATTCAATACTTTTTATCGATGATGATGTGGTTCCGGATCAGCACTTCATTGAAGCCGCTGCAGGCTATATTGAACGGTATCCGGATGTAATGTGTGCGGGCGGGCGAATATTTGTGTCGTTCGATGAGGCGGATCCCGGGTGGATACCGAAGCAGCTGATGCCGATGTTTGGTTTGCACGATTTAGGCAGTGAAGTGATGCAATACCCCAAATCCAACTTTCCGAGAGGCGGCAATATGATGATCAGGCGTGAGGTGTTCGATACGTGCGGAATGTTTGATACGGAGCTGGGCAGGAAGGCGGGCCATCTCCTTGGAAGTGAGGAGAAAGCTTTCTTTGCAAAGGTAAGGGAAGAGGGATATTCACTCTACTATTGGCCGGAAATGCAGCTGCACCACAGAATCGGTGCAAAACGTCTGACAAATTCCTATCTGAAGAGGCAGTCGGAAGGAATTGGCCGAAGTGAACGGATCAGGGTACAGTCTTCCGTACTGTCAACTGCTGTGAAACTGTTGTCGGAATGTATAAAACTGTTCGGCAGCCTGATCTTGTCACTGGGCTATCTGATCCGTGGAAAGAAGAGGGCTGCTGCACTGCTGATTCGATTCAGAATCTGGGTGCTTGCAGGATTTCTGAAACCTCAGGATCCTGTCTGAGAAAATGTGGGAATATTTTTCAGCATTTTCTGCGTGCTCTGTATAAGTGAATCTACAGTGTCCGGATTGTTCCCGGTTACAATGTGCATTTCGAAAGGCTTCTCATCCTCAATTTTGCGAAACGACTGACTTGCGCTTTCAACGCAGCTTTTAAGGCTTGAAAGATTGATTTTACCCATGGTACTCCTCGTATGAATGTATTCTCAATTGAACTCTCTGAATAAAAGGAGGGACCAGATATGCGTTTGTTACAATAATTTTTTCAAATATTAAATTTGGGTCAGAAATGCCGGGGTTGACACTGCTGAAAGCGAGAAATATTTGAAATGACGGCCGGATAAAAAATCTCAGGATTCATGAAATGGATCACTATTTTGGAGGTTGAACCAAACGGCAGGCGCCATCCGCCGATTAACGTAGCTGAACCTGATACCTGAAGTGGGAATCGTAATCCGACAAAGCATTGTAAACGCAGCCATCACCTATTTTGGGATTGGTCTCGGATTTGTGCTAACCATTTTTTTGTATCCGCACATACTCGACCCGGATCAATATGGCCTTACAAGGGTATTGATATCAGCTGCCCTCATCTCTTCACAGTTTGCCCATCTTGGGTTTCATAACCTGATTCTTCGCTATTTCCCTTTTTTTAAAAAAGCTTACCCGGAAGGGCATGGGCTGTTATTCTGGGCTTTTATAATCCCCTTTTCCGGGTTTCTGGTATTTGCACTGCTCTTTTTTTTACTGGATGATCTTTTCATCTCAGTGTATTCGGAGCGCTCCCCGCTTTTTGCCGATTTTTACCTCTGGGTTCTGCCTCTTACTCTGTTTGTTCTCTATTTTGAGGTGCTCAACAATTATCTCAGGTCACTGCGCGATGCAGTTTCAGGCTCCTTTGTCAATGAAGTATTTCAGCGGGTTCTTGTTATTGCATTGCTGTTACTCTACCTGTTTGGGCTGATGTCATTTTCTCAATTTATTGGATTGTTTGTATTGAGTTACGGACTTCAACCTGTTTTTCTAACCATTCAGATTGCGCGGCAGGGCGGCCTTGACCTGAAACCAAGGTTTGATATTCTTAGAAAAAAACTCTTAAAAGGGATGGCAAGCTACTCCCTTTTTTCACTGCTCGGCGGGCTTACTACCGTGATGGTCTGGAACGTAGATGTACTTATGCTTGGAGCAATGACAGATCTTGAAAGCACCGCTGTTTATGCCATCGCATTTTATATCGGGTCGGTCATTGCCGTACCCCAGCGGTCGGTTGAAAAGATTGCGGGTCCGCTGATATCAGAATTCATCAAAAGCAAAAAATGGGATGAGGTCGCGATTCTGTACAAGAAAACATCTCTGAATCAACTCATTCCGGGAATATTCATTTTCGGACTTATCTGGATCAACCTGGAACTACTCTTTCAGTTTCTGCCGGATATTTACTCTTCCGGCCGGTGGGTTGTTTTTATCATTGGACTCGCAAAACTGATTGAAGTCGGAACCGGTGCCAACGGAATCATACTACTTAATTCCAGCCATTACAGGGTAAGTTTCTACAGCAATGTTTTGCTGGTTCTCCTGACAATTGCTGCAAACTACCTGCTCATCCCAACATATGGTATCGAGGGTGCAGCAATGGCCTCCGCATTTGCCATATTTGTTTATAACAGTGTAAAATCGATCTATATCCTTTTAAATATCGGTATACAGCCACTTACCGGTGCTGCAATGACCGCACTGGCGATAGGATTTTTCCTGATATTTATCCTGGATGCTACAGGTCCCTGGATTGGTGATTCAGTCTGGTTCAGAGCTATAGCGCAATCCGTGCTGTTTACACTGTTTTTTGCTGCCCCCGTACTCCTTTTCAGGCTTTCAGAGGACCTGAATAATCTGGTTGCGAAATTTTTCCGAACATTTATGTAATCATGAAGGCACTACTGGTAGATCATCAGAATGGCTCACCGGTTATGAGAACCGGTACGTTTCCGGATCCTGTACCCGGTGACCGGGAGTTGCTGGTAAAAACAGAGGCTGCTGCCCTGAATCGTGCTGATCTTCTGCAGAAAGCGGGGAAATATCCGCCCCCGGATGGTGAATCACCCATTTTAGGTCTGGAAATGTCGGGTGTTGTGGAGCAAGCTGGAAAAGATGTAGAGGGCTTCAAGCCGGGAGATCCCGTATTCGGACTGCTTGGGGGCGGCGGTTATGCGGAGTACTGCATCATCGACTACCGAATGGCCCGTATAATTCCTGAAAATTTTTCATTTGAGGAAGCGGCTGCCATACCGGAGGTATTTTTGACAGCGTATCAGGCCCTCTTTCTTTTAGGACGTTTGGAAAAGCGGGAAACAGTTTTGATTCATGCAGGTGCCAGCGGGGTTGGTACAGCTGCCATACAGCTTGCGCGTGTATTGAAAGATGCGACTGTGCTGGCAACGGCAGGTACGCCTGAAAAACTGACGTTATGCCGTGAACTCGGTGCAGATCTGGCCATCAATTACAAAAAGGAATCGTTTGCCGAACCAATCATTGAGCATAAAGGGCCCGATTCCACAAATCTGATAATTGACTTTATCGGTGCTCCCTATTGGCACGACAATCTGCGGATTGCAGCAACCGATGGCAGGATCATTTATCTTTCGATGCTGGGTGGATCAAAAATTGATTCAATCAGCCTTGTGCCTGTTTTGAAAAAGAGGCTTACCATAGCCGGCTCAACCCTTAGAAACCGCAATGCTGAGTACAAAATCGATTTAATGCGAAAGTTTTGGGAAGATTCTGCCGATAAGTTTCCGAAGCAGGAGATAAAACCCGTAATTGACAGCATATATGACTGGAAAGATGCAGAAAAAGCGCATCAGTATATGGCTGATAATAGAAATGCCGGTAAGATCATCCTGATGGGAATGTAGCGGTATTAAGAAAAAATAATACCTGATGTGTTTTATTAAGCAGATTTAAGTAGAATTACTCTCTGAAAAACCTACTTTACATAAAAATGTATCATTTATCATACAGGCGGATCTTACTGCAGATATTCTTTTGCTGTTTCACTGTAACCGGTGCAGCGGCTCAGAATTCTGATCCGGACAGTGGGCTATCAGTAAATGTATCCATAGCCCCTGATTTCGACGCAGTAAACATTGAAAACCTGATTACCCTGACGTTCAGCAGCCTGAATGAGAAGCCGGTTGTGAACTATGAAATAGCCAACAATCGCTCATCCGGGACTGCACGATTCCTGATAGAAACATTCATACGGAGTGAAAACGAGGGGCTTATTCTGCGGTCATCACAGAACCCGAATACGGTATTCGAGATGGATGCGGGAGAAATACTCCGTTTCAGCAACCTGGATATCATCCGCGGCACGATTCCGGGTCAATCCGGCGATGTTAAATTCGATTTTGTGCTGACCAATCGCGGGAGACAGCTGCTAAGCCGCTTAAATGAAGGGGCTGTTGTCGATGAAGACCGTTTTTACGTGGATGTTCGAATTCTGCCTGAAGACGATTATCAGGCTGAGCCTGTGGCGTCATCAAGTGCTGAAATCGAAACGTCCGTTCCTGATGTTTATCTGGAAATAAGGGGGCACGGGCCAACGCTGAATGCGCTATCTGCGCTTGAGTCCACCGATAATCTGCCATCTTTGAGATGGGTTGCACCGCAAAATCAGCGGTACAGATTGATTCTGGCCTCTGTCGACGAAAGTTCCGGTGCCGCTGAGAACGTTCTTGAAAATCGCTTCAGAAGCGAGTTTAACCCCCGATCTGTAACGGATCTCCGGGAAAACATTCTTTTAGATGTACTTGTGGATGAAACGGAATTTCAGGTTCCCGGTGCAATTGAGCAGCAATTAGTTCCAGGAAATGATTATGTTTGGCAGGTTGGAGCAGAAATTGCTACACTAAAGCAGACTATGCAGGTGAAATCAGACGTCTGGAGATTTACAATTCCGGAACCTGACACCGTTAATGAAGAATTAATATCCATATTGTCGGAAATTTTAGGCGAAGACAAAGTAGACGATATGGTAAATCAGGGATATGAACTTCAGCAGGTCGAATTGGGCGGGGAAGTCTATTCGGCTGAGGAAGCAGTAGTAATATTAAGAGAGATGCTGCAAAAAATCAGAAACAGACGAGCAACAATTGGTGAATAAAATGGAAAATAAAAATAAAGGATTACTCGGATTTGCAGTCGTGGTGATTGCCGCTATTGTGGCAATTATATACATGATTCCTGAAGAGAGCGTGGATTTGACAACTGAAAACGCAGAGGATGAAATCGCATACGTACGACGTTATGTACCTTCCGTTACGGTTTCAAACATAACGGCAGACACCATTCAAACCGTTGGTCAGCCGCTTGTTTCAGGTGATACGCTAACCACAAACCAGAGCGGCTATGCGATGCTGCTATTTCTGGATGAAACAGTTGCAAGGGTAAGCCCATCCTCGCAAATGGTGATACGCAGCTCGCTCAATGAGCAGCGTAACCTGAACCTCAGAACACAGATAAGTCTCGCTATAGGCGGACTTTTTATGGATGTTCAGAGAGGTACGGATAAGGAATTTGAGGTAACTACATCAAACACAGTGGCTTCTGTAAAAGGAACCAAATTTGGCGTCAATGCAGACGGCTATGTCTGGGTTGAGGAAGGTGAAGTGGAGGTCGAGGTCCGTTCTACGGGAGAATTGATCACACTCAACGACATGGAATTCGTAAGAATTACCGACGATGGTTCACCTGAAAGCGGCGCACTGACTGAAGAGGAGCTTGAGGATCTCACCTCGGTTTATCAGATTCTGGAAAGTGATTTGATTGAGCGGCAGATGCGTCTGCAGTTCAGAAATCAGCAGGGCGACACTCTCGATGAAGACCTGAGGATCTTTGAACAGGAAAATGGAGAGGATGAGAATCAGGATTAATCCAGCTGTTTGAGTACGTTTATGCCTTTTTTATCTTAAGGCATGCGAAAGAAAATGAATAAGCCTGCAGTTGCCGTCATTGGCGGAGGAGCTGCAGGCTTTTTTACTGCAGTAAATGCTGCCCGGCTTAATCCTGGCTTGCGGGTTACCATTTTTGAGAAGTCGAAAAATGTTCTCTCTAAAGTGAGGATATCAGGAGGTGGCAGGTGTAATGTAACCCATCACTGTTTCGACCCTGAACAACTGTCCGCTCACTATCCCAGGGGTGCGGCTATGCTGCGTTGGAGTTTTGAACAGTTTCAGGCTCGGGATACTGCAGCGTGGTTTGAGTCGAGAGGCGTGGCACTGAAAACAGAGCCCGACGGCAGAATGTTTCCTGTCAGCGACAGCTCGGAGTCTGTCATCAGCTGCCTGATGCATGAAGCCCGTATCCACGGCGTGAAAATTCGTAATAAAACCCGGGTTGACCGAATCAGTCCATTAAGTGATTCAGGGTTCAGCCTTTCCATAAACAAGAAAGAAGCTGAGTATTTCGATGCTGTTGTTGTGGCAACAGGCGGCTACAACAGAGAGAAGGCCTACGAATGGCTGAAAGAGCTGGGACATACAATCCGTACGCCCGTACCCTCCCTGTTTACCTTTAATTTCAGGGAGAAAGTGTTCAGTGACCTGGCGGGGATATCAGTCAACCAGGCAGAAGTACACATTGAAGGTACCCGATTTACGGAATCAGGTCCTTTATTGATTACACACTGGGGTTTGAGCGGCCCCGCGGTACTCAAACTCTCGGCATGGGCGGCCAGGGAGCTGCACGAGAAGGAGTATCGGTATACGGTTCGCGTGAACTGGCTGGCACCCATGAACGAGCTGCAGGTTCGGGAAAAACTGCTTGATTTGCGTGAACGGAACGCCAGGAAAAAGGTTGTCAGACAGGATCTCCTACCTCTTCCTGCACGGCTCTGGGAGCGCCAGATTCAGCTTTCGGGAATCGATGACCGGAAACGATGGGCTGAACTGTCGAACAAAGAGGTGCACGAACTGGTACAGAACCTGGTAAATGCACGATACGATATCCAGGGAAAAACCACATACAAAGAGGAGTTTGTTACATGCGGAGGTATCCGGCTGAAAGAGGTGAACCCGGATACACTGGAGAGTAAAAAAGTACCCGGTCTCTATTTTGTGGGAGAAGTACTCGACATTGACGGCGTAACCGGCGGCTTTAACTTTCAGGCAGCCTGGACCAATGGCTGGCTTGCTGCCAAAGCCCTTGCAGAGAAGTATCAGACCGGAAAATAGATTGTCAATTCAGGCATGTGAAATACAGATTCCTGCCTGAAAACCCGCATCTGACAACGAACAGCCGGTCACAAATATATTTATTACAAAAACTTACTCGCCAGGTTTGCAAGCGTTGACCGCTCACCTTTTTCCAGATTTATATGGGCGTAGAGGTCATTGTTGTTCATACGGTCTACCAGGTACGAAAGGCCGTTCGACTGCGTGTCAAGGTAGGGGGTGTCGATTTGGAAGATGTCGCCCGTAAAGATGATTTTCGTATTTTCTCCGGCACGTGTAATGATCGTTTTGATCTCGTGCGGCGTTAAATTCTGTGCCTCATCGATGATGAAAATGACGTTATTGAGGCTTCGGCCGCGAATATAGGCCAGAGGTACGATTGACAATTTTTCGGTTTCAACCAGTTCATCAATTTTTTTGTACTGCTTGCTGCTCTCTTTGAACTGGTTTTTAATGATGTTCAGGTTGTCCCAAAGGGGTTGCATGTAGGGATCAATCTTGGATTTCACATCTCCGGGCAGATACCCGATGTCACGGTTGCTTAGCGGAACAATGGGACGGGCAAGATAGACCTGCCGGTATTGACGCCGCTGCTCAAGGGCACATGCAAGGGCAAGAAGTGTCTTGCCTGTTCCCGCCGCACCTGTTATGGTAGCCAGCTGAATGTCGGGATCCATGAGTGCATGCATGGCAAACGTCTGTTCAGCATTTCTTGGCGTGATACCGTATGCGTTCAGTGCTGCAACCAACTCAATTTTCTTGCTTTTTGGATTGTAGTAACCAAGCGCAGAACTCTTGTGATTTTTTAAGATGTAGTAATGGTTGCTTACCGGTTTACTCTGTTCAATTTCAGAGTGGCTGATCTGCCCCTCTTCGTAGAGTTTGTTGATGGCTGAATTGTCATCAAATTTGAGATCCGTCTTTCCTTTGTAGAGGTGATCAATGTCTTTGATCTGGATGGTTTCGTAATCTTCTGCATCGAGCTGAAGAGCCCTTGCTTTTAGTCTCAAATTGATATCCTTGGAGACGAGAACTACTTTTTTGTCGGGTTCTTCCTCACGCAGTTTAAGGGCAGAGTTAAGAATCCGGTGATCATTTTTGACGGAACCGAAAACTTCCGATGCATCCTGGCTGCTGCCTTCATCGCTGATCACCCTCAATTTGCCATGCGTCCGGCCATTAAGCGGGATCCACTTCTGAATCATGTTGGCATCCGAAATCTTGTCAAGATACCGGATAAATTCCCGTGCATGCAGATTGGTGACCGAATTTCCTTTTTTGAAAGAGTCGAGCTCTTCCAGAACGGTAATCGGAATGGCTATGTCATGCTTTTGGAAGTTTTTAACGGCATCGGAGTCGTAGAGTAGTACAGAGGTGTCAAGAACGAAGATCTTCTTCGTTTTCTTCTTAGAGGGCATAAACCTTCCAGTTTAAATTGCAAGAGGAGGTGTCTGTAATGATACATTAACTAACAATAATTAAACGCAGAGTGAGAGTCAATTCGACTTTAAATCTTAACGCAGAAATAACGTTGATTTTAGTCTTGAGTCTTGAGAAGTGTGAAGGCAGAAGGCAAAAGGCAGAAGGCAGAAGTGAAACGTGAGACGGGAGAGGGTAGGGTGATCTCTGATTGGAGATTGTTGAATTTCGATCTCAGAAGGATTTTTTAGTACTACACCCTGCACCCTGTACCTTGAGCCTTGAACCCTGCACCCCCTGGTCTGCGAAGCTTTAGCATAGTAGATAGCGTAGTAGACTGCTCCCTGCCTTAGCTCACCCTGCAAAATGCCACAAGCCAATACTCAATGCGATAGCAGCATTGAGGCTCTCAACATACTCCTCGTGCCCATCGATGCGAACCGGTATCCGTCCGTTGGTGAAGAGGCTGCTGCTGATGCCATTGGCTTCGTTGCCAACAACCAGAACGGTTTTTTGGTGAGGTTTCACCTGCTTGATGGATATTGCATCTTCACCTCCATCCAAAAGACAAGTCCGGTATCCTGCCTTCTCCAGCTCGGCCAGTTCTTTGGAAAGAGGGCCTTTTCGGTATGGAAGTATTCCTGTTGCACCGGCCGTGCTTCTTACCACCTTCGGATGAAAAGGGTCTGCGGTACCTTCACCGAGAAGAATGCCGGTTGCACCGAACCAAGATGCCGTGCGGATCATGGTGCCCAGATTTCCCGGGTCCTGTATGGCGTCCATGGCAGCGATAAGCCCGCCCGTTCCGGCCAGTTGTCCGGCAGCAGATTCATCGGGAATAACGCAGACAGCAGCCACACCCTGAGGAGATTGTGTATCGGTGATTAAGCCAAAATCGTGAGCTGAAAGAGTATAAGCGGGAACTTCATCGTGCCGGAATCGACCTGTATCAGTTGAATCATCCAGCAGAAGGACGGATTCAACCATAATTTTTCGGTTTTCCAGAATCTGCTCAACGCATCTCTCGCCTTCAGCAAGAAACCGGTTCATTCGCTTACGGTATTTGCTCATAGACAGCTTCTTCCATGATTTAATCTGATTGCCGGAGGCCGGTTTTATTGACATGTTTCGGCAGTTGTGAAGAGAGTGATTGGGTTTCGCAGTGCGAGGCTATATATTTAAAGTATAACAGAACAGCGCAATCTGCCATTAAGCAAAGTAAAAGGTACCCAATTCATGAAAGACTTTCTGAAACAGCTTGGAATCAAAAACGAGAATGCAGGAACCTCAACCGGACAAACATTTTTACAGAATGATGAAGCACCCGAGATCATGAGCTATACGCCGGTAGACGGTTCAGAAATTGCAAGTGTTTTTGAAACTACGAAAGATGAATATGAAGAAGTTATAAAAGCGTCTCTGCAAGCTTTTGATACGTGGAAAATGACCCCGGCTCCGCAAAGGGGAGAGATTGTACGCCAGATTGGGCTGAAGCTTCGTGAATACAAAGAACCGCTTGGGAAACTGGTCTCCTATGAAATGGGTAAAATTTACCAGGAGGGACTCGGTGAGGTGCAGGAGATGATCGATATCTGTGATTTTGCCGTCGGACTTTCGCGACAACTTTATGGTCTCACAATGCATTCGGAGCGGCCAAGGCACCGGATGTATGAGCAGTGGCACCCGCTGGGACCGGTCGGTATCATATCGGCATTTAATTTTCCTGTGGCCGTTTACAGCTGGAATGCCATGATCGCAGCAGTTTGCGGTGATACGGTGATCTGGAAAGGTTCCGAAAAAACGCCGCTATGTGCAATCGCGGTTCAAAAAATCATTGCTGAAGTACTGAAAGAAAATGACCTGCCTGAAGGGATTTTCGGTTTGATAACAGGAACGCGTGATACGGGTGAGTGGATGACAGGGGATGAACGAATACCCCTGATTTCAGCAACAGGATCGATACCGATGGGCCGTGCCGTTGGTCAGGCCGTAGCGGCACGCCTTGGCAAGACCATCCTCGAACTGGGCGGAAATAATGCAATCATCATCAGCAAGCATGCGGATCTGGAAATGACGATCCGTGCGGTTGTATTTGGCGCGGTAGGAACCGCAGGTCAGCGCTGTACAAGCACACGGCGCCTGATTATACATGAAGATGTGTATGATGAAATACGGGACCGACTGGAAGGAATCTATCAGAGCATCAACATTGGCGACCCGCTTGACCCGGACACTCTTGTAGGACCGCTTATCGATAAGGATGCAGTCGAAAATATGCAGACTGCGCTGAAGAAAGTGAAAGAGGAGGGAGGTTCGGTACTCTGCGGTGGTGATGTGCTGGAGAATATGGAGGGGCATTACGTGAAACCCGCAATCTGTGAAGTAGAGAACCACTATGAGATTGTGCAGCACGAAACATTTGCTCCCATTCTTTATCTGATCAAATACAAGACGATGGACGAAGCTATCGGCTATCATAACGGTGTACGTCAGGGGCTCAGTTCGTCAATATTTACGCTGAACATCCGTGAAGCGGAGAAGTTTCTGAGTCACATCGGATCGGACTGCGGTATTGCCAATGTGAATATCGGCACAAGCGGTGCGGAAATAGGTGGTGCATTCGGGGGAGAGAAAGAGACCGGGGGCGGACGTGAATCTGGATCGGATGCATGGAAAGCCTATATGAGGCGCCAAACCAACACCATCAACTGGGGAGACGAGCTGCCGCTGGCACAGGGTATAGAGTTTGATGTGTGATTCAGGCACGGGGCTCAGGGCGCATGGTACAAGTAACAAGCAGCAAGCGGCAGGTTGCAGGCGGAGGATACATCAGAAATTATTTTCTCAGATAAAAAAAGTGAAAACGTGGTAGTGTGTTAAGGTGTTAATGAGCTGCAGAAAAGAGACTCCCACGGTTGCTGTGGCATAATACTGCCCCGTTTATCGTCTGACGCCTCACCCATTCGGCTCCGCTCAGGGCATGCTTTTGCCTTTTGCCATTTGCCTTTTCTCTCACCATATTACAGAACCGCTGATAACAGAACAGACGATTAAAGGGCGTACAGTCAGGTTTCATAACACAAAAGAGAACCTCATGTTTCAGAAAGAGATCCAACTGAAATCGGGAGAACAGATTTTGCTCCGTTCCAGGATGCATCCGGGACTTATGATCGCGGGTTGTATGATCATATTTTATGCGATTTTTGTTTCCATTTTCACCGGATACATTTCAAATCTTATCTCTGCCGGATTTGGAGCTCTATTTATGATTATCGGTTTTTTCAAATGGTCGTATTACGAGTTTATTCTCACCGACAGCAGGCTGCTGAAAGTTTCAGGGTATTATTATATCCGTGCGGAGGAAGTGCTTCTTGAAAAGGTGGGACATGTAACGTTATGGCAAAATAAACTGGATCGCTGGTGGGACAGGGGCATTATTACGTTATACGGCATAGGGATCCGAACCCAAAAAATCCGCGGAGTTTCAAATGCCTCGAGCTTCAGGAATGCGATACACAGCCAGCTTTCAGTGGAGCCTGAACACTACTTTGAGTGAGATGGACGCCTATCCCGAGTGATCTGCCTTTGCGCTTCAGGTTGGAAGTTCAATGAAAAAGCTGGGACCACGCAGATTCACTCTATTGCCCTTATTTATATAACATTCTCAAAAATAAATGTTTGTTGAACACTACGTTTCCCGCCATCAGTTTCACGGCTTCTTCTGAGATTTTTTCCCGGGCCATGCGTTGTTTAGGGTCCTCAAAAAGATAACCCTGTGAAAAAGCCCCGATCGTGCGTGCAAGGATCTCAGCTCCTACATGTACGGAAAACCACTCGATCTCATCTCCGTTTATTAACTCCTGATACAGTTGTGATGTTTCTCTTTTGTACCCATTCATGGTACGGCCCCAGATATCGGTAAACAGATCCCTGGTTCCAGCCGATGCCACAGCATGGTGCATCATACAGTGTGCGCAAAAATGGGCCAGATCCTGCAGCGGCCTTCCGTAGTGAACAAATTCCCAATCGATAATTCTGATTTTGTTTCTGCTCCAGAGAAGTGAAGGCGGCCATAGATCTCCCATCAGAAGGCAACGCCCCTGTTTCATTAACAGCCTGCCCAGCTGTCTGCATCGTTCGGCCGCCGAACGAAAATCAGGATCATCTTTTTTTGAGAGCGTTTCTGCCAGTGACATATACTGAACGTGATATCTCGTCTCCTGAACCGGCATATTGTGAAATTGCCCGGCGATAGCAGGTTGTCCGTATGTGATGCGGTGAAGCGCACCGATAAATCGGCCCAGATCCCTCGCCGTCTCAATCTCAGCACGGCCTTTTCTGAGTGCCTCAAACCATGGAACTGAGGGTGTGATATCCTCCATCAGAAGCAGGCTGGCATCGGTATCATGCCCGAGCAGCTCCGGAGGCTGAACATAGGTTTGGTCAATTCCGGATAGCGGGCCTGACTGCATAAAACTGCCAAGAGCCCGTGCTTCAAACGAAAGCCGGTTACTGTTCATTGGAACATCGGGACTGGCTGCAATGTAGGGTGGGGCGTACTTTACAATTACACTGTCCGAATCTCCCGGTATGCGCCAGACCCGGTTTATATTGCCTCCGATCAGCTCTTCGGGGCTCCCGGCTGGTTCAAAATCAGGCAGACACTTCTGAACAAAACGGAAAATTTGATTCCTGTCGGGGGCCATCTCAATAGCGGTAAATTTGGTTGGCAAATACTACTGGCTCCCCGTGTTCTATAAAGTCAAGGAGGATGGACTCCGTGGCTTCGCGAGCGTCAACAAGGGTTTCCGCAATCTTCCGGACCTCCGGGTTAATTCTGCCGGGAACTGAATATTTATGCCCGACCACCAGGGCTGAGACCGGAATTTCGAGTTCATTGGCCAATACCACTTCGGGTGCCAGGGTCATGGAGTTGACCTGACCCCCAAGCTGTGCCCACATCCTGTTTTCGGCAGCTGTTTTGCTGCGCGGACCGCCTGCATAGACGAAGACCAGACCGTTTTCGGGTTTAAAAATAGATCCGGGATGTCGTGCAGAGATCTGTTCATTGAGGCTTTGTGAAAAGAGACCCTCCCGGATCAAAAGATGGCCTTGATGAGCCTTTGGTTCGGGATACATGGTACACGTGGAGCCGTCCGGCAGCCTGTTTTCGGGCATCAGCAAATCCGTTACAAGCATCGGCTTGTAGATGGGCAGGTCGGGGTCGAGCACGCCGACAGAACTGTTGATAAGAAGAGCGCCACAGTTTACCTGCTGAAGTGCGGCGGCCTGGGCACGATAGTTGATCTGGTTGGGTAGAAGGGAGTGAGGCAGGCCATGACGGAACAAAATATAGACGGGCCTGTCGTTGCTGAGCCCGCTACTGAACAGGGTTATTCGGCCCCATGGAGTATCTGCCACTTCAGGCTCAAGCATAAGTTTTGATGCAAATTCATTTTCGAATGCGCTGCCCAGAATGATACCAAGGCTTTTAGGTCCGGCTTTTCTCTTTTTGGAATCTGTCATGTGGTTAAAAAAAAGTTTTATGCATTCCTGGAATCAAAACGTTATTTCCACGTTGAAAACTCGGATATCTATGAAAAGGTGCTTGTGTGAGAATTATGATTAATTCCTTCACAATGATTTTAATCTAAAAACGGCTCTATCGCATCAGATTTTTCCAGAATGTCAATTCATCCTGAACGCCCGTTTGGGCATCATTGATAAAATCATCGTGATTATCGTATACATTCAATGATCCGTTTATCATCATACCGAACCGTGTACCGGTAATCAGCGCTTCTTTAAGATCGTGTGTCACAAACATAGTGGTGATTTTTTCACTTTTTGAAATCTCCACAAAGAGCTGCTGCATTTCGCTTCGCGTTTCCGGATCCAGACTGCCGAAGGGTTCATCCAGAAGCAGTACGCGCGGGTGTATGATAAATGCCCGGCCAAAAGCTACACGCTGTTTCTGCCCGCCGGATAGCTGATGCGGATACTTTTCCTCCTGCCCCTGTATGTGCAGCCGCTCAATCATTTCACCTGTCTTAATACGAATAGTTTTGTCATCATATCCCTGGATTCTGAGGCCAAACCCAATGTTCTCACTCACGGTAAGATGCGGGAACAGAAGCGGCTCCTGGTAGAGATAGACCATTCCGCGCTCGCTGGGCTTCAGGTTGTCGATCGCCTGACCGTTAAGCTGAATGGTTCCCGTATATTCCTGTGTGAGTCCTGCAAAGATTTTAAGTAGGGTGGTCTTGCCGCTGCCTGACCTGCCCAGTACGGAGAGCGTTTCGTTCTCCGAAAGTGAAAAGCTTACATCCTGCAGAACCTTTTCATTGCCGTATGATTTCGATATGCCGCGTGCTTCAATCATCATGACTGCGGTGCCCATACGTTTTGAAGGAGATATTTCCGGTTTGTGATCAGAAGCAGAACAGGCGGAATGACCAGCAAAACACCTGCAAGAGCAGCCAGATAGGGATTAGCCTCGCTAACATATCTGTAAACCATAACAGTGAGTGTTTGCACTTTGCCTACGCCGATAAACTGAGTCAGCCCGTATTCAAACCAGGATATCAGATAGCACTGAAAAAAGCAGATGGTGAGCAGTCCCCTCGCCGAAGGAAACAGTGCATGCTTCACGATGGTAAAAAAACTACCGCCCATGGTTGAAACCAGACCCTCCAGATTACGCATCTCCGTGTTCCAGAAGCCATAAAAAAAGATAATGGCATAGGGAAATGTTATTAAAAATTGTGCAATGATAACGCCGCCAACGGTACCCGACAACTGTAGCTGCAAAAAATAGTAGTTAAGCATCACAGCCAGAACAACCGGAGCAATAACATAGGGAAAATAAGCTGAAACCACCCACCAGCGGCTCCTGGTATAGTAGGCGATGGCCCGGCTGGCGAAAAATCCGCAGATTACGGAAAGTGCACTCACTGTGATGGATAGAAGGACCGAAAGAACCGTACTCCTCAGAAGCTCAGAGCCGCCGCTGAGGTACCACGTCCAGTGTTCGGTGGTAAACGGATGATCGATGATGGAGGGGTAGTACCACTGCACTGAAAAGGAGAGGTAGAGCAGCGTTGCGACGGGTACCAGGAAACTGAGCAGCAAAAACAGGAGAACGGTGAGCTTTTTCATACGAACACCTTCTTTTGGGACCCTGAAAAAAGCCAGGCTATAGTGGCTATACAAAGAATAGCGTACCAGACCGCCATTGAGTGGGCCACCGGGATATCTGCCAGGTTAAAACGCTGCAATTTTTCAAGGATCAGGATCGAAATCATCTGTGGTGAGG
This sequence comes from Rhodohalobacter mucosus, assembly GCF_003150675.1. Lineage (NCBI taxonomy): Bacteria > Pseudomonadati > Balneolota > Balneolia > Balneolales > Balneolaceae > Rhodohalobacter > Rhodohalobacter mucosus. Next base: position 130,196 of record NZ_QGGB01000010.1, on the reverse strand, counting down.
ACTCTCCCAGGATCAGTGGTATTTCGTAGGCGCCCATAAAAAAAATAAAATAGAGTGCGATCAGCGGGGAAAGACCCCTGAGGAGGATTGGCAGCTGCACCTGAAAAAGAATGGTTCCGGTTGATGCCCCAAGTGTTGAAGCGACCCTGCCCAATTCCTCAAGCTTCTGATGTTCGTACAGTTTCAGGGAAATGAGAAGAAAGAATGGGAAAACGAGAAACAGGTGTGCCAGGATAATGCCGATTGCCCACGGATCCTGAACAAGTGCCGGAAACCGGCTTGCTTCGGTGATCAGGTTCATATGGTATGCAGCGCGGGAGAGAAGCCCCGAACCGGACAAAAGCTGATAGATAGAAAACGCCAGCACGATGGGCGGGATGGCAAGCGGCAGGAACAGGCTGTTGTATATAGTTCGGTTGCTGAACTGCCTGCGAAATAAAAAAAGCATTCCCAGGGAGGTAAGCAGTACCAAAATAGTGGATGCCCCGGCAACCCATGCAGAGTAGAGAATAGACTGCAGAAACTCACCCTGAAAAAGACCGGCCCAATATGAGAAAGTGAACCCATCCTGAAGCACTCCCGCCAATCCAAGGCTGTATAAAAAAGAGTAGCCGATTGCCATACCCAGGGGAGCAAGCCAGGCAATGGCAAAGAGAGCGACCATTAGTTTACGTTTAGACATACTCAGCGGTTTACCACATAGGTTCTGAAGTCCTCAAAGATACGGATCATATACTCGGGCCCCGGTTCCTGCAGAGCTCTTTCACGAATCTCAGAGCGGTCGGGGGCTTGTACTCTTCCGGGAATCCGGCTGAACCTCTGTTGCCACCCTTCCGGCAGATCGGGTATGGAGAGCACGGTTCCGTCGCCCCAAACATCCGGTTTCATTTTTTCAAGTTGAGCTTCGGGCGATTGCAAAAAGTTAATGACCACAAGGGCCGCTGCTTTATGTGCGGATTTCCGGGGAATGCCCAGGTAGTGTGAATTCCGGATCGTGCCGTGTTCCGGAACGTATGCGCGGCTGGTTTCAGGAAACAAACCCCGGGCAATTTTGTTATCGACTTCACCGTCGTTGTTGCTCATGGTGAATGATATTTCCCCGTTTGCAAAGAGTTGATGCATCTGGGCCACACTTGCCGGAAAGGTCTCTCCATTACGCCAAAAGTAGGGTTTCAGCCTGTTCAGACGATCCCATAACTCCCTGCTGGCCGATTTATAGAGCTCCTCATCAAAATCACCGTAAAACGGTTCGGGAGATCCATTGAGTGTCATCATCCATGATTTGAGAAGGGTCATTCCGGCAAATTCGGTGGGTATGGTAAAGCGTCCCGGATTAGTAACGATCCAGGTTTCGAAATCCTGAAATGTCTGGGGAGGAGAGTTTACCTGACCGGGATTGTAAATCAATGTGAACTGAACATTGCCCCAGGGCGCTTCATACCCGTCAACGGGCTGCTGGAAGTCGGTTCCGATAAACGGGTTATCGTAATTGACGAACGTTGAATTGGGAAGCATACCGGTAAATGGGCCATAGAGCGCATCAATCTGCCGCAGCTGAAAGAAGGTCTCCCCGTTTATCCAGACAAGGTCAATCTGACTGGTGCGGGTTCCGCCTTCGATCTCAGCCATCAGGGTGGAGACGATCTGGGCACCCTGGCCGCTCACAATATTCAGGTCAATATTGTAGCGGTTTTTCACCTCCGGCACCACGTAATCGTTCATGTAGCCGTTGATATAGGGATCCCCCATCCACATCATCAGTGTCAGATCTTCGCCCTCCGAAAGCTCCCTGATCTCGTCCCATTCAAGCTGAGCGAAATCTGGTTCATCCTCCACTGGATTGCTGCATGAAACCGAAAATAGGAGCAGCACGAATAAGCTAAATCTGATGAGTGTAGTAGCCTTTGAACTCTTTCTCGCAGATTTGCGCAGAGGGATGCGCTGATTTTCGCGGATGGATGGAGCAGGATTATTCATTCAGATTAAGTGAAACGTTCTGAAATTTACTATGGTAAAATTCTATTTATTACTGCGAAGACACAAAGCCACCAAGAGATCCGAACCATGATCAAGTTCTTCAAATAAAAGTTCTTTGCACCTCCGCGCATCGGCGGTGTAACTAAAACAAATATCGAACTGAAAACTGGAACTGGCGGGGCGGGCTTACGTTGCGGACCTCACGTCCCTCCGGACCCACCTGGATCTGGTTGCTCTGCGTCAGGTTGGCGTTGAACCCGCTCAGGTTTTCAGCATTAAACAGGTTATAGATATCCGCACCCAATTCAAACCTGTTGTCATCAATATCAAGCGTGTATCTCAGGTTCAGGTCAAAAACGGTGGACCATGGCAGCCGGTCACTGTTTCGGCTCAGCCCCGGACTTCGGTCGTTGTTGCCCACAAACTGTTGGGAGAACGAGCGGCCGTCGCCGTTCAGGTCATTGGTTCCATATTGCGAGGCGTCCGCTACTCTGTTAATCGGCAGACCGCTCTGAATGAGCGGGGCAACCGTTATTGAGAGGCTGTTTACCGGGGAGTAGCTTACCAGCGCATGGATCATGTGCCGCCTGTCGTTAAGTGCCGGCCCCCATTCCGCATCAAAGTTATTTGCATCCATCGCGCGGAAGTTGATGTCTTCGGTATTGTTTTCAAGATAGGAGAGCGTATAGATCACGCGCAGAGCTACGTCGCTCTCGCCCCGTGTGCGATCGTACGTCAGGTTCAGGGCATAGTAGTTCGATCTGCCCTTGGTCTCCGTCATCACAATACTGCGGGCCACACCGTGCAGCCTCTCGCCACCCGGGCCCGGGGTGTAAAAGCCTTCGTTATCCTGGAAAATGGGTGTTGCCCTGGTTGCATCGGCCTCTTCCTGTGTGCGCACCTCAACGTTCTGCGGATCAATGGGGAAGGCTGCAGGAGCATTGAGATCACGCAGTCGGTAAAGGTTGTAGGTTCTGTTGTGCATCAGATCAACATACAACAGCGAATTGCTTGTTAGCTGCCGCTGAAAACCGACCATGAACTGATGTGAATAGGGATTATCAAGCCCGTTCGGGTTTAAAATTCTGAGTTCGTTGCTGAAAACGGACTCCCGCTCACTTTGGAGCTGCCCGCGGTCGGGGCCCCGGAGGTAGCTCGCAGAGGGTACGCCTGCAACCAGGTTCCCTTCATTCGTTACCTTGTCGATGTCGGTATCCGACGGCAGAATACCCTGGTTTACCAAAAGTGAGATCTGGGATCTGAAATCATCCGAATTCGAACTGAACTGCAGCGCATCGCTGTAAACGGCATACAGAATTTTGTCATAGTAGATGCCGTAGCCCGCCCTGATGCTGCTGCGGTCGTTCAGTCGGTAGTTGGCACTAAACCGTGGCGCGAAATTGTTGAAGTCGCCGCTTGAGTCACCGGCTTTTGAGAGGTTGTCATAGTCGTATCGCAGCCCGAGATTCAGATTCAGATTGCTGTTTACGGAAAACTGATCCTCCAGATAGATACCGATAAGGTTCTGTCTCTTTTTAAAGGCATCGGGCCGCAGTTCAACTCCAAAATTGAGTACGTCAACATCCGGCGGAAGATCCTGCGGTGCCAGATTCTGCGTTACACCGCTGTTTCTAAGATTCTGCAGCTGCTCCGGGCTGAGCTGAACCAGCCAGCTGCCGTCCGGATTTCCCCCGCCGCGCAGTGCAAAACCCGATGTTTTAAAGTCGGCACCTGCTTTCAGTGTGTGCCGGCCCTTGTAAAAAGTGAATTTTTGCTGAAGCTGGTGCGTGTTCTCAGTCTCGTCGAACACGAATCCCGGGTGCCCCAGCAGGGCGATTGTTTCACCGTTGGGAGCCAGAACCGTAACATTGGGTCCCGCATCAGAGTCCGGGTTTGCGTAATTCCAGCGGAAACGCCCGTACTGATATCCCGTTTCGGAAACAAAGCCGTTCCCGGAATAGGTATTCCGGTTGGCTATTGCAAACGAATTTCTGTCCTGCCGGTTTCCCGCGCTGGCGAATGTCACACCGCCATCAATACCTCCACCCTGTCTCTCGATATTGATAATTCCTTTATTGATCCGGAGATTGGATCGGAAACGGCTGCTCCAGTTATGGTCTAAACGTCCTGAAAGGAATGTGAAGTGATTGGTTCCCGATACGGTTTCGTTAACGCCAAGCTGGGGCACATTCAGCAGATTGTCCTTCAGGTCGGTGTAGTGTTCAGCATTTACAAAAAAGAATGTTTGGTCTTCCACGATCGGCCCTCCAACCGAGAATCCTACCTGGTAGCGTGCAAAGCCATCTTTCACCTGGTTGCCGCTGAGGTCGCGCTGCGCAAACGGGGATGAGGCATCGAGCGGCGGGCCGGGACGCGTCATCAGAAAAACTTCGCCGCTCAACTCATTGCTTCCCGAAAGGGTTGTAATATTGATCACGCCGTTGCTTGTTCTGCCATATTCCGCACTGAAGTTATTGGTAAGCGCTGTGATGTTTTGTGTGATGCCGACCGGGATCCGAAAACGCTGTCCGCCCAGAAAATTTTCATTGTTATCAAACCCATCGATTTGGTAATTGGTAAAGAGAGAGTTGGCGCCGTTGATGGCCACATTCGGGGCCTCCGGAAAGAAACCGGTTGACTGTGATATATTCGGGAGCCTGTAGAGGGCACGGGAAATATCGCGGGCTTCAATGGGTATCGATTCAATTTCGTTTGCCGATATCTCCGAGGCCACCTGTGCATCAACCGTATTGATTGTTGTGGAGCGTGCGGTAACGGTGAGTTCATCGAGCCGTCCGGTTCTTCGGCTGAACACAATCAGCAGCACGCTGGTGTTGCGATTCGATATAAGGGATATGGGTTCACTTATCGACTCAAAATAAGCTTCAGAGGGTTCAGTTCTCACAATGTACTCTCCGGATGTAGATAGTCCCGTAAGCACAATTCTTCCGCTTTCTGATGTTGTTCGGGATACCGAAAATCCGATATCCGGATTCTCAATAATGACCTGTGTGTTTTGCTGAGCCAGATTCGTTTCATTTTCAATGACGGTAATGGTAAGAGATTGTGCATGCAGCTGCAGGGTGGCTGCTATGAAAAGGAACAGAAACAGATAAAATGATTTCATGGGAGTAATGATATCCTGGCCGCTCTTTGCCGCGGCTTCAGACGATTAATCTAATGAGTAGTTGTTGAATGGGTGCGAACGGGTCCGTTCAGTGAAGAGGAGAGGTGATGGGCGGTGCACGCGGGGGGATATGTTCAGCGTACCGGGGCACTGTACGTTCTATTGGGAAGCAGGGCACGGAGGCCGTGTTGAGAATCTGGCTCAGAAGGTTCCTGACGATCCGGATGATTCCGGTAGCGGAGTGAAAGAGGTACCTTTCAAGGTCGCCGTATGTATTGATGTCGGTTTTGGTGCGTAGAATGTATACGCCGGAAGACCGCTTCAAAAAGTAGTTCTTCAGTGAGTCGAGCAGGCTGTGTTGCTGCCACGGCAGGCTGCGGAAGGTCTGCTCACAAAATTGATGCCTGCTCAGGCCAATCAGGTAGGCGCCGTTTCGCTGAGTCGGTCCCAGAACAGCTTCCCGGCCTGAAAGTTTTGCGGCAATGTCATGCCAGGGGATATCATGCAGATGGGGGCAATCGCCTCCCACGGCAATGACTTGTTCATACCCCAAAGCGAAAACGTCGGCGATTGCGTTGCTGAACCGCTCCGCAAATCCGGTTCCGCGCTGACGTTCTTCACTGATCACTACCAGAGGGAGGGGAGCAGCTCGCAGCTGATCCAGTGTTTGGCGCCATAGCACCTGCTGAACGGACTTGTTTCGGGAGTCGCTTCGCCCGGCCAGGCGTTTCATACGGGCTTCAGACTCAGGCGTTCTGCTGAACAGTAGAATGGCGGTATGTGCAAATCCTTGCATATCGATAGGTTACGTCATAAAAAGAGCAGAAAAATCACGAAAGGGTCAATTTTGCCGGTTGACTGTTGCCGTTGCTCCCAACCCTCGGGAACTGTTGCCTGTCGAAGTTTATAACTGAAAAGATACTGATATAGTTGAAAGTAAGCTGTTGCAAAAGTAACGCTTTCGCTGCACTCCCCGGTCAACAAAGCTTTCCTGATCTTACATAGCTTCAGCGTAGTAGACTGCACCCTACTCTATAATCAGTTGATCCACAATCCTGAAGCTCTCCGGTCCATACTGAAACAGCAGATCGAGCAGACAGCAGCCGGGATGGAACCCATCGAAGTGCTGACGATAGCGGGGGTGGGTAAAACGGAATTTCTCCTTATTCCTGCCCTGGCGCATGTAGTGGCGCGAACCGTGCTCCTGCCAGTATGTGTCCGCGTCCAGGTTCCCGGCAAGTTTGTCGGGGTCTGAATGATAAAGCTCCATGGCCGATGAGTGGTGTGTCTTCGCACCGATATCAATCTCCATAAACCGCAGGATGCGGTTCCTCAGAAAGAGATTGAAGTCCAGAAGCAGTTCAAACTGGTGACCCATTTCAAAATCTGCACGTATTTCCGGCTCATAAAAATCGTAGTAAACACTGTTCCGGTAGTTGTATTCCAATGATCTGAGTATGGGTTCAATCCACTTTTCAGCATGATCGATCCGGATTTGCCGAATGGGCTTCTTCCTGTCGTCTGTTCTGACCGGTACATTGAGGTAGTCTGTTCCGTCGGGCGTGCGAATCAGTGCCCTGTGCGTGCGACCTTTTCTGGACCAGGTCTCGGAATCCTGATAGACGATCATATCGGCCGCCAGCATCATGGCAAGGTCGTGCAGATCGGGTATAAAGACGGGCTGGAGAATGGCTAGTTTCAAAGTGATGGACTCCTTATGGTATCTCGCGCCGTATGCATCCCTGCGGGGCAGATTTGCGCAGAAGAATGCGCGGAGTCGCGCAGATTATCTAATATGTTAATAGGTTCGGAGCAAGTTGATGATATCTCCACTCCTTTTCAAGGAGGGGATTAAGGGGTGGTTGATCAAGGTTTTTAAACGAATGATTCAATGGTAAATCTAATCAAAGATTTGAAACCACCCCCGGCACCTCCTTAAAATGGAGGGGATCATTCTTGCTTTGCTCGAAAGGCAAAAGCTGGAAAAACGATTTTATAAAGACTTTTTCAACCGCTGCCCTGGTGCTCCGCGGCCCACTCTTCTTCAATGAATTCGATGCGTCCGGCAACGTCTTCCCACTTGTTGAGGTGATCGGCCAGTTCCTGTTTGACTTGCTCATACTCAAGAGAGACCTCCTTTACCTTCTCTGGGTCGTCATAGAATCCGGTATCGGCCATCAGGGACTCGATCTCAGACTTTCGGTTTTCCCTCGACTCGATGCCTTTTTCAATCTTTTCAAGCCGTTCCCTGAGCGGCTTCACTTTTTTGGAAAGCGCATTGCGCATTTCGGCCTCCAGGCGACGCTGCTCCTTTCGGCTGAGATTGCCGTCTGATGCCCGCTGCTTCTCCCGGCCGCTCTCACGATTCAGGTTTGAAAGATCCTCCTCCTGCTTTTTGTCGAGATAGTAACTCACGTTACCCAGCCACGTTTTGATGTGTCCGGGCTGCACCTCCAGCGTTTTGTTGACGATGGGATCGAGAAAATCGCGATCGTGAGATACAATCATCAGAGTACCTTCATATTGCTGGAGTGCCTGCTTCAGGATTCCTTTCGACTGCATGTCAAGATGGTTGGTGGGTTCGTCAAAAATGAGAAAGTTACCCGGATTCAGCAGCATTTTGGCCAGGGCCAGCCTGCTTTTTTCACCGCCCGACAACACCCTTACCTTTTTGAAGACGTCATCTCCGGTGAATAGAAAGCATCCCAAAATGGTTCGAAGCCGCGTTTCGGATTCCCTGGTACCCGCGTCTTTCATCTCATCGAGGGCGGTATTTGCAGGATTCAGCTCTTCGGCCTGGTGCTGTGCAAAATACCCTGCGGTCACATTGTACCCTGCTTCGCGCTTACCTGAAGTGATGGGCTCAATTCCTGCCAGAATCCGGATCAGCGTTGACTTGCCGGCGCCGTTTGGTCCCACGACCGCTATTTTATCGCCCCGTTCCACCTCATAATCAATTCCATTGAACACGGTATTGTCACCGTAGCGCTTAACAAGATTCAGGAGTGTAAGAACAACCTGTCCGGACCTCTGGGGTGAGGGGAAACGAAAGGAAATCTCAGACTGCTCATCCTCAAGTTCAATCAATTCCATCTTCTCCAGCTGCTTGATGCGGCTCTGAACCTGCTTCGCCTTGGTGGCTTTATACCGGAACCGGTCGATGAATTCGCGGGTATCCTTTAACTCTTTTTGCTGATTCTCATACTGCTTTTTCAGAAGCTCTTTTTGTTCGGCATACTTCTTCTCATAAAAAGAATAGTTGCCGGCATAGTCCTCAAGCTGCCCCCGCCTTAACGAAAGTGTGCGATTGGTTACTGAGTCGAGGAATGCACGATCGTGAGAAACTAGTATTACGGCGCCTTCATAGTTTTTGAGAAACGACTCTATCCATTGAAGGGATTCAATATCGAGATGGTTGGTAGGCTCATCGAGCAGCAGATAGGTTGGATTTAACAACAGCAGTTTGGCCAGCGCAATACGCATCAGCCATCCCCCGCTGAATTCCGTTGTGGAACGGTTAAAATCAGTCTCACGGAATCCCAAACCTGTAAGAATTCTCTCTATATCGGTTTTAAGCGTGTATGATCCCGAATGCTCAAGCCGGTGCTGAATCTTGCCGAACTCCTCCAGCGCTTCTTTGTGATGTTCGCTTTCAGGGTCAAGCGTATCCAGTTTCTTCTGGATTATGTCGATTTTGCTGCGCAATTCAAGAATTTCCTCAAAAGCCTTTTCAACCTCTTCAAAGACAGTAAGCCCCGGGTCAGGATCCACGCCATCCTGGGGCAGATACCCTATTGTGGCTGTGTTGCTCATCGATATCTTGCCTTCATCAACCGGCTGTTCGCCCGCAATCACTTTTAGCAGGGTGGATTTCCCGGCGCCGTTGGGTCCTACAAGACCAATTCGCTCACCCGGATTGATCATCGCCGATATGTTATCGAACAGCGGACGATCGCCAAAATGCAGGGTTATGCCGTCAATGTGGAGCATGGGAAAAAGTTATCAGGGGTTTTTAGATAATTTTATATCAGGTTCCATTCTCTCCTCCTTCACCAGGAGGTGAGAGATTTACCGGTCACAAAAATCCAAACTGTGAGTCAAAATTTGCGAACGTCCGCACTTCACTTTGCGATCATCTGCGAGAAACTTAAGCGAAAATCCTTTCAACAGTTAAAAAATGCACCGAACAGGATTTTATCCCGTTTATGGCTTATACTTTGCACGTTCTACCCGACCAGGCCTTCTGACTCAGGCCGGATTGTACGGAAGGCGGTAAAATACCATCATTACGGATTGATTTAAACACGTTCTCATGACACAGCCCAGATTTTTATGCATCCTCACAACGATTCTCGGATTCGTTCTTCTCTCATCCTGCGGTGAAGAACGCCAGCGGCCTGTTTTTGAATATACATTCACCAATCCGGCGGATGTGGGCTCACGATACCCCAACTTTTACACGGATGATTCCGGTACGATCTATATGAGCTGGATCATGGGAATAGAAGAGGATATTTATGCACTTCAGTATTCACGAATGGTTGGAGGACGTTGGACAGAACCTGAAACGGTGGAGGTTGGTACAGAATTTTTTGTCAACTGGGCCGACTTTCCCTCAGTTGTAGGGCACGAAGGGGTTGCAACAGCGGCCCACTGGCTCAGAAAGATTGAGGGAGGGCCCTATGCGTATAATGTGGAGGTGGCCTTACGCGATGAAAACGGAGACCGATGGAGCGAAACTGTAACACCTCATAATGACGGTACCCCTACCGAACATGGATTTGTTAGCATGGAACCGCTGGGCAACGGGAATACGCTGGTGATTTGGCTCGACGGCCGGGAGACGGCCGGGCGCGCCCACGATGAGTACAGCGACTTCAGCAAGGCGATGACTCTGCGTTCGGCTGAAATTACGCCGGCGGGCGAGGTGATTCGTCCGAGACTGATCGACGACTCGGTGTGTGACTGCTGCCAGACTGACCTTGTAAAAAGCGATAGTGAGGTTTATGCTGTGTACAGAAACCGGACTGAAGACGAAATTCGTGATATCTATCTTGCAACATACAATATTGAAACCGGTGAGTGGAGCACACCCGATGCGGTTGCAAATGACGGCTGGCAGATCAGTGCCTGCCCGGTGAACGGACCCCGGATTGTTGCCGACCAGGATCGGCTGGCTGTGGCATGGTATACCGGCGCAGATGATTCCACCCGGGTACAGCTCGCGATATCATCAGATAGGGGGGAATCGTTCAGCGAACCGCAGGTTATTGCGGGCGGCAACACCCTTGGAAGGTCCGATCTGCTTCTGACGGAAGAGGGCAGCATCTATGTGAGCTGGATGGCCAACGTGAACGGTTTGGGAGAAGTTACCATGAGAAAGGTATCACCAGATGGTACGGCCGCAATGCCGTTCCGGGTGGGATTGACCGGAGCCTCGCGCAACAGCGGATTTCCGAGGCTTGCGGATGCCGGGGAGTTTATTCTTGTTGCATGGACCCAGACGGATCCCAACCTAAAGGTCAGAACGGCCAGGGTTCCTTACAGCCAGTGAAGAAACTATTTTCGAAATAGCAGAGTAGTCAATTTACTGGGTGAGAGTCATTTATAAGTATCCCCTACTTCGCAAGGAGGGGAGTGTTCTTCTCAAGTCGTTATAATTAAACACTGTACACAAAATCAGCGCGACTCTGCGGAAAACTCTGCGAACATCTGCGAGAAATAGTAGATTTAGATCTTGAATAGATGTTTAGATTTTTAAAAACACCCAGTTCATTTCATTCATAACCATCCAACTATGCTTTCAGACATGCGAATCACTCTTCTCGTTCTTTTCTCCACACTGCTGGTCGGCTGCGGATCCCTCTCCGCACAGACCGACAATGACGACTATCGTCAGCAAGCCATTGAAATCCTTGAAAGCGTCCCGCTATTTGACGGACACAACGATGCTCCGTGGCAGTACCGCAACCGGGTTGGCTACAAGTTTTCCGAACTCGACTTTTACGACACCACACAGTTTGAACGACCCATGCACACCGATATCCCGAGACTTCGAGATGGAAGGGTGGGTGCCCAATGGTGGTCGGTTTATGTGCCTGCCGGGATTCCGGAACCCACGGCTGTGAAGCAGACTATGGAGCAGATCGATTTCGTGCACCGAATGACGGAGCGCTACCCGGATGTGTTTGAGATGGCACTGACAGCCGATGATGTGGAGCGCATTTTTGAAGACGGAAAGATTGCATCCCTGATTGGCATGGAGGGAGGCCACTCCATTAACAACTCCCTCGCCACACTGCGCATGTTCTATGAACTGGGTGCGCGCTACATGACCATCACCCACAGCCGCACGCTCGACTGGGCCGATGCGGCCGGCGATGAGCCCCGGCACGGCGGACTCACGGAGTTCGGTGAGGAAGTAATTCGCGAGATGAACCGCCTTGGCATGATGGTGGACCTCTCGCACGTGACCCCGGAAACCATGAAGGATGCACTACGGGTTACGGAAGCCCCGGTGATGTTCTCACACTCCAATGCGCGTGCGGTATCGGGTCATCCTCGTAATGTACCGGACGATGTTATCATGATGCTTCCCGAAAAAGACGGCCTGGTGATGGTTACCTTTGTGGAGTCCTTCACTTCCGAGGAGCTGCGGCAGTACTACGCAGAGCGAAACGGATACCGTGCCAAAATGGAATCGCTGTGGGGCGGGCAGCCCGACAGGATCAGCGAGGCAATGGAGGCCTGGGAGGCTGAAAACGAAGCGCCCAAATCAACGCTTGAGCAGGTTGCCGATCATATCGACTATATCCGCGACCTGGTAGGCGTGGACTACATCGGCATCGGAGGCGACTACGACGGTGTCTCATCCCTGCCCCTGGGCCTTGAAGATGTCTCCACCTATCCCGATCTGTTTGCAGAACTGCTTAAGCGCGGCTACAGTGAGGAAGATCTGGAGAAGATTGCAGGGCTGAATATGCTGCGCGTTCTGCGTGGTGCAGAAGAAGTATCCGAGAGGCTGAGAGAAGAACGTGGACCGTCAGAAGTGCTGATAACGGATTTTGAGTGAGGTGGTGATTCACTCTTTTTGGATTTCTGAAATGGAAAAGGCCGGAGTGTTCCGGCCTTTTTTTATGCAAATGACAGTGACCCCGCCGGGACTCGAACCCAGATCTAGAGCTTAGGAGGCTCCTATTCTATCCGGTTGAACTACAGGGTCATTTTCACCGCAAAGGCGCTAAGAACGCGGAGAAAATTTGCCACAGAGGCACGGAATTAGTTGTATTCTTCAAATCACTATTTCCGTCACTGCAAACTTTTTTCCGTGCTTCCGTGGCTTACAAAACTCTGCGGCCTTCGCGTCTCTGCGGTGAATCTTTTAGAGCCGGAGACCCCGATCCCGAACTTTCGGGAGGGGCGACCTACCCTTTTCTTTGAGCCGGAGATCGGATTTGAACCGACGACCTATTCTTTACGAGAGAATTGCTCTACCCCTGAGCTACTCCGGCATGCAAAGACTTTTAAGATAAAGGCAATTTGGAAAAATTGGAAGCTATGAATAGAGGATTTCACCGCGGTGCCACCAGGAACGCTGAGAAAATTTGCCACAGAGACCCGGAGTTATTTGTAATTATCAATTCATCGATTTAAACATCCCTAACCTTTTCTGTGCTTCCGTGGCAAACAAAAAATCTCCGCGAACTTGGCGCTTCTGCGTTTAACAAAGAGTTAACCCCGATCCCGAAACTAGATATCAACCGGGGCCGCCTCCACACCTTCTTCCGGATTCTTGCCGAAGAATTTGAGGATCAGGTAGAGAATAACAACTCCTGCAATCAGCCCGAATACAGGATGGATGAAGTCAAAAGCGGCGGGGATTTCTCCCACAACCAGTGCGACACCAGCGATTACCAGCGCATAGGGCAGCTGGGTACGCACATGATCAATAAGGTCGCAGGCAGAGCTCATGGAGCTCAGTACCGTAGTGTCAGAGATCGGAGAACAGTGATCGCCAAAAACCGCACCTGCCATGACGGAACTAACGGCCCCCAGCAGAATACCGTAATTTTCACCGCCGGCAAATCCGATGCCCGCACCCATCGCTATGGAGAGCGGCACCACGACAGGAAAGAGGATGGCCATGGTGCCCCAGGATGTTCCGGTCGAAAACGCTGTAAGCGCTGCAATAAAAAATACCAGGCCGGGGAGCAGTGAAAGCGGCAGTGATTCCTGCAGCAGCGATGCCAGATAAGGCCCTGTGCCGATCAGTTGCGTAATACCGCCCAGCCCCCAGGCCAAGACCAGGATAACAATGGCCATCAGCATCGATTGCATACCGCCGACGAGGGATTCAATGGCCTGATTGATGGTAAGTATACGCTGAACAAGCAGCAGGCCGATCGCTACCACACATCCGGTAAAAGATGCCCACAGAAGTGCTGCAAACGGGTCAGCATTGCCAATTATGGCGGTTATACCACGTTCGCCGGGCGCGAGCGCTGAAGCACCCGTGGAGTACAGCCCATAGAGTGCAACCAGGATCACAAAACCTACCGGCAGAACCGCATTGTACCATCGCTTGGGTTTACCCGGAAGGGGCTGGAGCGCATCCAGACTCATATCGCTGGCCGGATTGGAATTAGGCCGCAAAACACCCCCGCCGGAGTAGGCCCTGCGTTCGGCTTCCAGCATTGGTCCAAACTCTCTATTCATCACTATGGTCATCAGTACAAAGATAAGGGCAAGGATAGGGTAGAATAGATAGGGAATGGAGTGCAGGAAAATGATAAATGCATTTTCTGCACCGGCCAGGAGCTGTTCAGAAAGCACCGGGTCGGTGGTTATTTCAGCAATGCCTGTCAATGAGTTTTGAATCTGAGTAATCTCAAAACCGATCCATGTGGTAATGACTGCACTCACCGCAAGGGGTGCTGCCGTGGAGTCAACGATATAGGCCAGTTTCTCGCGCGAAATATTCAGCCTGTCTGTTATCGGGCGAAGGGCATTGCCGCGAATCAGCGTGTTGGCATAGTCATCAAAAAAGATAAAGAGGGCCGATGCCCAGGAAAAAATCTGTCCTTTTTTACGGGTATCTGCGAATGACCCGATTTTGTCCACAATTCCCTGCGTGCCGCCCCCGCGTGTAATCACGCCAACCATACCTCCCAGAAACAAGCTGAAAACAACGATGGCAACATGATCTGCATTTACAAGTGCATCCGTCAGTACATCAATGGAACGGGCTGTTCCCTCGAAAGGGTCAAGGCCTACAAGCATCAGGGCACCTATCCATATTCCGGCAAAAAGCGAAACTACGACTTCTCTCGTGATCAGCGCCAGGCCGATGGCTACCAGCGGAGGGATCAGGCTGATCCAGGTACCGAATATACCGGACGATTCAGGTCCTTCCTGGGTGAATGCCTGCAGATCCAGCCAGCCAACGAGCAGCGTCGACAAAACCATAAATAGTGCAATGAGTCCGAATTTCTTCATTTGCAATCATGTGATAAGTGAAAAAAGGATGTAAGAAAATACAAGCATTGTAGAGAAATACAATTGGAAAATTGGCGAAGGACCCGGGAAGCATAAGGCATAAAAAAACCGGACGCATCCGGATCCTGAGATCCGGATGCGTCCGGTTAAAGAAGTATCCCGTCGGGGATTTATATCATGCAGGTGGGGTCAAACGTTTGGCCCTGCGTTGATTATTTCATCGCTGCTGTCCTCTTCATACTTTTTGAAATTATTAATGAAGAGATCTGCCAGTTTTTTCGCCTGCTTGTCATATTCATCCGGATTGTCCCACGTCTGTTTTGGAAGAAGGATATCAGACGGAACATTCGGACACGTGGTCGGGATTTCAAAACCGAATACTTCATCTGGTTTCGTTTGTACATTTTCAAGCTCACCATTGTGAATGGCCTCAACAATAGACCGGGTATTCTTGAGATTGATCCTGCTGCCTGTGCCATAGGCACCCCCGGTAATTCCCGTGTTAATAAGCCACGCACTGGTATTGTGCGCCCTCATTTTTTCGGCAAGCATTTCCGCATATTTAGAGGGTGGCCATACAAGGAATGCTGCGCCAAAACATGCAGAAAAGGTGGCCTGGGGTTCGGTGACGCCCACTTCCGTACCGGCTACTTTTGCGGTATATCCGCTGATAAAGTGATACATGGCCTGTTCCGGGGTCAGTTTGCTAACAGGAGGTAGTACTCCGAAAGCGTCATAGGTCAGAAAAATGATGTTTTTCGGGTGACCCGCAATACATGGAATCTTAGCGTTGGAGATATGCTCAATCGGGTAGGAGGCACGTGTGTTCTGGGTGATGCTGGTGTCATCATAGTCCACCTCCCTGGTTTTCTCATCGTAGATCACATTTTCCAGAACCGTGCCGAATTTGATGGCATCGTAAATTTCAGGTTCTTTCTCCTTGGAGAGATTGATGGTTTTGGCGTAGCATCCGCCCTCAATGTTGAAGACGCCGTTATCGCTCCAGCAGTGCTCGTCATCACCGATCAGTTTTCGGCTTGCATCGGCAGAGAGAGTGGTTTTACCTGTGCCTGACAAACCGAAAAAGAGTGCCACGTCAGAGGGGTCGTCGCCTTCGTTGGCTGAACAGTGCATGGAAAGTACATCTCTTTTCGGCATGAGATAGTGCATTACCGTAAAGATGCCCTTCTTCATCTCACCCGCATATTCCGTACCCAGAATGATCATTTCATTGGTGTCGAAATTGACGTCCACGCTGGCGTCGGATGTCATGCCTTCCGTAAACTGGTTGGCAGGAAATTTACCGGCATTGTAAACCACAAAATCGGGCTCTCCAAACTCAGCGAGCTCCTCTTCAGTGGGACGGATAAGCATGTTCTGCATGAATAAGCCGTGATACGGGCGCTCTGCGATTATTCTGACTTTAAGCCGGTATTTCGGGTCCCACCCTGCAAATCCATCCGTAACGTAGAGCCTTTCGCGTGTATTCAGGTAGTCTATACCGCGCTGAAGATTAATGCGAAAGGTATGCACATCAAGTGGAATGTTGATGTTTCCCCACCACACGTCATCGCTGATTCCATCGGTATTAACAACCCGTTTATCGGCCGGGCTTCGGCCCGTCCGTTTACCGGATCGGACAGCAAGAGCACCGTCACTTGTGATGGCGGAGCCGGGATCGAATTTGATGGCTTCCTCATAAAATCTGGATGGAGCAGGGTTTCTGATAATGTTTTTCACAGTAATACTGTGCTTTGAGAGATCAAGTTCAGTATTCGTCATAATCTGGTTGTTTTGTATTGAGATGGTAGTCAGTTTTAGCTTTTTAATTTATTCGTAAAAAAATTTTCATCGAGAATTTTGAATGGCCGTAGATCTTTCACTCAATATAATCATAAATCAGTACCTATCAGAGCTTTTCCACCCATTGAGGGGGTTCATTTTCAGAAAAATTTCACGGCGCGGAAATAGACATTTAACAGATCCCGTTGAGGATTTAGAAGAGGCAATTTTAATTTAGATTTAGTCTACATAGAGGTTGATATTCGTTCTGCATGCCCTTACTTTAGATTCCTTCTAAATAAAGAATCACAAACAAATATCCCTTTTCACTAAGATGTACAAGAAATCTATCCCACTATTTTTACTGGCTTTCATATTGGTATCATGTGTGAATGACAACAACACCGAAGTCGCTATAGACGAACCTGAGGTCTATGAATTTACAAGGAACGGCTCATCCACAGTCAGCTTCTCCGGACAAACCGCAAGAATCCTGATGGCTGAAGAGCTGATCAGCACCATGATGGACTTTGACGGCGCGACAGAAAGCCTGCTGCTCCAGATGTATCGCAATCGGGATGCGTCGGGTGGCAATGCAGATCCGTTCTCAAATCCGGAGCTGAACAGCGAAACCAAGAGCATCAAGGAGAAAGTTGCAGCATCGGAGGACTATTTCTCATCAAATGCCTCTGAAAGCGTTCAGATAAGGAATGAGTTTGAATCATGGATTTCAGGCCAGGTAAGCGAAGTGTTCCCGAACGAAAATACACTTGCCTCACCGGGTCAGGCCGGTCAGATTGCTGACGGCACATCCGTACGCTATGTTAATGCGCAGGGTCTGGAGTACAATCAGATGGTCACCAAATCACTGATCGGTGCGCTGATGACAGACCAGATGCTGAATAACTATCTGAGTTCGTCCGTACTGGATGCAGGTACCAACCGCGAAGACAATGACAATGAAGTGCTTGTTGACGGTACCAGCTATACAACAATGGAACATAAGTGGGATGAAGCCTATGGATATCTTTTCGGTGCAGCGTCGAATCAGGCCGATCCGCTGACTGAACTGGGAAGTGCAGACAGTTTTCTGGACAAATACCTTGGCCGTGTGGAAAATGACGATGATTTTGCAGGAATTGCAGAGGAAATTTTCAATGCGTTCAAAAGGGGTCGTGCAGCTATTGTGGCAGGCGCCTACGATGTACGCGACGAGCAGGCTGAAATTATACGTCAAAGAATATCGGAGATCATTGGTATCCGCGCAGTTTTTTATCTCGAGTCTGCCAAAACTATCCTGGAAGGAAACTCTCCCGACTATGGAGCCATTTTCCATGACCTTTCCGAAGCTTACGGATTTATTTACAGCCTGCAGTTCACGCGCGTTCCCGGTTCGGATGAACCCTATTTCACCGGCAGTGAAGTTCAGTCTTTCTTAGATCGAATGCTGGGTGATGGACCCAATGGTCTCTGGGACCTGACCCCTGAAACCCTGGATGCACTTTCAGATGATATCGCTGCACCGTTCAATTTTAGTATTGAAGAGGCTGCGGGATAATTTGTAATCCGAGAATTTGATTCTGCAAAATGGTTGCCTGGAGCGGGGACCATTTTGCATTTAAAATTTGTTGAACATCCGCTATGAAGAGATACTCAATTTTAACACTTCTTATATTTTCAACCGCTGTGCTTATGCACGGCTGTACGGATGATGGTCCCCTGGGACCCGACCCCGACGATTTTGATCGAAGTGCCATACTGACTAACTGGGCCGATAACCTGATTGTACCGGCCTACCAAAACTTTGTGGCCGATGCCGAAGCGCTGGAGTCGGCTGCAGCAGATTTTTCAGCCAATCCGGCTGCAGATGAATTGTTGGCGCTCCGGAATGCATTTGAAACCGCATATCTGAGTTTCCAGAAGGTTTCGATGTACGAAATAGGCCCTGCCATGCAGGTGGGAGCTCAGGGAATCAATCTGCGAAACTACCTGAACAGTTACCCGTCGGATACAGCGCAGATTGTAGAAAATGTATCCCTGAACGATATCAATCTGGATCTGCCGTCGCAGCTTGATGCCCAGGGATTTCCGGCACTCGACTATCTGCTGTATGGGGCCGCCGGAAGCGAAGCCGAAATTCTTGCCTTGTACTCGGAAGGTGCCGATGCTCCTTTGTACCGCAGCTATTTGCAGACGCTAAGTGCCCGTATAGCGGGCCTCGCTGGAAACGTTTTGAATGCATGGGAAACCGGCTACCGGGATGAGTTTACAGACAATAGCGGTAACGGGGCCAATGCGTCGATCGATATGATGGTGAACGACTACATATTTTACTATGAAAAATGGCTTCGGGCCGGGAAAGTGGGCATACCTGCTGGAGTCTTCTCGGGAACGCCGCTTCCAACACACGTTGAGGCACTGTATCACGGAAGCTTTTCAAGGCAGCTTGCACTTGAGGCACTCAGTGCCGTTCAGGATTTTTTCAACGGAAACCACGTTAACGGTACAGGAAGCGGTGAAAGCCTGAACTCTTACCTTGACTATCTTGACAGCAGGAGAGACGGTTCACAGCTGAGTGTGCTTATAAACAGTCAGTTTGAGAGTGCCAGAAGCGAACTTGAATCATTGCAGCAAAACTTTGCCGACCAGGTTGAGAACGACAATATCCGCATGCTCAACGCCTACGATGAACTGCAAAAAAATGTTGTTTTCATGAAGGTGGATATGCTGCAGGCGCTAAACATCAGTGTTGACTATGTGGACGCCGATGGTGATTAAATAGCTTATGTTTGTTCAATCTGCCCGAGACTACCTGAACCGGCACTCCCACGCGGCCCCGCTGGCTCTTTTCCGGATTGTGTTCGGGTTGCTAATGGCGGTCAGCGTGGTTCGGTTTGCTGCAAACGGGTGGATCTCAAAGCTCTATATTGAACCTGCTTTTTTCTTCTCCTACTACGGTTTTGAATGGGTAAAACCCATTGGAGACTGGACCTATCTGATCTTTCTGATCTGCGGTGTTTCGGCTCTTTTTGTGATGGCGGGGTTTAAGTACCGGCTGGCTATGGTCACCTTTTTCCTCAGCTTTACCTACATAGAGCTGATGGATAAAACGACCTATCTGAATCACTACTATTTTATAAGCATACTCAGCTTTTTGATGATCTTTCTTCCGGCTCACGCCTACTATTCATTGGATGCGCGCCGGAACCCCTCGCTCCGGTCAGAATTGGTTCCATCCTGGAGTATCGATTCCATCAAGCTGCTTCTGGGTATCGTTTGGTTCTACGCAGGCCTGGCCAAGCTCAATTCGGAGTGGCTGATTCATGCCATGCCTCTTGCGATCTGGCTGCCCGCCAAGTACTCAATTCCGCTATTGGGTGATTTGCTTCAAAAAGAATGGGTTCACTATCTGTTCAGCTGGGGAGGAGCCCTGTACGACCTCGCAATCCCATTCTTGCTGCTGATGAAGCGAACACGCTGGTTTGCATTTATACTGGTTATCATATTTCATCTTCTTACCAGGGTTCTCTTTCCTATCGGCATGTTTCCCTACATCATGATTGGAGCTGCACTGATTTTTTTCGATCCGGGGTTTCATCAGAAAATCCTTGAAGCCATTGCCCGACTGCTTCGGGTACCTGCGGAAATATTCAAAAACGGGAAAGCGTATCGATTTCAAAAGAGCATCTTCAGGAAAGCGTCGATCGGAATCATAGGCGTCTTTTTTTTGGTTCAGCTTCTGATGCCGTTCCGGTATCTGCTCTACCCGGGTGAACTGTTCTGGACGGAAGAGGGGTATCGTTTTTCCTGGCGTGTAATGCTCATGGAAAAAGCAGGCTACGCACAGTTTTGGGTTGTGGATCCTGAAACCGGCACGCGCATGGCTATAGACAACTCCCGTTTTTTGACCCCTTTTCAGGAAAAACAGATGGCAACACAGCCCGACTTTATTCTGGAGTATGCTCATTTTCTCGAAGATATTTACCGGGAAGGAGGAATATCAGATCCTGAAATATATGCAGAGAGTTATGTGGCTCTGAACGGTCGGCCAAGCCGGCCATATGTGGATCCGGAACGGGATCTTTCAGAAATAGAACCTTCATTTAAACACAGAGACTGGATTTTACCATTTAATGATGAGATTAAAGGCCTATAGTTTTCTTGTACTTTTTTTGGCCGTTTTACCCGGTATGGTGAATGCCCAAAATGCGATCACCGGCAAGGTTACAGACTCTGCGAGCGGAGAACCTCTATCGCAGGTGGATGTATATAATAACAGTGCTGGTATTGTGGTAAACACAGACAAGGAAGGGACATACAGAATGGGCAACCTTCAGGACGGGGTATATACGATCTATTTTTACCTGCTTGGCTATGAAGTGGTAACCAGAAATGTAGAGATCCGAGGCGAAAATCAGGAAATAAATATTGAAATGGAGGAACTGGCTCGCGAGCTGACCGAGGTAACAGTGATGGACCAGCGTGAAGACATGTTTTCCATCAGGCGGCTTCGGGAAGTTGAGGGAACATCCATTTTTGCGGGCAAGAAAAATGAAGTGATAGCGCTGAACCGGGTATTTGCAAATAAAGCAGCCAACAATGCAAGGCAAGTCTATGCGAAGGTGTCAGGATTGAACATTTTCGAATCCAACGATGCGGGGCTGCAACTCAATATCGGTGGTCGGGGACTGGACCCCAACAGGTCATCCAACTTTAACATCCGGCAGAACGGATATGATATCAGCGCGGATGTTTTGGGCTACCCGGAAAGCTACTATACACCACCGGCAGAAGCGGTGGAGGAGATCCAGGTGATTCGGGGAGCCGCATCGCTGCAGTATGGAACCCAGTTCGGAGGTCTGGTCAATTTCCAGATGAACAAGCCGGATCCGAACGAGGTGTTTGAACTTCGCACCCGGCAAACCGCAGGTTCAAACGGACTGCTGACCTCTTTTAACAGCGTGAGCGGAAATGCGGGGAAGGTCGGTTATTATGCATACTACAATTACAAGGAAGGCAATGGCTTTCGACCGAATTCGGGCTTTGATTCAGATAACCTCTATCTCTACCTGGATGCAGAACTATCTGAGAAAACCCGGTTAAGCCTGGATGCAACATATCTGACCTACCTGGCCCGGCAGCCGGGCGGGCTCACGGATGTACAGTTTATCAACAATCCATTCCAAAGCAACCGGGAGCGAAACTGGTTTGCAGTGGACTGGCGCCTTGCATCTCTTCAGCTGGATCACCGGTTTTCATTCAGAACACGTTTCAGTCTCGTAGCATACGGGCTTGATGCCTCCAGAAAGTCGGTCGGTTTCCGCACAAATCGCGTTTCTCAACAGGACGATCCGGACGCGCCCCGCGACCTCATTATTGGTGATTTCAGCAACTGGGGAACAGAGGCACGATTTCTACACCGGTATACAGTCGGTTCACGCAATGCCGTATTTTTGATCGGATCGAAGTTCTACAAGTCGGATAACCGTGCAGTGCAAGGTCCCGGCAGTGCATCCGCTGCCCCGGATTTTACACTTGCAAACGATACCTTCCCCGACTATCCCAATCAGTCCGATTTTGATTTCCCGAACCGGAACCTGGCACTGTTTGGAGAGCATATTCTTTACCTGAAAGACAACTTTTCAGTGACACCCGGCTTCCGCTACGAATATATTAAGACAGAGAGTACAGGAAGCTACAAGCGCGTCAATTTTGATCTTTCAGGAAATCCCATTCTGAACAGGACCTTTGAGGAGAATCGCGAATTCGACCGGCAATTCGTGCTTCTTGGAATCGGGCTCAGCTACCTGCCGGACCCAGGCATTGAGTTCTATGGAAACTTTTCACAGAACTATCGATCCGTCACGTTTAACGATATCCGCATTGTCAATCCGTCGTTCCAGGTGGATCCTGACATTACGGATGAGAGTGGATTTACGGGCGACATTGGGGTGAGAGGCAGGCTGGGAGAATGGCTTTCGTTTGAAGCGGGCGCTTTTGGTTTGATGTATGATGACCGTTTAGGTGAGGTTTTGAGGGCTGAAACACGCGTGGACGCCACCGGTGAAGAGGTTGAGACAGGCCGTGTGGTTCGCTTTCGCGGGAATATTGGAAGGGCGTTTATGGCCGGTGTTGAATCACTTGTGGAGTGGAATGTATTGGGCACATTTCGTCCAGGCATAACCCAGGCCCGGTTCAATCTCTATCTCAATACAGCAGTTACCCGGTCGGAATATCTGGACTCAGAAATTCCGGGCGTGGAAGGGAATCATGTTGAATTCGTACCCTCTTTGAACCTCAAGGCGGGTGCTTCCCTGGGGTACAGAAACTTTCTTGCGGGGCTGCAATACACGTACCTTTCAAGCCAGTTCACGGACGCTTCAAATGCCTCCCGGAATATCAACGACAACCAGAGCGGAATCAGGGGAGCCATTCCGGCCTATGGAGTGGCAGACGTGTCGGTAAGCTGGAGCGCCGGACGGTTCAGGATTGAAAGCGGCATCAATAACCTCTTTAACAATTTATACTTTACAAGACGTGCCACCGGCTACCCGGGTCCGGGCATCATTCCATCGCCTCCCAGAACCTGGTATACAACCCTGCAATTTCTTTTCGACACGTAGCTTCATCTCAGGTTATTTAAAAAATTTTTTGATTTCCCGCCGGATCAGCCGTTCTGTAATGAACCGCCGGGTCCGGTGATGAATGTATTTCAATCAGTGTGCGTAAATCCGTATCCTGTAAACAATATGGATGATATCAAATCATACGGGGTCCGCTGATGGAGGGTAAATCCAATCGAAAATACAGGCAGCGAAGGGAAGCGCTGGCAGATCAGGTTCGGGCAAAAGGAATTCAGGATGAACGCGTTATTGAGGCAATCCGCACGGTTCCGCGCCACATTATGGTGGATACGGCACTGGAAAACCGCGCCTATGAGGATAGCGCGCTGCCTATCGGGAGCGGTCAGACCATATCACAGCCCTACACGGTGGCGGTTCAGACGGAACTGCTGCAGGTAGAGAGAGGGGATAAGATTCTTGAGATCGGCACAGGTTCGGGATATCAGGCCGCCATTCTTTGCCAGATGGGAGCGGAGGTATATAGTGTGGAACGTCAGGAAGAGCTCTATCACAACGCCAAAAAGGTTCTCAGGGAACTGGGTTTTCGCCCGCACCTTAAACTGGGTGACGGTACGATGGGCTGGAGCGCATACGCTCCGTACGACGGTATCGTAGTGACGGCGGGGGCACCCGTTGTTCCCGACGATCTGGTGAAACAGCTGAACGTGGGCGGACGGCTCGTGGTGCCGGTTGGAAATCAGGAGAGTCAGGTGATGATTCGAATTACAAGGGTATCGGAGGACAGCTATGAGGAAGAGCAGCTCAGCCACTTCAAGTTCGTACCCCTCATAGGCAAAAAGGGCTGGGACAAAGCCTGAATGCGTCACGGGTTTGAATGAGTCATCCGATGACTTTATCGAACTCACGCCGCAAGGGCTTCTGCTCATATCGGTTAGAGATCGATGCTGAAGCTGAAAACAGGGTAGATACCCGGCATTGTGCGGTACTCTTCTTCATATCCCGTTCGCACATCATTTTCATATACAGGTACAAGGTATGTTTCCAGAACATTCTTGCGGTTCATCAGATTTACCAGTCCTGCACGCAACTCAAGATCTGCGATGCGAAGCGACGGCTGCCAAACGAACGTGATATCTGTTTGCAGGAAAGCAGGCAGCTTGTCCCTGTCCGGATTGCTGAAACGGCTGCTCAATTCGGCTGTACTCTCGTCAAATAATAGGAAGTTGTAGTAAGCACGCCTGTAGCCCCATTTTCTCCCCCAGATACCCTGCCAGCCCGTGACCAGCGAGAGATTGGACGTTATTCTCCAGAGCGCCGAAAGCTGCGCTCGATGGGGCTCATTCCAGGGGGTGGAAACGTTGCTGCCAAACTGCTCTTCCAGGCTGATCTCCGCAAAGCTGTAATCGTATCCGGCTGTCAGCCGCAATGATTCATCGAAAAAATACTGGGAATATCGTATTCCTGCACCCCATGTCTGCATCTCCGTGGTGATACCGAAAGCTGATACGTCGGTAATGGTGCCCGATAGGTTATCAGATTCAATGTATGTCGTAAAATTAGCTTCCGGATGCCATTTGTGAAATAATTCGGCTGTAACGGATGCACGTTCAGAGGGTTCTATTAAGAGAGAGGCAGTAAGATGCCATGCTTTCGGAATGGCTGTATTGCCGGTATGCGACCAAATGGGTATGTCGGGTACAATTGCGGTTGGGCCTGTATTTGTAATTCGATATTCGTTAATGAATTGACGGTAAAGTCCGCCCGCAACCCTCAGCGACCAATAGCCTGCGCGCGATGATGGCTGGTCGTACTGTATTGAAAATCTTGGTTCAGCATAGAGATCATTTGTTGTATCAAGCCAGGTAATCCGTGTACCGTACGACAGTCGCCAGTTTCGACCTGCCTGATGCTCCGCATTCAGATAGCTTCCGATTATGGTGGAATGCTGATCGGTGCCGGTTATCATGGTTGCAGGCTCTGAAATTGAAACATTGGAATAGACTTGTTCGGCGCGAATACCGCCCTGAAGCGAGAAGACGGGTGAGAGGCTGTAACCGGCGTCTGCATTCAACTGCAGGTGCTGTATCGTGTTGCCGTTAATGCGTGTAGGCAAAGGTTGTGATGTTTCGGGAGAAGCTGAATCCAGAGAAGCGCTTGAGCCAAGGCTTCGAAAAAAGAGGTCAGACGGTCTGCTATTGCTGAGGCCTGCACGATTCACATGGTCAAAGTGGTTTTCGGAATATCCGGCTTGCAGAGAGAGGTCCAGTCTGGGAGTGAGCATCCGGCTCCATTGGGCCTGAATCAGGCTGTTTGACCATTGATGCCCGTCAACAGCATAGAGGTAGCGCTGAACATCCGGATCGAAAGTCTGCTCATTCAGGAGGCCGGTCTCAATCCGGTTTTTGGCAGCATAGGCTGATATGAGAAGACGGCTGAAATCATCGGGTTCATAAAGTACAGCAGCATGGAGATCAAATGTAGAGAGGTCGGACCGGTGTTCAAGCGGTTTGTAACGTCCCGCATCCACCTCAAGATCCATCAGGGCGTTGGTAATCAGCGGATCAAGCCGGTCCCAGTTCCTGAGAGTATTTTTCAGGAAAGGATCCGGCTGCAGATCCCAGTAGCTTGTGCGGAGCGCCCCCAACATTTTTAAAGAACGGGTTTCCGAAACCGGAAGTGAGAGATCGCCTCTAAGGTTTACATAGGAAGGATCAGTCTGCAGCGTCAGTCGGTTTGGGCTGTTGGGGCGTATATCATGCTTTAGTTCTACCAGTCCGGCGGTTGTGCTCCCTGCAGCTGTGCCATATCCTGCTTTATGCAGCGTAACATTGCCTATTGCATATGGACTGAAGGAGCTGAACAGTTTACCAAAACTGTATGGATTGTAGACCGGAATGCCATCAAGTGTAATCCGGTGCTCACCCTGATCGCTGCCCTGTAGATTGAGGTCTTTCATGGGAAGGCCATACTGCACCCCACTGAGAAGGCTGAGGCTGCGGATAGGTCCGCCCGTAAATCCCGACCGGTTTCCTTCAGACTGCACGTTGAGTATTCCGCCGCTGTTGGTGCTTGGCAGCCTCGATCTGTGTGCGTGTACCACAATCGGCTCTACATCGATTGGCCGGGGTGTAAGTACGATGCGTTCTTGCAAGGATCTATTCGGTTCAATCCTGATGGTTCTGAAAGCCGATTCATACCCCATGTAACTGATAATAAGATGATGCGTGCCGCTCATCAGGCGGTTCATGGCAAAGCGTCCGTGGTGATTTGTGCTGGTTCCCCCGGATGCATCTGCCAGTAAAACTGTAGCGCCGGGCAGCGGTTCACCGGTATCACTGTCAACTACCAGGCCCGAAACGGTGCCGAATGAGGGCGTTTCTCTTGATGCTCTCACGATAACAATGGTTCCTGAGGAGAGGGTGATATAGTCGAGCCTGTAATCTTGCAGAAGGTCGGTGAGCAGCTCGGTAACAGTGGGATGGCGAAGCCTTTTATATACGGTAATGTTACGGATCAGTTCAGGATCATACACCAGGTCGATTTCCGTATCCCGGGCGATACGGTCGAGTACATTGATCATACTTTCTCCGGAGAATTCGAACTGCAGGGGGCTTTTCGGAGCAGATTCCTGCGCACGGAGCGTTAAAGTCACTCCAAGCGACAGCAGAATCGCAATCCAAAATGTCCGGAAACTGATTCCCTGAGTCATATTCTGTGAAGCTTATTTGAAGATCCGGTATCCGTTTGCTGTTTCTGCATAACGCAGCCCTTTTACCATACTTATATCATCGAGTACGGTTTGAAGGTTTTGGGGAGAATTATAATATGCGGTAATGGGATCATCCTCCGCCCCCGGCACATCCAGGTCGATCGTGGTATCAAAACGGCGCTCAAGTTCATTGATAATAACGCGCAGTGATTGCTCACGGAAGATAATGCGGTTCTCTCTCCATCCTGTAATCTCGCTGATCGGTACGGATACAGGAGTCGTGGGTTCTGTGAGAGAGGGATCCCACCTACTGAGCTGTCCCGGTTCGAGGGTTACTCCTCTTCTTATGTCTTGCTGCGGCATGAACGCCACTCTGCCGGATGATACGGAAAGTTCCGTGTCGTTTTCCGGGTCACTGCTCCAGGACCTGATATTGAAGGATGTTCCGAGTACACTGGTGAGTGTACCGTTTGCTTTTACAGTAAATGGAATACCTGAGGGAGTCACGTCAAACCAGGCTTCACCGTTCAGCGTTAAATCACGGTCCGTTCGCCCAAAAAGTGCCCGGTTGTAGGTGATGGATGTTCCGCTATTCAGCTCTGCCTGTGAACCATCAGGTAAATCCAGGGTTACCTGTTCGCCATAGGGAGCCGTAACCGTTACAGGAACAAAAAGATACCATGAAACGGCTATGATAAGGGCAGCGGCTGCCACCATGTAACGTCCCCATATCCAGAATCTCTCTGCTCTGTTTCGAGACGCATCATGAACTTTGGTTTCCTCTTTCATTCCGGATGAATCGATTCGATCCCAAACCGATCTCAATGCATTTTCCGTTTCCGCTTCGCTGACAATCTCCCGTGCGGTGGAATGCGGCTCAGCGGTTTTGGAAATCTCCCAAATCCTGATGAGCTCAGATTCGTTTGTATACGGCCGGTTTTGATTAGGGCTATTCCTGTTCATGGCATCATTCCTCCGCTTCTGTGTTACGGTGCTGTTCATAGCGCTCTCTAAGATGCCTGAGCGCAGATACAATATGATTATTCACTGTTTTTGGAGATACATCCATAATTCCTGCAATTTCATCATGTGAAAGTCCGTCAAACCTGCTCAGCTCAAAAGCTTCCTGTCGACGGTCAGGCAATTCCGAAATCCACTTTCTGAAAAGCCCGGAAAGAGAGTTTTTATTGTCATTTTCTTGTTCGGCTGTGGTATCCGTACGGTTATCTGATACTAGGTTCATATCCGGCCGGTCATGAATCGATTCATTTTTATTTGAAGAATGCTGTAGCCAGTTGAGTGAACGGTTTCTTACTGCGGTATACAAATAGGACCTGAGCGCCTGATCGGGGTCAATGCCGGATCTTTTTTGCCACAGGGCTACAAACGCATCCTGAACCATATCACATGCCGCGTCCCTGTCGTGCACGTATCTCATGGAAAAATACACCAGACGCGGATACAGCAACCTGAACAGGTCGTCAAACGCCTGCCGGTCTTCATTTCTGATCCTCGCTGCAAGGAGGTTTATGGTTTCATCGTCGATTTCGCTCATCATCCTTGTTCTCTTGTAATACAGCCGGTGAACGCGGTATACCTAATATAATGTGAGTTCTTTAGATAACTCTCACAGAGTGCTTTAATAAGTTCATGAAGTGACCTTCCTCTTCTTCTCAGAAGATATGACAGACAGAGAGAAGTAGAGTGTTTCATTTTAGTTCCTTTCCCGGATACACTGAAATTGAATATAATGCAGGGAAACGAACCGGCAAGACAGGCTATTAAACCATACAATATTCTCAATATTCAATTCTTTATGATGGTCTGAGCGGTAATTTAATCTTTGTAAAGGAGTGTTATACATTCTAACCTGTTGTGCTTCATATCAATATGGGAGTATAGAGCATTAAAAAATAAAGCTTTTTATGAGGAACCGTGGTGTATGCGGCTCTGTTGATTCGAGTGTCACAAAGGTTTGATGCAATCAAATCCTTAACCCCAATTAAACTTTAACAGATATGACACTTTTAAAAAGCACGATCGCATTATTGGCAATCACCGTTTTAACTTTCGCACCTGTCAATGAGGCATCCGCACAGAGCAATGACAACGACATTGTATCCATTGCAGCTGGAAATGACAGCTTCTCAACTCTTGTAACTGCTCTCCAGGCAGCAGGACTCGTGGAAACACTCCAGGGCGACGGTCCTTTCACCGTATTTGCGCCAACGAACGAAGCATTTGAAGCACTTCCCGAGGGTACGCTTGAAAGCCTTCTGATGGAAGAGAATCGCGACCAGCTTATCCAGGTTCTTACTTACCACGTAGTACCGGGTAAAGTAATGTCCGGCGATCTGAGCGACGGAATGACAGCTGAAACCGTTGAAGGTTCCAGCGTTGAAATTTCAATCGGCGACTACGGTGTATCCGTTGACGATGCGTCTGTGGTAACTGCTGACATCGAAGCTTCAAACGGAGTAATTCACGTTATTGATGCAGTTATTCTTCCTTAATTGACAGGCATAGCCTGTAGAATTGATTTACAGGAAATTAAAAGCCCGTTTTCAACAGAAAACGGGCTTTTTTTATGTCTGAAGGGCTGATTGGGTCGTATTATTTAATTTTCACCCCATTTTTCAAACCAGGCTCTCAGGTATAGCTGGGTTCTGATAAAATTTGAAGGCTTGGAGCTTGTACCATGCCACTCATCCTGAAAACGGACCATCGCTGTCGGAACGCCCAGTACCTGAAGAGCTGCATAAAACTCTTCCGTTTGCGGCATCGGTGTGCGAAGGTCATTTTCGCCGGTCATGAGCATGGTGGGCGTGGTTACATTTCCGACATACATGAGCGGTGAGCGTCTGAGGTGCTCCGACGGATCTTCCCAGGGAAGATTTTCAAAGTTTCTGTACCAGCTGATTCCATCGGTTGTGCCGACAAAAGAGAGCCAGTTGATAACCGGACAGTTAGAGGATGCCGCTGCAAAGCGGTCTGTATGGCCCACAACCCAGGCTGTAAGAACGCCTCCTCCTGAGCAGCCATAGACGTACATTCGGTCCGTATCCACCCAGCCTTTACCGACCAACTCGTCCACTCCGGCCATCAGATCATCGTAATCTTTGCTGGGGTATGCATTGTCGATTTCATTGCCGAACGAGCTGCCGTAACCTGCGCTTCCCCTTGGATTCGTGTAAAGCACCAGGTAGCCGTTGGCAGCATGCTCCTGCCATGAGTAATTAAAATTCACCCCGTACATTCCATGCGGACCACCGTGTATCACCAGCATCATGGGATAGGTTTGGCTGGGGTCAAAGTCGGGCGGCTTTACAACCCATCCCTGGATATCCAGATCATCGGTCGATTTATACCAGATTTCTTCGACCTCGCCCAGTTTTACATCTTTCATCAAATCCCTGTTCATATAGGTAAGCCGCGTCATTGTTCTGTTGCGTCCCGTTGTAAGAACATAGATATCTCCAGGCTCATGAAACGATGTGGAAGTAATGCCCAGATCACCAAGGTTACTGATTGAATGAAGATTGATCTGTTGAACGCCTTCTGTAATCTGACTTACATCACCGTTAACTGAGACGTAATAAATATTGCGGTTTCCTTCGGAATTGGCGGTAAAGTAAAGTCCCCTGCTGTCCGGTGCCCAGGTCATGTTGCGGGGTGAACGGTCAAAATCGGGTGCAATGATTCTTGGATTGGATCCGTCCGTATTCATCAGATGGATTTTTCTGTTTCTGTAGGTGTCCGTATGCCAGTCATCACCCAGATAAGCGATGTGCCGGCCGTCTGGTGAGGGCAGCGGGTTGCTGTCGGGCCCATAACGGTCGGTTAACTGGCGAATCGTGCCGTCATCTACGGATACGGAATAGATTTCACTGTGCCTCCACTGAAGCTCTGCATCTTCTACCCTAAGCGTGGAAAAGACCAGGGAACGGCTGTCTGCCGTCCATTCCGATGAGGAGTGGTTCCAGTTTCCATCCGTTAGCTGGCGGACCGCACCTCCGTCGGCTGAAACCACAAAAATGTGTGTATAGGAATCATCGATGTATCCCTGACGGTCGCGTCTGTAAACCGGCCGTTCCACAACTTTCGGGCTTGCCGTCCAGCTGGCTCCGTCGGGGCGGGACGGCATGCTGATGGTGAGCGAGGGTTTGGTTTCTACCCTCTTATTGAATGACAGGTACCGGCTGTCGGGCGACCAGCGGATATTGGATGGGGAGTGTGTAAGGCGGGTAATCTGACTGGTAGCTCCTTCGCTATCCATCCAGCGCACATAAATCTGGCTGCCTCCGGGTTCGCCTTCTGCCGTAAAGGCTATACGTGTGCCGTCGGGCGACCATGAGGGATTTGATCCTTCAGCTAAAAACCTTTTGCGGGTTCCGTCCGAATTCATAATCCAGATTTCCGATTTTCTTGAATCCGTGATCTGATCAATCCACCCGCGTGTGTATACAATAAGGCTTCCATCAGGTGAAATTTGTGTATTGCCGGCAGACTGAAGTTCCCAATACATATTCAGATCCAGCGTTTTTTCACTTTCAGCAGACTGCCGGGCGGCAGATTGAGAAACAGGAATGAGAAGCAGCATCAAAATGAAGGCAGACATGATAACTTTAAGGCTGATGCTCGTGGTATAGAAGGGTGTTCGCATTATGGTAAGAGTTGGTTAAGGGTGTTGTTTTATTGATCCCACAAAACGACCGGTAATCGATGCAACTGATAGTAAAAATATGAGTGGGAGGCGTGAAATGCGTTACTCAAATAAACATATTATTGGCATTGAAACAATCATTAAATAATCAGCAATACAGCAAAAATGATGCTTTTATCGGGTACGGGAGCACCCGGTTCGGATCAGTTAAAAGCTTGTCACGATCACTGAACGAATAAATAAAAAAAAGAGCCGCCCGAAAAAATCGGTACGGCTCTTTTGAAAATGTACGTAACTGAATCGCTTTTTAACTCGGATCCAGGATATTTTCGATACGTTCTTCCACATCGTTCAGGTGAACACGGGTCGCGCGGTCACTAACGCGTGTTTTTGTTTGCTGAACGTCTGCAAGAAGGGTTTCAAGCTGCTCACGCACAATGGGGCGGATATCAGACTGGCTTACATTGATGGATGTAAATCCAAAAAACTGTCTGAATGCAGCGGGGATGCTGGGCAGTTCGCTGGTCATCAGGTACTCCATTCTTTCAACGTAAGCCCGCTGAAGATTTCTGCGATAAACGGAAACTTCGGAATTCCGGTCAAGCTCCGTCCAGATCATAGAGCGAACATCGTCCATAAATTCAAACGGGGAGTAGATGTCGTCTCCGTCCATTCTGTTGTCATATTCGATCAGGCGCGCAAGACGCTGCGGATCTACCAGGTTATTCAGAACGGATACCTGCCGCCCGCGGAACGTATCTACAAAATCGGCCTGATTCACGCGGCCCAGGATCTCCTGGTTCATGACCCATGACGGATCGCTGAATGCGTGTGTTCGAAGGAAGTCCATGGCTTCTTTCTGCACGGATCGTGGAACGGGCTCATAAACCACGCCATCCTGATCGAAGGTTTTATGATTCTCATATACGCCTGCAACGTTGGAGGTAACATGACCCATGTAGCGGCTCCACTGACCGATAACCTGTCCGTACAGCTCTTCGAGCTCATCAAAGTCCTCGCCTTCCTTGCCAATCCAGTCAATCAGGTTCTCCGTAATCACCTGAAGGTTAGCAATGCCATAGCGGCTGGCTTTCATGCTGTTGTCGCCCAGGTCTTCGTTCTGGGATCGCGGATCGATTCTGGAACCGGTCTGGCGGCCATAGAAATAGTAGGGATCATCGGCGCGTTCGGTGGTCCATTCGTGCAGTACTTCCTGCTGCTCTTCAAGCGACATGTCGCCAAACCATGTATAGCCCCACTTCACGGCCCACTTGTCGTAGGGACCGACACGGGGGAAGAAGTTGGTAACGCCGTCGCCCGGCTGTGCAATATAGTTGAAACGGGCGTAGTCCATAATAGAGGGAGCTGTTCCGTTTTCCGATGTGTAGCTGGGTGATCGGAGGGAGTCGACCGGTACCGCGTAGCTGGAACCCCAGTTATGCGGAAGCCCCAGTGTGTGCCCCACCTCGTGTGCTGATACAAACCGGATCAGCTCACCCATTACGTCGTCATCGAATTGAACATTCCGTGCCTCCGGATTGGCTGCCGCGGTCTGGATAAAGTACCAGTTTCGAAGCAGTCGCATCACGTTGTGATACCAGCCGATGGCGGATGTCATGATCTGTCCGGATCGCGGATCGTGTACGTGCGGTCCAAACGCATTCTGAATCGGGGATGCGAAGTAACGGATCGAGGGGTATCGTGTATCTTCCAGGCTGAAATCGGGATCTTCCTCGGGTGTCGGGGCCATTTTGCCATAGATGGCATTTTTGAAGCCGGCCTCCTCAAAGGCTACCTGCCAGTCATCCACTCCCTTGATCAGCCACTCTCTCCACTCAACGGGCGTGGCCGGATCGATATAAAATATGATGGGCTCTTCCGGTTCCACGAGCTCGCCACGCAGATACGCTTCCTTGTCTTTGGGAACCAGTTTCCATCGTGTGATATGGCTCATCGGTGCGGCACGATGCTGCTCGGTGCCGTAGTCAACCTGGTTGGCAGTGAAATAGCCTACCCGTGCATCCGGTTCCCGGCGCTGCATGGGTTCTTCTGGCAGGATGATCATACTGTGGTTGATCTCCAGGGAGATGGTATTGGCATCGGAGTTTGACGGCGGGTTGTTTGCATCGTATGTAAGGATATGCCGTGCCTCCACATTTTCCGGGTAGGCCCGGATCGACTCGATGAATGTGCGGTTGCCATCCACGCGGCGCACCTGAAACCGGCTTCTGAAACTACCCTGGAGGCCGAGTGCCGGAACATCCGTTGTAAACAGGCTCGTTACATCGATAACGGAGCCGGTAGAATCCGCATTCAGCGCCTTCACGTCAAATGTAGCGAGGATCGGCTCAAAGTTTGAGTTCCGAACGGCTTCATAGATGGGAAGTGTATCGCTGGCCGTATTGCTGAATGATACCCGGCGAAGCAGAATTTTGTCGTCCCGTTTTTCCCAGCGCAGAACCTGGTTGTTGTTTCGCATACCGCCGTAGTTGATTCCATTGGCGGTGCGGGCAATACGTGAAACCATAAGCATCTCACGTCCGAGAACATCGTCGGGGATTTCATAGTAATAGGTGTTTTTGTCTCTGTAGACGGTAAACAGTCCTTCATCCTTCTCAAAGCTGTCTTTGATTACTTCTGAAAAGGGCTTGATCTCCCCGTTTCCTGATGAAGCTGAACGTTGCGGTCTTTCTGAGGGTCCATTGTCCTGCTGAACGGCATCCGTGCTTGCACAACCGGCAATCAGAAATGCGGAAATCAGAACCATAGACAAACGAAGTACATATGTTGTCATAGAATCGATAATTTAGTGTCAATATTATAGTCGGGTTAAGGTGCCGTTATCCTGACTATTCTTCAAGGGGAAAAGAGAAAGGAGTGTAAAAATTTGATAATATTCCGAATAAGTGACAGTATACATTTGTGATGATTCGAGCTGAATAAGCGTGTACTATTATTGAATCCAAAATTTAAATCACTATGGCTTCGGAAAAAATTGAGTTCAAAGGTGTATTGGGTGAGATGCTCTCTGCAAAAGTGGATCGTCCGGACGGTGAACACAGAGCCTGCGCTCTTTTTGCTCACTGTTTTACCTGTTCCAAAAATCTGAAAGCAGTTTCCAATATCGCCAGGGCCCTGAACAGGAAAGGGGTGCTGGTATTTCGGTTTGATTTCACCGGGCTTGGCGACAGCGGGGGCAGTTTTGAGGATACCAATTTCAGTTCGAACGTGGATGATCTGATCGCGGCCGCAGAGTACATGAAGAGAGAGATGCATGGACCCACTATCCTGATTGGTCACTCACTCGGAGGTGCGGCCGTTCTTCAGGCAGCGGGCCGGATGGAAACCGTAAAGGCAGTTGCGACAATAGGTGCGCCATCCGAACCAAAGCATGTAGAGCATCATTTTGAATCCAAAAAAGAGGAGATAGAAAGGGAGGGCTCAGCAATTGTAAACCTTGCGGGCCGTCCGTTCCGGATCAAAAAGCAGTTCCTTGACGACCTGGCCGAAACACGAATGGACAGCTATATTGAAAATCTGGACCGTGCCCTTTTGGTGATGCATGCTCCGCTTGACGATACAGTTGGGATTGACAATGCAGCGCATATCTACAAGATGGCCCGGCACCCGAAAAGTTTTCTCTCCCTGCATGAGGCGGATCACCTGCTCACCGACGAAAAATTCAGCCGGTATGCGGGATCCATTATTGCTGAGTGGGCGGAGATTTATTTATAAGTGAAAAGGCAGAAGGCAGAAGGCAGAAGGCAGAAGGCAGAAGGCAGAAGGCAGTCTAAAATAAGTTCATAAGTTACTAATAAAATTGATGTTTAAATAGTTTAAAAAACAGTTTTAATGCACCCTGCACCCTGCACCCTGCACCCTGCACCATGTCCATCCTATTTGAAGCTCCCGTTTTTAATGCAGAATCAGCGCTTAGGGCGGCCGGTGCAGGTGTGGATCGTCTTGAGCTCTGCAGTTCGTTTTCTGAGGGGGGAGAAACACCGGGTGTGGGTATGCTTCAGTGGGTTAAACAGAAAATGAACATTCCGGTTTTTGTCATGATCCGTCCCCGGGGAGGGAATTTTATCTATACATCAGATGAGATTGAGGTGATGAACCGGGAAATTGATTTGCTGAACAACGCCGGCGCGGATGGTTTTGTATTTGGCATCCTGAATAATGATCACAGTATAAACAGCGATGCCTGCAGGGAGTTGATTGGCGCAGCGGGTGGAAAACCGTGCACGTTTCACCGGGCATTTGATTCATGCAGGAATCCCCTTGAGGGCCTCCAGACAAGTATTGAATGCGGCTTCAGTCGGATTCTGACATCCGGTATGAAAGAAAATGTGAGCGAGGGACTGGAAGAGATCATCAGGCTGCTTAAAATTGCAGAAAGAAAGATCATCATTATGCCGGGAGGCGGACTAATGCCAGAACATCTTCCTTTGTTAATGGAAACCGGATTGCTCCAGGACATTCATGCAAGCTGCATTGCAAGGAAAAGGCGAGAGGATATTCCACTATTCGAAGATGATATTTTTAATAAGTTTCAGAATTGGTTGCACGGGTGAAAACTTCTTTTTGCTGAATCAGAATGATATAATCCTCTCTTCTGTTTAACATATTGATGGGCAATAAACTACAAAACAACACAAAACATCATAAAATGTCATTAAAAGCATATTTCTCAACACTGACTTTATTAATCGCAGTTCTTCTTGTTGCCGGATGCACTCAGACCCAGCAACAATCCGAAAATATGGAGGAAGAGCCAGAAACAATGATTGAAAAGGCAGTGGCGGTGATTTACCCCACTGAAGGCAACGATATTGAAGGCATGGTTACATTTACCCAGACTGAAGACGGTGTACGGGTGCAGGCTACGGTATCCGGGCTGGTTGAACAGTCACTCCATGGCTTCCATATTCATCAATATGGTGATTGCAGAGCATCTGACGGAACCTCTGCAGCCGGCCACTTCAATCCTATGGACATGCCGCACGGATCTCCGACGGATGATGACCGGCACGTAGGCGACCTGGGGAATCTGCCGACTAATGAAGAGGGGGTCGCTGAAATTGACTACACAGACGATGTGGTTGAATTGAACGGACCGAACTCCATTCTTGGACGAGGAGTGATCGTACATGCAGGTCAGGACGATCTTGAAACACAACCTACAGGTGCAGCGGGTGCGCGGCTTGGATGCGGCGTTATTGGTGTGGCCAATCCTGATTATTAATTGTTCGGGTTACAGTTTACCTGTGATTTGGCATACCGCAAACCAGCGATCATGAGCTTGGGCTGTATCTACGTAATTCTACGTAAAAATTTGCGTATTGCAGGCCTCCGGATAATGCATTATTAGGATGGTTTTCATACCTTCCCGAATGCTCAAAATTCTATTTGTTCTCTTTTTTGCACTAAGTCCGGTGCTCCATGCTCAGCAGTCTGCCGACATTGTCGGAAACTGGTCAGGATCTATCACGGTTAACGGACAGGAACTGGGTATCGAATTTGTCTTCAACTACAACCAGGGCGAATTTGATGGTACAATCGACATTCCGCAGCAGGCTGCCTACAATCTCCCCGTGGAGTTTACATACGTTGAGGCCGACTCGATGGTTTTTCAGTTTCAGACCGGGACGGGTGCAGCCGTTTTTATGGGCCGCCTGAATGAAAGCAATGATGAAATAAGCGGCCTCTTTGAGCAGCTTGGAACGCGGTTTCCATTTTCTATTATCCGCCAAAATCAGGTTTCGGTTTCACAATCTGATTCTTCAGGTACAAATCTTGTCATTCCAACCGAATCGGGCCAGCGGTCGGGTACCCTTCTGCAAGGTGATAGCCAAAAACCCATTGTGATACTTATAACCGGATCGGGTTCTCAAGACCGCGATGAAAATGTGGCGGGATTCCGGGTGTTTGGAGAGCTCTCCGAGGCCCTTCTCGACAGCGGATATTCCAGTTTTCGATATGATGATATTGGAGTGGGAGAATCAACAGGTGTGGAAGATGCCACCCTGCAGGATCTTGCGGATGACCTGAAAGATATCATTGAATATCTCGCATCCAACCATGTGGAAACATTTAATGACATTGTGCTGCTTGGCCACAGCCAGGGTGGAGGAGTAGCTGCGCTCGCAGCCTCCGGTAATGAGCTGGTAGACGGAATCATTTTCATGGCAGCGCCATTTTTTGGCGGAGATGAAATTATTAACCAGCAAATCAGGGCTATCTCTGAAGCTCAGAACGTCAGTGAATCCGTAGTAGAGCAGAACCTGGAGTACCAGGCCAGAATCTATGAAGTGGTGCGAAATAATGGAGATTGGGCAGAGGTTGAAGAAGATCTTTATGAGCGTCTTGAGGAGCAGATGAATATGCTATCGGAGCAGCAGCGTGAATCACTCGGCGATATGGATGCATTTATCAGGAGCCAGGTATCGAGGCAGCTTGCTGCTGCAAAAACCGATTGGTTTCGGTCTTTTATAGAGCTTGACCCCGCAGAAGTGGTAAAAACATTGCAGATACCGTTGCTTGCGATCTTTGGAGAAAAAGATATGCAGGTAATTAATGAACCCAACCGGGAAGCTGCTGATAGTCTTGCCGAAAATAGCGAAATTGATCTGAACACCGTTACCATCCCTGAAGCCAATCACCTCTTTCAGCAGGCAAATACCGGTATGCCAGGCGAATACGGCATGCTCGAGAAACGCTTCGCGGAGGGGTTCCTGGGGGCGATTCTGGAGTGGCTTTCAGGTTTGTGATTCACCGCCCCGAAGTTTCGGGGCTAAGAGCGCAAAGTTTGTAATAATTTTCAGCAGTTCCGTGATACTTTTGATAAGCCGGGAATTAAGTCAATAAATATAAAAATCTCCGCGTTCCCTGCGCCTCTGCGGTGAGACGTTATTGCTTCCAGCTCTTGATCCCGCTCCGGATCACCTCATCCACCTTATCAACTGAAACGCGGTCCTGCTTCATGTCATCCCGGTAACGAATGGTGACGGTGTTATCTTCAAGACCGTCAAAATCGACCGTGATGCAAAAGGGAGTACCTGCTTCATCCTGCCGGCGGTACCGCTTGCCGATAGAGCCGGATTCGTCGTAGAGTACCGTGTATTCTTCCTGAAGGTCGGCTTCGATCTTGTGTGCAAGCTCCTGCAGCTCCGGCTTCTTGATAAGGGGAAAGATGCCAACCTTGGTTGGAGCCAGCTTTGGATGCATCTTCAGAACGACGCGAGTGTCTCCGTCCACCTCCTCCTCTCTATAGGCATCGCATAATACCATCAGGGTACAGCGGTCGAGGCCGATGGAGGTTTCAATCACATACGGCACGTACCGTTTCTGCTCTTTCTGATCGAAGTACTCCATCTTCTTGCCGGAGTATTCCTGGTGTCGCGACAGGTCAAAATCGGTGCGGTTATGAATGCCTTCCACCTCCTGCCAGCCGATCGGGAAGTTGAACTGGATATCCGCTGCGGCGCGTGCATAATGCGCGAGCTTGTCATCAGGATGCGGTGTGGCCCTCAGGTTTTCTTCGCGGATACCGATGCTTTTATGCCACTCCATTCGCTTGTTCAGCCAGTTGTTGTACGTCTCTTCATCCGTTCCCGGTTCCACGAAGTACTGCATCTCCATCTGTTCAAACTCTCTCATGCGAAAAACAAACTGACGGGCTACCACTTCATTCCGGAACGCCTTACCCACCTGCGCAATGCCGAAAGGAACCTGCACCCGGGCGGTATCAAGCACGTTCTTGTAGTTGACAAAAATGCCCTGTGCGGTTTCAGGCCGCAAATAGATGGCATCCTCATCATCTTTTGACGTTGCACCGTAGTGGGTTTTGAACATCAAATTGAACTGACGCACTTCGGTCCAGTCGAATGCCCCTGAATCAGGTGCTTTGATCTCCTCCTGCATGATGATCTCGTAGAGGTCTTCGCAGAGCCCATTCCGTGTACCGGTCGTGTCAAGCTGTTGCTGAAGGTCATCCGCTTTTTCCGCTTTCCCTTTATCACGTAACTTTTGAATATACTCCTCAATAAGCATATCCGCCCGGTAACGTTTTTTTGACTGTTTATCATCAATCATCGGATCGTTAAAACCTTCTACGTGACCGCTGGCCTCCCACACCTTCGGATGCATGAAGATGGCGGCGTCAATTCCAACGATATTGTCGTGCGCCTGGGTCATCGCTTTCCACCACGTGTTCTGGATGTTGCGCTTCAGCTCCACACCGAGGGGGCCGTAATCGTACACGGCGGCCAGTCCGCCATACACTTCGGATGATTGGAAAATAAATCCTCTGGATTTGGAGAGGGATACGATGTCGTCGAGGCCGGTCAGGTTCTTTTCTGGCATGTAAAAATCAGCTCGGTTGATTGGTTTTGTCTATGAATTCAGTTCCGTAAAAAGATCACAAAGATAGGAAAAATCTCACCTCTATGAACCGTTTGTGAGGATTGTTTGTTATTTTAGCTCACATTAGAAATAAAAAACAGTATAAATCAGGTTCTCGCAGATTTACGCTGAGTTAGCCGCAGATTCAAGCTGAAATCTGCGAAACTTCGCGAATCATCTGCGTGACTCTGCGAGAAAGAATACGATGTCAAAATTTAACGCAGGAATCCTCGGCGCGACGGGCGCTGTGGGGCAAAAATTTATCCGACTTCTTCAAAACCATCCGTGGTTCACCATCACCGCCCTGGGTGCCTCTGAACGCTCGGCAGGCAAAACATACAGAGAGGCCGCCAACTGGATCGAAGCTGTCCCGATGCCTGACACCGTAGCCGGGCTGAGTGTGCGAAACTGCGTATCAGGCGAATTTGATGATGTTGATTTTGTCTTTTCCGGACTCGATTCGTCCGTAGCCACCGACATTGAAAAAGACTTTGCCTCGGCCGGCATCCCGGTGATCAGCAACGCCAAAAACTACCGCACTGACCCCACCGTACCCCTGTTGATTCCTGAGGTAAACCCGGATCACATCGAACTGATTAAGAAGCAAAAATTTACCGCTGACGGATCCGGCTGGATCGTGACCAATCCAAACTGTGTGGTTGTGCCTCTGGTTACATCACTCAAGCCGCTTTATGATGCGTTCGGAATAGATGCCGTGGTTGTCACTTCCATGCAGGCCATATCCGGCGCAGGCTATCCGGGAGTGGCCAGCCTCGATATTCTCGGAAATGTGGTTCCCTACATTGGCGGGGAAGAATCCAAGGTTGAAAGCGAACCCCATAAATTACTGGGCAAATTAAATGAAGAGGGTATACTGAACGCTTCATTTCCGATTCAGTCCACAGCCACGCGTGTACCCGTTGAGAACGGGCATATGCTGGCAGTGACGGTGGGTCTTAAGAACAAGGCGTCAGCGTCTGATGTAATAGATGCGATGAAGAACTGGCAAAGCCCGATTGCTGACCTGGGACTGCCATCTGCTCCGCCGTTTCCCATAAAAATCCATGAGGATGAACGCTATCCGCAACCGCGCCTGCATGCCGACAGCGAAAATGGAATGCAGACAGCTGTGGGCCGAATCCGCGAAACCCGGGTACTGGATATCTCCTACATTGCGATGGCACACAACACGGTTCGTGGTGCAGCCGGTGGAGCCATTCTGAACGCCGAACTGCTGGTGAAGAAGGGCTATTTGTGATGTGAGCTGTTAGATGAGTGATGTACGATGAGCGATTTCTATGGTCGCTTCTAAATGAATTCATAATAGTATAAATCAAACATCACTCATCTCACATATCAAATAGGTTATGTCCAAAAAGAATCTGCCAACCAAAATCTGCCCGGTCTGCAACCGTCCCTTCACCTGGCGGAAAAAGTGGCAGCGCGACTGGCAAAACGTGAAGTACTGCAGTGAGCGTTGCCGGAGAAATAAAAATAGTGCCTCACCGTTATATGATCCCGAGCAGAACTGAGCTGTTTGCATATTAAAACTAAGTTCATTAATGTATTCATACATACCCAACCTATTGGGAGATAATAACTTCACAAAAAGAAGAGAGGTGACTAAAACAGTCCTGTTTTATCCCTGACAGATAGGATTCTGCCGAATAAACCACTTCACGGATTCCTGAAATAACCAAGCAATTAGTTTGGAAATTTTTCGCTCATTATATCCATTTCCGGCAAATGAGCTGGCGCTTTATGCAACAATGTAAGAGGTGGATACGTGCGTTAATTGGCATATCAAATTCATACATCGGATGTGTGAAAAAAAAATATTTGAGTAAGAGAATGACTTCTATGAGTAACAATCTTCGCATACTGTTTAAGGTGATCGATGACGGTATTCTTATCACGGATCCCGAAGATGACAACATTATTGTGGATGCCAACCCGGAAGTCTGCGAACTTTTGGGATATAAGCGTGAAGAGATCAATGGGCTTAAGAGGGAGGATTTGTTTGTAGATCCCCCCACATTCAGCCAAACCATGAAGCCGGGTAAAAGCAGACAAGTAGCCAGGCATAAAAGCGGACGGCTGATTGAGGTGGAAACCACTGCAAAAGATGTGCAACTTGAGGATCTTGGAAAGATGTGCTGCACCATCGTTCGGCCGATATCAGAGGATAGCAAGGCATTTCATTCGACAGGAGACTATAACAGATTGCTGGATCTGCAAAATGAAATTGCCAAGATTTTCAACGAAAAGGGAACATTTGAAGAGCTTCTGAGCAAATGCATGAATCGCATTAACTCGTATTTCAATTTGGATATAGGCCATCTGTTCATCAGGAAGTCCGACAACGCAAAAAGCGTATATGAGTCATGTCTGCTGGAAAAAAACACAGCCGGACCCGGTTATGATGAGTTCGTACAAGCATCAAGAAGCACGTCTTTTAATCTTGGGGAGGGATTTGTAGGTAAAACCGCTCTTGAAAAAAGGCCGTTTTGGGTTCAAAAACCGGACCTCAGCCAAGATTATTTGAGGGCAGAACCCTTGATGGCGTCCGGCATTCAGTTGGGTTTAATGGTACCTGTGATTGTGGATGAAGAGACAGAGGCCGTTATTGAATTCTACTCCTCTGAGCAGCAAATGATAGATGACACTACAGAGCACATTCTTGAAAGCCTTGGTAAGCAAATCGGCTTCATGCTAGAGCGAAAAAGGCGTGTAGAGCAATTGAGTGATGAGAAAGAAAATTACCGGCTTCTGGCTGAAAACTCAACGGACGTAATTACCCGCCAGGCTCCTGACGGCACCTATCTTTATGTTTCACCCGCTTGTAAAGCCATAATGGGATACAATCCGGACGAACTGGTTGGAACGTCTGCTTACAGTTACTGCCATCCGGATGATATTGACAGACTTTCGGAACTACGCCAAAAAGTTTCCGATACTGATGATACACTGGTTATTGACTACAGGATCAGGGAAAAGGAGGGTGGCTGGACGTGGGTGGAATCTGCAAACCGAGCTCTTAGGACTTCTGAGTCCGATGAAGTCACTGAGATTCAGACCGTAATGCGCGATATAACGATTCGCAAAGAATATGAAAAAAGACTCAAAAGCCAGGTCCATCTCAATGAAAAGATCATCGATAGTATGCCGGGTATCTTTTTCATCATCTCCAGCAGCGGGGTTGTTGAGAGAGTGAACGATGAACTCAGGGAGTTGACAGGATACAATCCTGACATTGAGAAAAAAATGTTCTATGAGTTTGTGGATCCCGATGATGAGCTATTGGCATTGGATAGCTTCCGGGAAGCGTTTGATTTTGGTTTGACGGATTTGGAACTGCGAATCAAAGGTATTGATGGAGAGAGTGTGCCCTATGTTATTTCTGCTTTAGTTGATGAGCTCAATGAAGAGCGCTATCTGATCGGCACAGGGATCAATATTGAGGAGCGGAAGAAGATTGAAAAGCAGCTGGTAAGCGAAAAACAGTTTACTGATCACGCTCTGAATTCTCTACCCGGACTCTTTTACGTGCTTGATGAGAATCAAAACTTTGTTCGTGTCAATGACAACTTCGTTAAGGCTCTGGGCTACACAAGGGATGAACTGGATGAGATGGAACCACTCGACTTCTACCTTGAAGAGGACCAGCAACGCATGCTCAAGGCAGTGGAACGCGCTTTTCAGGAAGGATCGGCTACGCTGACATCCAGGATAAAGACCAAAGATGGCCATTTGCCATGCTATGAACTCACCGGCACCTTTTTTCGGGATAAAGGTAAAAACTACATTCTTGGAACGGGTATAGACATTACGGAGCAGCGCAGACTGGAGACTCTGCTTCAGCAGGCCCACAGCCTGGCTCGAATCGGTGCATGGGAAGTGGACCTTCTAAATGATAAAGTGACATGGTCACAGGTTACGAAAGAGATTCATGAGGTGAATGCGGATTTTGAACCGGACCTGAATTTGGGGATCAATTTCTACAAGCCGGGTAAGAGCCGGAAAGCCATTCTTAATGCGATTGAGCAGCTGATCGAATCCGGCACCCCGTTTGACGTTGAACTGCAGATTATTACTGCAAAGGGAAACGAACGGTGGATTCGCGCGATAGGCAAGGCTGAAAGAGTGAATGGAAAATGTATTCGCATGTACGGCAGCTTTCAGGATATACACGAGAAAAAAGTTATCGAAGAGCAGATTCGGGAGTCACTGAAGGAGAAAGAGATCCTGCTGTCGGAGGTTCACCACAGAGTGAAAAACAACCTGGCACTTGTTTCGGGCTTCCTGCAGCTGCAGGCTTTCAGAACAGAACACGACTATACGCAGAAAGTATTGCTTGACAGTCAGAGCCGTATTAAATCAATAGCACTCATTCATGAGGATCTTTACCAATACTCCTCATACACGAAAATCGACGCAAAAAAGAATGCGGCCAAACTGATCGATCATTTAGGGTACTTTTCGGGACAATATGAAAAAATTGATGTACAGCTGACCGGTGATGAAGTGCTGTTGAATATCAATCAAGCCGTCCCGTTTGCCATTGTGATCAACGAGTTGGTGACCAACTGTTATAAACATGCATTTTCGGAAACCGATGAAGGTCACATCAGGGTCGACATCCGAAGACAGGATAAAAAGGTTCTCCTGGAGATAACGGATAACGGTAGGGGATTGCCGGAAAACTTTTCCATGGATGATGAGGAAAGTCTCGGTATGACGCTTGTGAAAGCCCTGGTGACCCAGCTTGACGGTGAGTTCTGCTACCAGCGAAACGAGATAGGAACATCTTTTTTTCTTAGTTTTGAT
This sequence comes from Rhodohalobacter mucosus, assembly GCF_003150675.1. Taxonomy (NCBI): domain Bacteria; kingdom Pseudomonadati; phylum Balneolota; class Balneolia; order Balneolales; family Balneolaceae; genus Rhodohalobacter; species Rhodohalobacter mucosus. The sequence continues at coordinate 85,629 of NZ_QGGB01000010.1, read as the reverse complement.
ATCTCGGAATCCGTGAAAGGTTCTTCCAGCAATATCTGATTGCATGCACTTTGTTGCTGCTCAACTGGAGATTTGCAATTAGCAGGTGCCAACCCCAAAACGAGAAATAGCGCTGCTGAACGAATGCCTGAACCTGGCCATCAAAAAAAACACGATCGTCACTACTTAATGGGTCGGCAGTGCAGAAGGCGGCAGATGAAATGAATAAATTGTAGGTTGATTGTCGTGGGTGGTTAGTTGTTAGTGGTCGAATGGCCTTTGCGAAGATTGAAAAAACTGTATGGTAACCTTCCAATGTGAACAACTAACAACTATCGACAAACAACCGGCTGCCTCCGACGATCAACCAGTTACCCGCCGCTCTTTGTAAACCTCTCCACCCGTTCAGGGTCATCCGGTTTGGTTAAGAGACTCACGCCTGTAAGCAGCCCGACGTTGGCTATCAGTCCGTAGACCCCTTCATGCATCGGCAGGGGCTTCAGCTCGGGCATCAGCAGAAAAAAAGTGTTTACCGCAATCCCTCCGAAAAGGCCGGCAAGCGCTCCGCTTTTTGTTGCACGCGGCCAGTAAAACATTGCAAACACAACCGGAAAGATCTGGGCTACGCCCCCGTATGCGCCAAGAAGCAGCGAAACGATGGAGATATCGATCACAACTGCAAAGAGATAGGAAATCAGTCCAAGCAACACGACCAGGATCTGAATTAAAAACCTCTCGCTGTGGTCGGAAATTGGACGTTTCAGCAGCGGACGGATCCCGTCCCGAATGCCAACCGAGGCCGCCGAGTGCAGTATGGCATCGCCCGATGACATGGATGCGGCAAGTGCACCGGCGCAGAACAACCCGATAACAACCGCTGGAAGATCCAGCTGCATCAGGATATGGGGAAGGATGCTGTCGGCCGGTTCCACACCCGGAAATGACACTACGGCTGAGAATCCAATCAAGAGTATGGGAACCATAAAAAGCAGGAATGTGGGGTAGAGAACTACGCTCAGCCGGAATGAACGCGGACTTCGGGCTGCGTAACTGCGCATGAAAAAGTGGGGCCATACCGAAAAACCGATTGCCGAAACCAGCACGGCTGATCCGTATCCCCACCAGTCCCACGGAGTTTCGCCGTCGGCAGCAAGGCCGGGTGCATAGAGCATATTCGCCTCTCCCGAATCCATAATGGCGGTGAACATTTCGCCAATGCCCCCGTAGAGTTCGTTCGGCAGATAAATTCCCAGGAACCATGCAAGAACCATCATGAACAGTCCCTGAAATGCATTCGACCATCCAACTCCCATCACACCGCTCAAATACACATAAATCAGGACTACCAGGTAGGTGATACCGGCACCCGCCCAGTAAGGGATCATTCCTTCACTGATGACATTCAGCACGTAGCCCGATCCAATCATCTGCAGCGTAAGATAGGGTATGAATACCGCAACACTCAGAAATCCAAGGATCACGGAAAGTCCTTTGCTGTTAAAGCGGTTGGCAAGCAGTTCGGCCTGTGTTACAAATCCGTATGTTTTGCCAAGCCGCCAGGCCCTGGGACCAAAAAAATAGAGCGGTACGATACCGATTACACCATAGGATATGATGTAGAACGCAGCAGCGCCGCGTGAGTAAGCCCAGCCCGGCCCGCCCAGAAAAGCAAAAGAGGAGAAGATCGACGCGCCCAGCACAAAATACATGATAAATACATTCATGCTGCGGTCCCCGGCAACATAGCCGTCTACGCTGGATGTGATTCGAAGCGAGGGTATGATTCCCATCACCAGAGAGACCAGGAGATAGAGCCCTACAATGACCAGAATGATTGTTCCGGATTCCATTACCTACTCTTCCTCATCTTCATGATTCAAGTCGGACAGATAGAGACCACTCATAGCTGCAAAACTGACAAGTACCCAGAAGATGACCCATGCAAAACTGAGCGGAAAGCCGAGGATAAAGGGTTCGGGATCTGAAAAAAGTGCATGGCCGGGCCACACGACGGCAAGTACGGCTGTCAGCATCACCATAACAAAAAGTACTCTGCTTCGCCGGAGGGTGAATGAGAAGAGAGGTTGTGATTTGGTATCTGACGAATTTCGTGCCATGGCGGAATCTATCTGATTACCGGGAAAAGTGAAAGGGGACATACCCCTGATTCTCCAAAGTCAGGCTTTGCCTGCTTGTTCGAATCTGTCCCCTCTGGAGAGGGGAAATGCGAAAGCAAAAGGATGAAGTCCGGTTTGCTGAGCGAGGGGTGTGTCAGCGGGGGTGGAGAGTGAAACACCATCCCGAACCCGCATCATCGCCCCGGACACACCCCTGATCCTCGAAAGGCTCGCTGTGCGAGCTTTCTCATATCTGTCCCCTCTCAAGAGGGGACTTTTCCACCTGACCTCGTTTCTTGATTGTTGATAATACTGTAAGGATTTCGGAATTATGGGTTCTTACTAAAAAGGGGAGAAATCAATTGATTAATCATGAAGAGACCTATCATATCATACAATCCAAAGCTGAAAAAGCTGGCCCGTGAGCTTCGGAACAACAGCACCATGAGTGAGATCATCCTGTGGAAGCATCTGAAAGGGAGACAGATGTACGGATATGACTTTCACCGGCAGCGACCGGTTGATCAGTTTATTGTTGATTTCATCTGCAGCGAGCTGTGGCTGGTCATTGAGCTGTATGGATATTCTCATCTGTTGGAGGTTCAGGCAGCAGCAGACATTGCCAGAGAGAGAAGACTTCAGGAGCTGGGCCTGAACGTAATCCGTTTCTGGAATGAGGAAGTCTTGAAGGATATCGATTATGTGCTGGGTGCGATAGAGCATGAGGTATTGTTGCAGAAACGAAAGCTGGGGCTGTAAATAAGTGGCGCCTTCGCCGAAGGCCACCATCCACCCCCTCTTGCCCCGTAGGGATGCCTTCGGCAAGAGGGGACATACCCGTATGAAAATGCGAAGCGTGATTCATCCGGGAAAGGGGTGTGTTTACGGGCATTCATCGAGGCCATCTAAAGTTCCCTCTGGAGAGGGGAAATGCGAGGGCAAACGGACGAAGTCCGATTTGCTAAGCGAGGGGTGTGTCAGTGGGGGTGGAGAGTAAAACACCATCCCGAATCCGTGTCAATGCTCCGGACACACCCCTGATCCTCTCAAGACAGGCTATGCCTGCTTGTTCAAATCTGTCCCCTCTCGAGAGGGGACTTTTTTCCTCGCCCCACTCATGCATTTCCCAATTTACTCCACCTCATTACACACAAACTCTCCCTGGCCGCCGGCTTGCGGCTTCACGAATACCAGGGCGGAGAGTGCCGGGACCTGAACGCTGCCGCCGGTGGTAATCGAAGCCTCCCGTAGTACCGGATCACTGCCGTCTTCAAGCAGCGGGTGAAGCATCATTCCGGTTAGCCCTGAGTCAACGGTTTTGGGTTCGTCGTCAGCATTAAAGAGCACCAGGATTCCGTCATAATTGGGATCGAGCGATTCACCCGCACACGCACCGTCGGAGATAGTCATGGCAATCAACCCCGGATCCTGATCCGGGCCGGTGTTGTGAAAGGCCACCCGTTTTTGGATCTCTTCTGCGGATTGAAGCCGGAATAGCGGGGAGCTGTAGCGGACCCGGATCTGATCCAGAAACACCTCACGCGTAAATTCCATATGCTCTTTGGTGATGTCCACATTCTCGTTTTGCATGATGGTTCGGAGCGCATCCCAGCGGTCCTCGTTTCGCCACGCCGGCGGAAGCCCCTTACCCCAGTGGGTGGTTTCCATGGTATAATCGATGGCGTTGTACCAGTCCCCAGAGTCGTAACTGTCGCGGTCCATCGACTTGGATCGGAGCAGGTCTGAGCCCAGCTGGTAAAAAGGTACGCCCTGACCATAATTGATAAACGCATTGCTGAGCAGGTGCACCCGAACGCGGCCCTCCATCATCATGTCAAAAGGAAGTTTGGCCTGGGTGTTGTCCCACAGGGTTTCGTTGTCGTGCTTGTCGAGATAGTTTACCGTCTCCTGGGGCATCAGGGTATAGCCGATTCCCTCATTGCCGCCATCGACGGCTTGCCCGAATCGATTTACATACCGATAGGTGCTCAGGTTGCCGGCCATTCCTACGCGAACGCGATCGGCCTGGTCGAGAAGGGCTGCTTTTTCTTCTTCTGATGCATTCGACTCCTCATTCGGAAAGAGATACTTCCCGGTGGCAAACCCCTGGTCGCGTCCGGTCCAGGAGTAGAAGCCGCCTTTCACCGCATCGCGGATCCGGTCGTTGAAGTGCCCGATGCCCATTCCCCCGGTCATGAACTGGGTGGCCTGGTCAAAAATACGGTTATCGGCCACTTCCCCGAAATTCCATCCCTCGCCGTAGATATAAATGCCTTTTCCATCCACGCCATGCTCCTCGACAGTAAGCTCATTGAGCGCCTCTTGCAGATTTTCCATGACGTATTTGGGATGGTGCCCCATCAGGTCAAACCGGAAGGAGTCCACCTTGTAGTGCTCTGCCCACAACAGGACCGAATCGATGATCAGCTTCTCCATCATAAGGAATTCAGCGGCGGTGTTGGAGCAGCAGGTGGAGGTTTCCACCTCTCCGGTGTCGATATTAAGCCGCTGGTAGTAATCAGGCACCACCTTGTCGAGCACCGAGTAGGTCGACAAACCCGTGGCGTGGGTATGGTTGTACACCACGTCAATCACCAGTTTCAGCCCAATGTCATTGAGGGCCTGAACCATTTCACGGAATTCCAGGATACGCTTCGGGCCATCCGGGTCTGTGGAGTAGCTTCCCTCAGGCACATTGAAGTGGAAGGGATCGTAACCCCAGTTGAATCCGTCGTACCGGGCCGGGTGATCGGGATAGCGCGCGCCCAGGGTGTTCTGAATTTCCAGGGTCACGGGATCATTCTCTGCCATCTCTTCAAACACGTCGCGGATGGGCTGATCGCCGTACCGTTCACACTCCTCAGCCAGCTCTTCTATTCCCAGCCGGTCGCACAGCAGCCGGTAGGGGTCGTCCAGGTCCACCCGCTCGCTGCGATCCTCTATGACGGATGCAATATCGTTCACCGGGAGCAGGTGGAGGTGAGTAAGCCCTGCATCGGCGAGTACCTTCAGATGGTCCATTCCGTCGGTCAGATCCTGGCCGTCTTCACCATTGTGGGTAAATGCCATGTAGGTGCCGCGGTGCTCTTCGGGTACGGTTTGATCAATGATACTGAAGTCGCGCATGTGCGCTTCATAGAGCGTGATATCCGTGGGGAAGGGGAGTTCCTTCACAAGGCTGTCCCACCCATTCGGTTTCAGCTCCGGATCTTCTGCCAGGTTCACAAACTGGCTGTACTCACTGTCGGTGCTCAGGCTTACGGCATAGGGGTCGGTCACTTCGTACTGTTCCACGGTGTCGGTCTGACGATGGTACACCCGGATATCAAACCGGTAATACATGCGGTCCCAATCTGCAGGCCCTTCAAACCGCCACACGCCATTTTCAGGTGATTCAACAACCGGTGCGACCTCCTCAATCAAATTTTTCTCTCCATCATAAACACGAAGGGTGACCCTCTGTGCAGTGGGTGCCCACAGGTTCAGTCCGATGGAGTTGTCATGGTAAACGGAGCCAAGTTTCCCATCATAGTAAAAAAGATCATCCAGCACGCCGTGACGCTGCACATGCGTGGCGGCGACCGGGTACCCAGAACCATCGAAGGCCACGGCAATCAGCTGGCCTTTTACCGCATCCCGGATGTCTTCCTTATCAACCATCAACGTAAAAACGGGTCTTCCCTCAAGATGTCGCAGCCGGTTCTGAACTATCGGTACCTGCTCATCTGCCGGTTCCAGCTCAAAAAATCGTCCACCGGTCACCTCGGTGTCATAGACCTTGATTTCAGCATTGTCACTGTAGTAAAGTGCATAGGAAAATGCCTCTGTTCCGGGATTCCATATCAGGTGACCCGCATCGACCCAGTGAGCTGCGGCTCCGGTGACGGACATCTGCTGAGTTTCTTGCTGAACGGTGGGCTTTTCAGTGGTGGAACAGCTCAGAGAGATGAATAATAGCGGTAAGAGTAATTTACTTGGATATGTCATGCGTGAAATGATTAATAAATCTTGAAAGAGTTTTTACAGATACAACCGGAAAAGCCGGTGTAATTTAGTGATGAAAGTACCCATTCAGGTAAAGTAGGTGAGATTCAGATATTGAGCAAGAAAGGTTGGACTCACCCCTCGGACTCACCCCCCTTGACCCCCTCTCTGCGAGCATAGAAGGGGGGACTCCTCAACACAGATTGAAGCATGGCAGATACTGCCTAGTAATCTAATATCGACGTTCCCCATCTATTCAAGATTGTCAGTCCGCGTTAAGCGGGCGAGACAGTCGCAGAAGAGAGGGGAACAGCCCCGAAGGGATCACTATGTGAGGGGTGAGTTTTGCTTCCGAATTCAATAGTTTGCCAGCACCATGAGCAAAATCCGATACGCAGACATAGCCTTCCCCACCGCCGTTCGCCGCCTGTTTACCTATGAGACGGGCGATTCCACAATCCGGCCCGGCATGAGGGTGTGGGTGCCGCTTCGAAGTGAGTTTGCCATCGGGATGGTTGTTCAGGTTCACGACCGTAAACCTGAGTTTGAGACGCGTCCGGTAGAGCGGATCCTGGATGAGGAACCGGTTATGGATCACACCATGCTGCAGCTCACCGAGTGGATCCACCGTTTCTACTACTGCAGCTGGGGAGAGGCGGTCCAGGCGGCGCTGCCTGTGGGGTTGAATTTTGCGTCCGAAAAACGACTGCAGGTCCGCAAGGGTTTTAAAGGGGGGATCTCCGAAGAGGAGCGGGAGCTGCTGGATGAGATCGCTGAAAGCCATCTCACCCTGAAAGAGGCCGAAAAGCGCTGGCGCGAGGGGAAGGGAAAGGCGTTTCTGAAAAAGGCCCTGAAGCAGGAGTGGGTGACCGTCTGGGAGCAGCCGAAACAGAAAGTGGATTACAAGAAGGTCAAGCATTGGCAGCTTGCGGAATCGGTGAACCCGGATAAGGCACTTGCAGGACTTGAAGAAAAAGAACGCGACAACAAATGGGTACAGGCGTTCGAAAAGCTGACCGGAATGAACCTGCCTTTGCCTCACCGTCATCTGCTGGAGGATAAACTGTTTACAACCTACACCCTGAACCGGATCGAAAAGGAGGGATGGATCGAGTCGGTGGACCTTCCCGTGGAGAGCGAACCGGTTCACAACGGCATTCACCGGCCGGATGAGATCAAAATCCTCTCTGATCAGCAGCAGGAGGCGTTTGAAAAGATCCGTGAATCGCTGGATTCCCATGCTTTTAAGAGCTATCTGCTCTTTGGCGTTACCGGTTCCGGGAAGACCGAAGTCTATATCCATGCTCTTAAACACGCACTGGAGCAGGGGCGGGGCGGACTGGTGCTGGTGCCCGAAATTGCGCTCACACCGCAGACCGTGCAGCGCTTTTATCACATCTTTGGCGATCAAATCGCCGTATTGCACAGCCGGCTTTCCGATCGGGAGCGGTTCGAAGCGTGGCAGAGCCTGAAATCGGGCGAGAAGCGGATTGCCATCGGTCCAAGGTCCGCAGTGTTTGCACCGGTCAGGGATGTGGGACTGATTGTTGTGGACGAGGAGCATGACACCTCGTACAAGCAGTACGATCCCGCACCTCGCTATCACGCCCGCGATGTGGCGGTCATGCGCGCCCACATGGAGAACGCCGTTGCGGTATTGGGATCGGCTACGCCGGGGATGGTCTCCGTTCAGGCGGTGAAGGAAGAGAAACACGAACTGCTGCACCTGCCGCTGCGTCCTACGGGAACAATGCCGGAAGTGCAGATTTTGAACATGCTGGAGTATAAATCGGCCATGCGGGGACCGCTCACGGTGGAGCTTTACAACGAAGTGGAGAAAGCCCTGAAACGAAAAGAGCAGGTGATCCTGCTCTACAACCGGCGCGGATTTGCTTCATTCATGCAGTGCGAGGATTGCGGCCATGTGCCCCAGAGTCCGGAGAGTTCCACCAGCCTCACCTATCACAAAAAGAAAAATATTTTGCTGGACCACTACAGCGGCTACTCGAGACGGGCCGATACCCGGTGCGAAATGTGCGGATCCGCCAACCTGAAAACCAAGGGGAGCGGCACCCAGCAGGTGGAGGAGGAGGTTGAGAAACTGTTCCCGCAGGCGCGGCTGCTGCGGATGGACCGCGATTCTACTTCCGGCAAGCGGGGGCACCAGACAATCTACGAGCAATTTCTAAGTGGTCAGGCCGATATCCTGATCGGCACGCAGATCGTGGCCAAGGGACTTGACTTCCCTAATGTAACCGTTGTGGGTGTGCTCAATGCCGACACCGAACTGGCGTTCCCGTCCTTCAGGGCGGGTGAGCGGATGTTCCAGCTCCTGAGCCAGGTGGCCGGCCGTGCCGGGCGTGCAGAGAAGCCGGGCGTGGTGTACGTGCAGACCTGGAAACCGGATCACCCCGCGATACAATGCGCAAAGACCCACGACTTCAAAGCCTTTGCACGGCACGAGCTGGCCAACCGCGAAATGCTTCACTACCCGCCCTATTCCAGAATGGTTGTGTTTCAGTTCAAGTGTCCGTCGTGGAGCAAGGTTCAGGTGGTGGCGGATAAATTCTGTGACGCCATGCGCACGGTTACCGGTGATGAACCGGTAATGGGCCCTTCTCCCTCCGTAATCGAGTGGATGAGCGGACAGCACCAGTGGGAGGCCAACATCAAGTTGAGCCGCAATTTCAACGGCCACGCCATCGAAAAACTGCTGAACGATATCTTCAAGAAATACGACTCCATCAAACCCAAAGGCTCAGGAGCGGTTCGTATTAACGTGGATGTGGATGCGGTGGAGTAGGTGAACCACAGAGACGCTGAGTGCGCGGAGTAGTTTGCCACAGAGGCACGGAGGGGGTGAAATATCCAACCGCTCAACTGATAAACCGAACAGTGATCAACTGCTTTTTCGAAAATTAAAAATACTGACTGCTGAAAAGCTTTAAAAAGACCGCAGGTCGACATATGCGAGCAGGGAATTCATTCCCCTTGGGTGCGCGGTGCGTATCAACGTAGATGTGGATGCGGTGGAGTAATTCACCACGGAGTGATTCACCGCGGAGTTGCAGAGAACGCGGAGATGGTTTGCCACGGAGGGGATGAAATATCCAATCACACAACTGACCAACCGATTAATGATCAAGTGTAGTTTCTAAATAACTGAGGTTGACTGCTGATAGCTGATAGCTGACTGCTGTAAGCCCGAAAAGACCGCAGGTCGACACACGCGAGCGGGGAATTCATTCCCCGTGGGTGCGCGGTGCGTATCAACGTGGATGTGGATGCGGTGGAGTGATTCACCACGGAGTGATTCACCGCGGAGTTGCAGAGAACGCGGAGTAGTTTGCCACGGAGGGGATGAAATATCCAATCATACAACTGACCAACCGCTCAATGTTCAAGTACCTTATCGAAAATTAAAAATACTGGCTGCTGATAGCTGATAGCTGACTGCTGAAAAGCTTTATAAAGACCGCAGGTCGACATATGCGAGCGGGGAATTTCCCGAAGGGATCCCGATGGGGCATTCCCCCTGTATGAGACGGAGGAAATGATATGCGATTGGAGATATTCGGTGTATGATTTCAGAACTTTCCATAAGTTGCCCGTTGAAGCCTGAAGCCTGAAGCCTGAAGCCTGAAGCCTGAAGCCTGAAGCCTGAAGCCTGAAGCCTGAAGCCTGAAGCCTGAAGCCTGAAGCCTGAAGCCTGAAGCCTGAAGCCTGAAGCCTTCTGCCAAGGCCTGTCAGACACACCCCTTGGTTATCTGAATCGTGCTTTGCACGTTCATCTAACCATGTCCCCTCTCAAGAGGGGACGAGCACCCTGCACCCTGTACCTTGTGCCCTGCCCCCTATTGACATTCACCCCAAATTTGATAAATTAAAGCGTTACTTAACACTGTTAACCCATCTGTATATGTCGCTGAGGCGTGAAATCATTGATGTCAGCAAGGAACTTCTTCTTAAGGAGGGGTTCGCAAAACTCTCCATGCGGAAGATTGCAAACAGGGCCGGTGTAACGGCAACAAGCATCTATCTCTATTTTAAAAACAAGGATGAACTGCTGCTTGCGCTGGTTGAGGAGAGTATTGAACGTCTCACTTCAGCACTTAAAGGTGCTATTGATCCGTCCGCTGACCCGGTGAAGCAGCTGGAGAAACTGACCAGGACATACGTGGATTATGCGCTGGAAAACCCACAGGAGTACGAAATTATCTATATGGTGAGGCCGGAAGAGATGCCGAAATATCCAAGGGAGAAATTTCAGCAGGTACGGGATATTTATGAAATGATCGCATCCATCATTCGTTCTGGTATAGAGAAGCATGTACTCGACGTGGATGACCCTATGATTAGTGCATATACCATCTGGGCTCAGCTTCACGGTGTGGTTTCCGTTGTACTTAGTAAACGTCTCGATACGCGAATTCCAAAACAGCCTTTTTTGGATCATGCGATCGACCAAATCATACATGGTTTTATCATTCAGAGAACACCCGCTTAACAGGAGGTCATTATGGAAGCATTTTTGGAGCAGTTTGGTTTTTTAAATCAATTTGAAGCATGGGGAGTCTGGGCCGGCATCGTGCTTGTATTCCTTGTTTTTGGATTTGCCGGCGCACCGCTCTGGCTTTGGGCTGTGGCAGGGCTGATAGCCCTTGCCGGGTTCAGCGCACCGGCCTGGCTGGTCATCACATTTGTTGTGTTGGCCGTTGTATTTAACATAAAGCCGATCAGGAGAGCTGTCTTGTCAGGTCCGTTGATGAAGCTTCTGGACGCACTAAACATTCTTCCGGCCATATCGGAGACCGAACAAACGGCCATTGATGCCGGTACGGTTTGGGTTGAGGGAGAACTTTTCTCGGGGAAACCCGACCTGAATCGCCTTAATAAGGAGAAATATCCCGACCTGACCGACAAAGAGAAAGAGTTCATGGATGGTCCTGTTGAAGAACTCTGTGCGATGGTCTCCGATTGGGAAGTATTCCAGAACAAGGGATTTGATGATGCAACCTGGCAATACATGCGCGACAAGCGGTTTTTTGGACTGATTATTCCCGACAAATATGGCGGTTACGGTTTTTCGGCCAATGCGCACAGTGCCATCGTGGCCAAGCTGGCCTCGCGTTGCGGACCGCTCGCCACTACGGTAATGGTCCCGAACTCCCTGGGTCCGGCCGAGCTGCTGATGCACTATGGCACGGATGAACAGAAGAACCACTACCTTCCGCGCCTGGCCACCGGTGAGGAGATCCCCTGTTTTGCGCTCACCGAACCCAACGCAGGGTCGGATGCGGGGTCGATGCAGTCAACCGGAGAAGTTTTCAAGGGCGATGACGGAAATCTGTACCTTAAACTGAACTGGGATAAGCGGTATATAACACTCGCAGCTATTTCCACGGTTATAGGTCTAGCCTTTAAGATGTATGACCCGGAGAATCTTCTTGGAAAGGGAACAGAGCTGGGAATTACATGCGCCCTGATTCCGTCGGATACCGAAGGTGTGGAGCTGGGCAAGCGGCATGATCCGCTCGGCGTGCCGTTTTACAACTGTCCGACCCGCGGCGAGGATGTGGTGGTTCCTATCGACGCCATCATCGGGGGAGAAGAAGGCGCAGGTAACGGCTGGCGCATGCTGATGGAGTCGCTGGCTGTGGGACGCGGTATTTCACTCCCCGCACAGGCGATAGGGGGTGCCAAAACCGCTACCCGTGCAATCGGTGCCTACTCGCTCATCAGAAAGCAATTCGGGCTTAATATCGGCCGCTTTGAGGGAATTGAAGAACCCATGGCACGCATCGGAGGCTATACCTACCTGATGGATGCAGCTCGCGGCTACATCTGCGGTGCTCTGGATGAAGGTGCCAAGCCGGCTGTGGTCACGGCCATTGCCAAGTATAATTTCACTGAGCTTGGCCGGGAAATCGTAAATGACGCCATGGATATTGTGGGCGGAGCCGGCATTTCACGCGGACCGCGGAATATCTTTGCGCACTCATATATCGCCATGCCGATTGCGATCACGGTAGAGGGAGCCAATATACTTACCCGCACGCTGATGATCTTTGGCCAGGGCGCTATCCGCAGCCATCCCTATGCGCTCAAGGAGATCAACGCCTTAATGGACAAGGATGTAAAAGGTTTTGACAATGCATTCTGGAAACATATGGGCCATGTGGTGCAGAACAGTATACGTGCACTGCTGCTCAGTATCACCCGCGGACGCCTGTCCGGGTCTCCCGTAAGCGGGCCCGCTGCCAAATACTATCGCAAGCTGGCCTGGGCTTCGGCATCGTTTGCGTTCATGTCTGATATCGCGCTGGGATCGTACGGCGGAGCTCTCAAGATGAAGGAGAAACTGGCCGGCAGGTATGCCGATATTCTAAGCTGGATGCTGCTTGCAACGGCCACGCTCCGACGGTTTGAAGCGGAAGGCCGCCGGAAAGAGGATATGCCCTACTTCGAGTGGGCGATGCAGCACGCTTTTTACCGGATTCAGAACGCTTTTGATGAGATCTATTCCGAAATTACGGTTCCCGGTCTCAGCTGGTTGTTCCGCGGACCGGTAGGCATATGGTCCAGAATGAACCGGATTGGCCGCAAACCGTCTGATAAGCTGGGACATCAGATTGCACAGGCGATGCAGTCGCGGGGTGAAGCGCGTGACAGAATTACGGACGGAATTTACGTCCCTGATAGTAAAGAGGAAGCGATCGGGCGCTATGAGTATGCCATGAGTCAAATCGAGGAGTCATTCCCGGTTTACAAAAAACTCTACAAAGCTACCAAGGCGCGTGAAATTCCGAAAGATCATGTTCTCAAACAGCTCAATCCTGCACTTGAAAAGGATATTATTACAGAAGAAGAAGCAGAACTGGTCAGAAAAACCGAAGAAGCCAGATTTGATGCAATATTGGTTGATGAGTTCACGTTGGAAGAATACAAAAGTGGACGGGCTTCGGCTCCGGTATCATCCGGGCTTGAAAAGCCGGACGATAAGTCCATTTTGGCTCATGAAAAGAGTTAGTAAAAATCGATTGATCCCAACAATCCAAACCTGTGGCTCAAGCATGAGCTGCAGGTTTTTTTATTGATTGCAAAACAAATACTGATCCCGTATCTTTTCTAGTCTATTGACGATTCTAAAAATTCAGGAAAAATGAAGAAAGGTATCCACCCGGAATATAATGAAATAACCGTCCTGATGAGTGACGGAACAGAGATAAAAACACGCAGCACCATGCAGACCAAAGACGGTGTTTACAAGAGTGAGGTAGACTCTAAAAACCATCCGTTCTATAACAAAGATCAAAAACTGCAGAAGAAAGCTGACCGTATTGACCGCTTCAACAAGCGCTACGGTAAGAAGTAACCGTAAACAGACTTTTTGGAAAGGATGTAATGAACCTCATTGCATCCTTTTTTTATTTGAGGAAACAGATAGTGGATATTGAACTCTACACAGTTGGGCCGTTCGCCGAAAACACCTACCTGATCTCTCAACAAGGGTCATCGCTGCTGATTGATCCCGGTTTCTATCAGCCCCGCGAGTACAGTGTCTTTCAAGACGATCTTGCCGAGTCGGGGAACAAACTGACAGCCGTTATTCTGACCCACGCCCATGTAGACCACGTTCTTGGACTTGAAAAAGTACTTAAGAATCACAAAGTCCCGGTATATCTCAACCATTCCGATCTTTACCTTTGGAACCACTTTTCTGACCAGGCCGGGCGTTTTGGTTTTTCCGTTCCTGATTTTGATTTCACACCTGAACCGTTAGATGAGCAAGAGGGATTCACTATCGGTTCTTTTTCAATGGATGTGATCTGCACTCCCGGTCATTCACCCGATCATGTTTCCATCTATTTCCCATCCGAAGATCTGCTTATTGCAGGTGATGCCCTTTTCAGGGAAAGTATCGGCCGCACAGACCTGTATAAAGGTGATTTTGATCTGCTTTCGGACTCTATCCGCAACAAACTCTACACCCTGCCCGATTCTACGCGAGTGCTCCCCGGCCATGGACCCGCCACAACCATCGGTTATGAGAAAAAGAATAATGCGTTTGTGAAAGGAGAGTAAGGATTGGTGTCAGCTGTCAGCTCTCAGCTGACGGTTGTTAGTTGTTGGTGGTTTGTTGTGGGCAGTCGATTCAGGATTTATAAAATTGAATTATTCAACGGCCTTTTCTTACAAACAACAAGCAATTGCCAACTAACCACTAAACACTAAAAACTAAACACTCCCTTCACTCCCCTTTTCACTTTTGCCTTTCCCCTTTTCACTCTTTTCAGCCAGCTGCTGAACTCTGAAAATTTGCTCATCATAATGTTCTTTTTTTGATGGATGAGATGAGCGCAGTTTCTTTAACGTTTCAATTGCTGCAGGATAATTCTCCTGCCTTTCATGAATTAATGCGAGCGTCTCAGTAACAATATCGTCTACCTGACTGCTGAGCTCGCTCAAATCCGTCTCTTCGTTTTTAGGGTTCAGGTCAGGTTTCATGCGGCTTCGGTCTACCGATGAGAGGCGTGCTATCAGCAGATCCAGATCCTGAATAGGATGTGCCCTGTCATGGCTGTGATTGTCTTTGCGGAAAGGTTCCTGTTTGGTTGGCGGTTCCCAGGCATTGAAAGAGCGTGGATGTGAGAGAAGATAGTGCAGCCGTTCCATCAGATTGCTTCCGGGCGCAAGCATTTTGGCTTTCATGGCAGCCTGAACGGCTTTTTTATTCTCACCATGACGGTGATAAAGCCAGGCCAGGAAAAAAAAGCCCACAGCTCCCGTATTGCGGCGTGCAATATGGTTTTCGAGGCGTTCAAGAGCCGTGGAAGGATCGGTCTCGAACTGGTCTATATACCCCTGAAATGATTTTGGTATCTGATGAACTTCGAGCTGCATGCTCAATGGTATGAAATGAGTGATTAAGTTACCAATTGCTTACTGCATCATTGAACATATTGTTTGCAATCTGCTCAAGGGCCTGCCGGGCCGCTTCAATTTCTCCGTCCACCGGATTGTCAAGCACATCGTATGTGGCATTTCCGCTGAAATTTTTATTCCACAAAGGCTCCTCATCATCCGCATATTGAAACAATGCACGAACCGTGATCTGTACCTCATTCAGATTGGCCTGTTCATTGCCGGCAACGCTGAAGGGACGGTTAACGTAATTCTGAATGGCTCCCTCGATATAGGCATCGGCGTTTTCCAGGTCATTTTCAAGAGACAGGCGGCTTTGATTGATAAAGCGCTGAACAAGAGCCTGGTTTAGACGGTCGCTCAGGTCGCCGAGGCCGCTTTGAGACTGGTCAGGGAAAAAGGGAATATAGATAGTTCGAACCTCCGCAGGTATGGAAGTTCCCGTGAAGCTGTACCTTACGCATCCCGCAGCTGCTGTTATCAGGGCTGTGAAAATGACAGCCAATGTTAGAAATGATTTTCTATTGAAGGCCATACTGATCCAGTTTGCGGTAAAGGGTCCGTTCACTCACACCAAGGGCTTCGGATGCTTTCCGACGGTTGCCTTCAAACCGCCTCAAGGCCTGCTGTATCAGAAATTTTTCAGCCTCCTCTATTGAAGGGATTTCATCACTGCTGAAAAATTCGTCCAGGTCACTGGCCTCTTCCGTATCCTCATCCGTCAAAACGGATTCGTCTGAGGTTCGTATACCGAGCGATTCGCTCTCCATCTGGTCGCGAAGGTGACTTGAAATATCGTTTGGATCAATATCCCGCGGAACGGCAGACGGCAAAGCTTTTATATTTTTATCGGAAAAAGTGGAGTATAGAAAATTCGCCAGCATCTTTTTCAGGTCACTGATATCAGTTCTCATCTCCAGTAGTGCCCGATAAATGAGGCTGGAATCGGCACCTGT
Organism: Rhodohalobacter mucosus; assembly: GCF_003150675.1. Classification (NCBI taxonomy): domain Bacteria; kingdom Pseudomonadati; phylum Balneolota; class Balneolia; order Balneolales; family Balneolaceae; genus Rhodohalobacter; species Rhodohalobacter mucosus. Next base: position 69,668 of record NZ_QGGB01000010.1, on the reverse strand, counting down.
GGTATGTTTTTCCTCTTCGAATCCGCCGGACTCTTCAGGACGTGACAGAACGGGTAGATTATCGGCAGACCCGAGGTGCTGGCGCCCCTTAAGGTATTTTTGAAGGGTATCTTTATCAACAAATTGCGATTTTTCGAGTACTACAAGCTGTTCTGCCACATTGCGTAACTCCCGGACGTTTCCGGGCCAGCGATAGCTTGTGAGCAGTTCCCGGGCCTCATCAGAAAAACCTTTGAACACAGAATCGTATTTTGAGGAAAACTCATTTACAAACTTTTTGAAAATGGGAATAATATCCTCTTTTCTTTCACGAAGCGGGGGCAGCTTAATTTTAACGGTGTCGAGGCGGTAGTAAAGATCTTCCCGGAATTTCCCCTCTCTGACAAGCTCCCACAGGTCCTGATTGGTTGCCGCAATCACCCGGACATCGCACGTGTACATCTTGCTTGACCCAACCCTGAAAAACTCACCGCTTTCAAGCACGCGAAGCAGCTTAACCTGTATATTTTTGGGAGTGTCACCAATTTCATCAAGGAAAATGGTGCCACCGTCAGCTTTTTCAAAATAGCCTTTGCGCGACTCATGTGCGCCGGTAAAAGATCCCTTTTCATGCCCGAAAAGCTCACTTTCGATGATACCTTCCGGAATGGCACCACAGTTCACTATCACCAGGTTATTTCTTTTTCTGTTGCTGAGTGCGTGGATGGCACGGGCTGTAACATCCTTTCCAACTCCGCTCTCGCCCTGCAGCAAAACAGTGATATCGGTGCCCGCAACCTGCATGATTTTATCCACAACCTGACGAATGGCTGCCGACTCACCGGTGATTCCGTACCGTTCCTGTAGTGCTTCCCTGTCCATAGTATTCGTTTTTCTTGAATCTTAAAGGTAAGAAAGATTCAATTCTTGCCATAGAAAGCTTTTATCGATTGACGATCATTTTTTCCTGCTGCTTCAAAATCCCTTTACATTTTGCCTAAAAGATCGTTTGTTAACTGAGATATAAAAAAAATCATCTATGAGCAGCTCAAAGATCCCCGAAATTCTTCAGAAGAAATTTCGCAAGCACTTCAATATTATCTATCCGGACATGGATCCGGAATTGCTGATTGAAGAGACAGGCAAATTAATGGATACATACGGTCTGGAACCGGTGGAAAAAGTATCATTTGACGATGTGTGGACCCACCAGGACCAGATCCTGATCACATACGGCGACATGGTTCAGCCCGAAAGGGGAGAAGCTGTTTCCAAATTGTCGAAACAGCACCATTTTTTGAAGCGTAAACTCAAGGGGTTGATTGATAATGTGCATATCCTGCCCTTTTTCCCAAGCTCTTCAGATGACGGTTTCTCCGTTGTGAATTATAAACGTGTGGATGCACGTCTCGGTGGATGGGATGATATTGAGAAGATGAGCGGCGATTTTCGGCTGATGGCCGATCTCGTTATGAATCACACGTCACGTTACAGCCGCTGGTTCCAGGGGTACCTGAATAAGGAGGAGCCCTATACCGACTATTTTATTGAAGTGGACCCATCCACGGACCTTTCGAGTGTGGTTCGGCCGCGCAGTTCACCTCTTCTCACGCCGGTTCACACCGAAGAGGGCGAAAAATTTGTCTGGTGCACATTCAGCGATGATCAGGTGGATGTGAACTTTGCTAATCCCGAAGTCCTGTTTCAATACATCGACATCTTTCTTTTCTATCTCAGTAAGGGAATCTCCGTTGTCAGGCTTGATGCGGTCGCATTTATCTGGAAAGAGATCGGTACGTCCTGCATCCACCTGGATGAAACCCATGAGATCGTAAAACTCTTCCGGACGATAGTCGATAGCTATGCGCCTCAAACTACACTCATCACAGAAACAAACGTGCCACATAAAGAGAACATCAGCTACTTTGGCGATGGAGATGAGGCGCACATGGTGTATCAGTTTAGCCTGCCGCCTTTGTTGCTGCACGCACTAATGAGTGAAAATGCACATTATCTCACAGAATGGGCACTCTCACTGGAACCCTTGCCCGAAAACTGCACCTATTTTAATTTTACTGCCTCTCATGACGGTATTGGAGTAAGGCCTCTGGAAGGATTGGTACCCGCTGAGGAGTTTGATCTTTTAATTAATGAAATTCGAAAAAAAGGCGGTTTTGTATCCGAAAAGATGAATCAGGACGGATCCCTGAGTCCCTACGAGTTGAATATAACCTATTTTGACGCGTTCGGTGACGGGAATGGATCTGATATAAGGCAGGAGAAGAAGTACATCTGTTCACAGATTATCGCTATGAGCCTTCAGGGAGTACCCGGTATTTACTTCCATAACCTTACTGCTACACGAAACAATGTGCAGGGTGTAGCCTTAACCGGCCGCTATCGATCCATCAACCGGAAAAAATGGTATTACGAGGAGCTGATGGACGAGCTTACGGATCCCGATAGTACCACCAGCCGTATTTTTGGCCGCATGACCGATATGATATCAAAAAGATGGCACCACCCGGCTTTTCACCCTTTTGGCGGGCAGAAGGTTCATCAGGTGGACCCATCGCTTTTCTGTTTCGAAAGATGGGACCCGGAAGAGACGGAACGCGTTCTGGTTGTGGCAAACGTAACCGGTGATGAGGTCCAGATTGAAGCGGAAAGTCCCGATTTGCCATTACGTCCCGATCAATCCTACAGTGATATCATTTCAGGCAAGGAAGTGCTGAAAGATGGCACTCTCACGGTCAGCTCCTTTACGGTGTTGTGGATTAAGGTGTAACGCCCGGAATGGGCAAAAGGGAAGTGCAATGAACCGGATGAACAGAACAAAGGAGAATGGATAGTTTAATAGGGCGGGAGTTTATCATAATTTTGACCACTCTTTTCCCTGATCAGGCCGGATTCCTTTATATTGCGGCTGCAGAAGCCGGGCCACTCACAAATTGAATATTCTTGTACCACGTTGAAAAAAGCACCTCTGATAAAGAATAAAAGCGAGAAACTGCCCCGAAATCTGGGTTTGTGGGGCCTTTGGCTGTTGGTTGTTAATGGATTTGTGGGCGCAGGAATTTTTGGCCTTCCGAGCGGTGCATATGCGCTTGCAGGAGAGTACAGCATATGGATTTACGCACTCTGCGCACTGCTTATGCTTCCTGTGATTCTCTGTTTTGCCGAGCTGGGAAGTTATTTCCGTGGAACGGGCGGGCCGATACGGTATGGAAGTGAAGCTTTTGGACCGTTTATAGGTTTTCAGGCGGGATGGCTGTTTTATGTGGCACGTCTCATTTCATTTGCGGCAAATTCCGTATTGCTTGTCGACAGTATCGGATATTTTCTGGAGCCGGCCGCCGAGGGTGCCGGCAGAATAATTTCGCTTGCGGTGATCATCGGTGGACTGACCCTGATAAATATGCTGGGTTCGCTGGAGTCTATACGTTCGCTTGCACTGTTTACTGTTTTGAAATTTTCAGTGCTCATCTTTCTTGTTTTTGGCGGCCTGGCTCTTCTCGGAACGGAAATGCTGCCCTCTTTTACGACCACTGTGCCGCCTGTCAGTGATCTCGGGGCAGCGGCCCTTCTTCTGATTTACGCTTTTGTGGGATTTGAAGGCGCTGTGGTACCGGCAGGAGAGACCCGGCGTCCGGAGCGGGATATGCCTTTGGCGCTGCTTTACGGTTTGGGCGCAACTGTGGTGCTTTACATGCTCATACAGCTTACCGCAGAGTCAGCTGTCAGTGATCTCGCATCGTCTTCTTCACCGCTGCTCGATGCGTCTGCAGTGCTTTTCGGAGCTGCGGGAGCCGTGATTCTGATGATTGGAGTGGTTACATCCGTAACAGGCAACCTGATTGGATCCCTCTTCTCTGCGCCGCGTCTTACCTACGCCATGGCTCTGGAGGGCTGGCTTCCAAAATGGTTTGGCAAGGTTCATCCGGGATGGCTCACACCTGCAAACTCAATTCTTTTTTATGGTGTGTTTGCCTTTATCGGAGCCGCGCTGGGTTCGTTTACATTCCTCGCTGCTATGACGGTTCTTTCCAGGCTATTTCTTTACATCATTACATGCGGTGCCGTACCGGTGCTGCGGCCTGTATTTGAGGGGAGTGGATTTCGATTAAAAGGAGGTCTGCTCATTCCGGTGTTGGGAATTCTGGCATGTATCTGGCTTATGCTTCAGGTGAGTTTTCATTCGATCTGGCTCACCGCACTCTTTATTGTAATCGGTACAGGCCTCTACTTTTTTGCACGGAAACAGAACGGCACCGGTTCAGGTCAGTCTGATCAGAATTAAACCACACCGTGCAGCTGACTGAAGTTGGTTATGATTACATCCGGTTCCAGATCTTTGCAGCGGTCATCCTCTTTCCGCCACTTCAGGGATCGGCTGTCACCTGCAAACAAAGCGGTTTTCATGCCGAGCGATGCGGCCGGCCAGATATCCTTGAGCATGTCGTTTCCGACATAGAGCACTTCGTTGGGCAGGGATTCCGGAAAGGCAGCGGTCATTTTGTCCAGAAATCTTCTGTAAAATTCGATATCCGGCTTTTTCATTTTTTCTTTGAATGACCAGTGCAGAAGCCGGCGGTCAAATCCCAGTTCAGTCATTGATTTTCCCATCAGTGCCTCAAGAACAAGTGGTGTGTAAAACTGGGAGTTGGAAATGATTCCCTGTCGAAGTCCGCGCTCTTTCAGGTGCCTTAAGGTTGCTGCTGCATCATCAACCGGCCATACCGGGTTCATCCGCGCTTCAAATTCCACGGAGATGCGTATGGCCGTTTCAGCCTCTGCAGTTTCAATCGGGCCGACCAGGTTTTCGGACACCAGGTGTTCCAGAACCGTACTCCAAATCTCACGAATATCGGGTTCAGGAGTCTGAATACCCTCTTGTCTGAGGCGGTTGACAGCATCATCGACCACACTATTGTACAGATATAGGGACCTTTCACCTGCTTTTTTATCTCTGAGTGATATACCGGCACCCTCGAGAGCATCGTTCATAAGCGCTGCGTCGGATGTGCCGTCGTCAATACCGATATCACCTACACCCGATAAAAACAGCGTACCGTAAAAATCGTACATAACAAAGCGTATTCCGCTTAGTTTTTGCAGACTGGATTCGGTATCTGTCGGGATCGCATCCATGGGTGATGACAGTTTCCGAAACCGCTGTTTCAGCTCTTGATCAACAGGACCCGTTTCACTCATTTTTTGAATTTTTTTCGGTACTCCTCAATTTCAATCATGGGCGGACGCTCCTCTTCAACGATCTCAATCAGATTCTGCTCATAGTGATCTTTGGTGACCTGAAACTGGCGCATAATCGTTTCATGATCTGCTTTTTCCAGAATTCCAAGGGCTTTGGCGCGCTTGATAAAGGTCTGCAGGATGCCGAACGACATCTTGCCGAGAGATATAGTCGGCTTATTTTCGTGAACTCGCTTGTCCAGATCGGTCTGCGCGAATGCTTCAAGCCCGAATTTATGGTGTACATCGATCAGATGTGAAGTTTCCACACCGAACCCGATGGGAAATGCAATCTGTTCAAGCACCTCACGTCGAACGGCATACTCTCCCGAAAGTGGTTGAATAATGGTAGTCAGTTCCGGAAAGAAGAGTGAAAAAAGCGGCCTGACAAGAATTTCGGTAACGCGTCCGCCTCCCGAAGCTCTTACGCTGCCTGAAATGGCAAGCGGCCGGTCATAAAAAGCTTTCACATATTTAACCTCTTCACGATAAATCAGCGGAGCCACCAGTCCATACACGAATCGAGGGTGGATATTGCTGATGTCTGCATCCACATATACAATAATGTCGCCGGTGAGCTGATAGATGGCTTTCCACAGGTTTTCACCCTTACCCATTTTCGGCTCAAGATTGGGAAGAATATCAGCTGACAGATAGGTATCGGCGCCATAGCTCCTTGCCACTTCAAGCGTATTGTCTTCCGAACCCGAGTCGATCACCGCAATTTCATCAATCAGCGGGTAGCGGTTCATCAGTTCCGATTTAAAAACGATAATCTCCTTACCTACGGTTTTCTCTTCGTTCAGTGTGGGCAGGCAGAGTGAGATGGTCAGCCCCAGCTTTTCCTTGGTTTCAACCAGTTTTTTAAGGTCCCAAAACTGGGAGTGGTGGTACGTATTTTTGTCAATCCATTCCTGAAGATTATTCACAGCGCCCTCCGTCAATTGCAATTAAAATTCCGATTAGCTGGGCCAGACCTTTAAATATCGGCTCAATCCAGATGGTTTCATTGGTTTTCTGCATGTTGTCGCCGGTTGTGATGCCCAGAGTAAGGGCCGGGATTTTTTTGTCTATCAGAGCGGCAAGTTCAGATATACTGGGTGCCAGCCTGGGTTCAATATCCAGTGTTTTCATGACGTCGCGTGCGCACTTGTTAAGAGGGTGTGCATACGGAATACCGCCCGGTTTCCTGCGCGCAAAAATATCCAGTTCCACTTCGTCACCGGTTTTGGAAGATACCTCCATAACGATGTCTTCGATAGTTTGCCCTGTTGAATGCACAACGTCCTGCGATTCGGACCGAACCTCGAATCGCAGCGTAGCGTCTTTGGCGATGGTATTGAATGAAGTTCCGCCATTAATGGAGCCCATCACAATACTGGTTCGCGGCCGTTTCGGAAGGCGGATATCATTAATTTTATTGATTACTTCGTTAAGAGTCAGAATTGCACTTGCATCACCGAAGCGCGACCAGTCGTAGCTTTCAGGAACCTTGCAGGTAATTTCTCCCCGTAGCATGCCGATAGAGGTATAGCTAAGCCGCCCCAGTTCAACACCCTCAATACAGAGTGCATGTGAAAGGTTGAAGTTGTGATTGTTCAGGAAAAAGCGGATTCCCTGCAGGTCACCCCGGCCCAGGCTTTTTGTACCGCCAAGCAAAATCAGATCGTGGTTCAGCTCTATCTCGAGCTCGCTTAATATGTAGGGAAGGGTTGCAAGAATCGCCATTCCGAGACTGTTGTCAGCTACTCCGGGACCGCTTATGCGATCACCCAGTACCTGCATCGTATGATCGGTTTTGGATGAAAAAACCGTATCGGCGTGTGCATTGATTAAAATTCCCTGATCTCCGTTTTTACCCTCCAGAAAACCGATGCCGTTACCGCCGTCATCGATCGACGACTCGGTAAGATCGGCCTCATTGAAACGGTTAAGTAAAAATTCTATTCGGTCGGCTTCTTCAAAAGTGGGTGCTGCAATTTCCCCCAGCATCACCAGATTGGCCAGAATCACTTCTTTAAACCCCTTTAGCCTCTCCTCCAGGTCGGGAAGCTTTTTAAGCAGTTGGTTGTTTTTCATGATGATTGATTAATAAGTGAGACGTCTCTTTAGACATATAAAATGCTAAATTTTGGGACATCATTCAGGAAAACATGTGAAAGCGCTTCTTTGGTAGAGCCTCTTCGAATATAAATTTTGGATATTATTTGGTAACCTTTCTGAAACTGCATCGTCACACGTTTACAAAGTACCCGCGACAGCGTTCCGCTCATGAATTCGGATGAACTGAAGAAATCGGAGTTTGAGATAATTGATAAGATCCTGAACGGTTCCAGAGATCGGTATAGCGTGCTTATTGACCGGTACGCGCCGGTGGTGTTTCATGTGGTGCGCCGGTTTGAGAGAGACGAAGATGAGGTGGAAGAGCTGGCTCAGCAGATATTTGTTAAGGCGTATGAGAAACTGGGCAAGTTCAATAAAAATTCAGCGTTCTCTTCATGGCTTTATATGATAGCTATGAATCACTGTCGTGACTACGCAAAAAATATCCGCAGGCAGAATAAACGATTCAGTGAGTTTGAAGCGGGATATCTGGATAATCTCTTTAAAGAGGATAAGACACCGTTTAAGCGTTTGGAGATGAAGGAGTGGAAAGAGCTGCTGGCCAGTGCCCTGGATGGCCTTTCGGCTGAATATGCAGAGCCGTTTCTATACAAATACAGAGATGGTATGAGCTATGAAGTAATGTCGGAACAGACCGGGGTGTCGGTGAGCGCCCTGAAAGTACGGGTGCACCGCGCAAGGAAAGAGTTGAAATACAGGTTAAATAAAGAGGTTCAATGATGAATGAGAATAGTTATCAATTCGACAGGCAGGAAGAACTGTTTCGGCGCTATCTGGATGGTGAATTGAGTTCCGGTGAGGAGCGTGAGGCTCTTCACATGATTGCGGATAGTGAAGAAATGCGTGAGATGCTAAGGTTTGAAAGATCGCTCAGCATGGGCTTTTTGCAGATGCAGGACCCGGGCTCATTTACGGTTCCCGATAATTTCAAAGATTCTGTTATGAACAGGATTGAACAGGCCGAATCTGCGCCTGAAAAAACAGAAATTTCAAAGAATAAGTCCGCAGAGCCCCTTTCAATATTTAGAAAAAGAACCGTCACATTTCACCCTGTACTGGCAGCTGCTGCGATGATTTTGATATCCTTTGGATTCGGATATCTGCTGTTTACTCAAATGCAGCCGGCTGCGGGCGAAGGGTTTGATGGGGAAAGACAAACAGAGATCCAGACTATTTCCGGTTCTGAGGCAGAATCGCAAATATGGATTCGTTTTGTCTACTTTGATGAATCTGCCGAAACGATTGAAGTTGCCGGTGATTTTAATGATTGGGAACCCACGGAGCTTTCTCGTGAGATTATGGATGGCCGTCAGGTGTGGACCGGCATGATCCCTGTTACACGTGGTGAGCACAAATATATGTTTGTGAAAGATGGTGAGGAGTGGGTAACAGATCCGCTCGCAGAGGTTCAGCAGGACGACGGCTTCGGCAATAAAAATGCGGTACTCTATTTATGAGAACTATTTTCTCAGCCATGATCATACTTTCAATCATACCGATTCAGAGCTACTGTCAGAGTTGGCAGGGTGTATTGCTTTTGGATACCAGAAGCGGGTATACAGGGAATGCCTATCTGAACCCATACTTTGCTGAGTGGGACCGAAGCGGGGAATCAGGTTACTTCATGGGTGCATCGTTGGGACAAATCTCTTATGCTGCCGACAAATTTTCTACAGAAGCTACAGCAGGTTACGTATACCAGCCATTCTTTGATGAGCGCGATACATGGACCGGATTATTTACTTCACTGTCGGGCCGGTACAGGATTTCAGACCATGTTTCTGCCGGAATGGAAACAGGCGCCAGTTATTTTTCGACAATCTTAAGACGCGATCTGTTTTGGCTGCAGCCTGTCATCACTGTAACACCATCACTTTTTACGCAGCTTCGATTCAAGGCGGGGTCCAGCTTTAGAACATTGCACAATTTTGATCCAGACGGGTCAAATGTCAGTGACCGATACGATAGTTACACCATTGAAATTGAAACCTGGCCTGGTTTCAGATGGCAGGTCCGTTCTGCCTTGTATGGAAACATTGCGGACCCTTCGGCAAATATAGGTCTCAGGTCAATTGTTGAGCACAGGATCGACAGGTCGTTTAGAGTCAACATTAATGCCGGATTTGAGCGATTTGGATATACTATAACCTCGGAAACAGGCGGTGGGGGCGGATTTCCGCCGATTGGTAACCCGGGAGGTGAATTGACCACGTCGGAAGCTGATTTTCTATTGAGAGGAGGCCTCGGGGCTGCATGGCAGCTGAATCGTAACCTGTCATTTTTGTTTCAGGGTGATCTGCTGAACTACAGCTCATCGGCATCCGGTGAATCGTTTACGGATATCCATGTTACGGCTGGCGTTCGTGTTTCTTTGTTTCCTTCAATTGGAGATAAAGACAGGGCGGATGTGGAGTGGACATCAAACGGTACGCAGCAGGTGTTTGTACAGCTCAATTACAAGGGCGATGGCCGGCTTTTTATTACCGGCGATTTTAATGATTGGGATAAACCGGGAGTTCCGCTCTCTAATCAAAACGGAAACCGGTACGCCGCCCGCCTTGAGCTGGAACCGGGTGTGTATGAATACAAAATATTGCTTGTGGAAGGATCTGATGAAAACTGGGTGGAACTGTCAGACGAAACGTACACCGTTACCGACAGTTTTGGCGGTACAAACGGAATGATATTTATTGATTAAAATTGTGGGAACCATGAATACGTACAGTACATATTTCAAGATTGCAGGTGCCTGCCTTATAGGGATACTTTGGCTTTTCAGCACAAACGTTGTGAACGCACAAATTTCACAGGATGCGATGAACCGGGCCATTGAGGCGGGCGTTGATCCTGTTCGTCTGGATCAGCTTGGTGAGCGTGCCGTCCAGAGCGGCATAAGCAGCGAGGAGCTGTTGCGGATTCTGGAACCGGCTACAGCCATGGCGGGTGAGAATCTGCCCTACGAACTCATTTTTGAAAAGGCATTTGAGGGCATGTCCAAAGGTGTACCTGTCTCAAGAATGCAGCCTGTGCTGGCCTCTATTGCCTCCAGTTCTTCGCAGGCGGCCGGGATTACCGACAACTGGGTGCAGAGGCCAGGGGTGCAGCGGATGCTCTCACGCGATGGGAGGATGAGTCAGCAGCGGTTTCGCAATGAAATGATCCGCGCCGGTTCAAAAGGGCTGATGCAGAGCATGGACCGAGAGGTGTTGGTACAAACCCTGGAGGAGGTAGCAGGGGGGCCCGCCCTTGAGCGATCGAGTGCCTCAGGTATTGTAACGGCGATCAGCATTTTGAGTGATCTGCCTACCGCAGCGAGCGAACCTGCAGCGACGGCCCGGATGGTTGTGAGTGCGCTGGAGGGAGGGTTTGAGTCGGAGGATCTGCTGAAACTTCCCGGAGCGATGAACATGGCGCAGCGCCGCAGCAGGTTGCCTGCACAGGCAGTGGCCGAGGGTCTGCGAAGACAGCTGCAGGGAGGCTCTCCTGCGTCTGATATCCTTCAGAATTTGTTTAACGGAAACGTGGGGGGAGGCCCCCCCGGTAACTTGCCCCCCGGACTTGATGGAGGGCGCCAGGGAAGGGGACAGGGACCTCCCGGGTAACAGAATTGAAGTAATAGGAAAAAGGGCTGACGACGTTGTTGGCCTTTTTTTTTGCTTGAGGGCCGGTGATTAAAGAAATGTAACGTGATCGGAAGTTGATCGTCCTATAGGTGCATAACAACAATTATCCATTTGATTAAAAATACGATAAAATGATAGAATCACTTAAATCATTAAAAAGAGTCGTTGCAGGAATTGCAGCACTAAGTTTAATTCTGATAACCGGTTGTTCCCTGAACAGCGACCCGGGTGTCGGAACACTACAGGTGAAGCTGCATGATAACGCAGCCGATTATGAAGAGGTAAATATTCTCGTAGAGCGTGTGGACGTGAACAATACTAGCGGTGATGACGGCTGGCAAACAATTAGTGAGCCCAATGAAACCTATAACATACTTGAGCTTATCAATGGCCAGTTTGAATTGATTGCAAATGCACAGCTTGAAGCGGGTATCTATGAGCAAATTCGGCTTGTAGTGAGCAGGGATCAGAACACGGTTGTAAAAGACGGGCAATCCTACGGCCTTTTTGTACCCAGCGGTGCAGAAACAGGCGTAAAACTTAATATAAATGCAGAAATCGAAGAGGGAATTCAATATGTCCTCCTGCTCGATTTCGATGCGGAAAAATCGGTCGTGGAAACAGGTGCGGCTGACAACCCCGGATTTATTCTGCAGCCTGTGATCAGAGCCACTCCCGAAGCAATTTCCGGTAATATCGGTGGTACCGTATCGCCGGTTGAAGCAAACGCTGCAGTATATGCCATTACGGGCTTTAATACTCCGGAAGCCGACACCCTCTCAACTACCTATGCAGATGAAGTGACCGGAGAGTTTCTTCTGGTAGGTCTCGAAGAGGGAACATATACGGTATCGGCAGATGCAAACAGTTACGGTCCCGTATCAGTTGAAAATGTAGAAGTAACGATAGGTGAGACCAACGATGTCGGAACAATTGAACTGGGTACCGCCCAGTAGACGACGAATACCCCATTTGTTAAATTTCCCAAAAAAGGCCCCTCTGATCCGGGGCCTTTTTCTTTTTGTGCTATCTCTGAAAATGCAAAATCATCAGGCGCCAACCACATTCCAGTAACCATTTCCTTCACAGCTCGTCTTACATTCTCCAAATAATGAACGAGAGGAGAGATGTTTTTTATAACAAAAAGAATTAGAAAATCGGGTTCGGTGCTGTTTTATCATCTTTCCGCTTTACTGATGATGGTGATTATAGCCCCGATGAGCACGAAAGCACAGGTCAATTCAGATGCGTCTGAACACGCATTGGAAGCGGGCGTTGATCCTGTTCGTCTGGATCAGCTTGGTGAGCGTGCCGTCCAGAGCGGCATAAGCAGCGAGGAGCTGTTGCGGATTCTGGAACCGGCTACAGCCATGGCGGGTGAGAATCTGCCCTACGAACTCATTTTTGAAAAGGCATTTGAGGGCATGTCCAAAGGTGTACCTGTCTCAAGAATGCAGCCTGTGCTGGCCTCTATTGCCTCCAGTTCTTCGCAGGCGGCCGGGATTACCGACAACTGGGTGCAGAGGCCAGGGGTGCAGCGGATGCTCTCACGCGATGGGAGGATGAGTCAGCAGCGGTTTCGCAATGAAATGATCCGCGCCGGTTCAAAAGGGCTGATGCAGAGCATGGACCGAGAGGTGTTGGTACAAACCCTGGAGGAGGTAGCAGGGGGGCCCGCCCTTGAGCGATCGAGTGCCTCAGGTATTGTAACGGCGATCAGCATTTTGAGTGATCTGCCTACCGCAGCGAGCGAACCTGCAGCGACGGCCCGGATGGTTGTGAGTGCGCTGGAGGGAGGGTTTGAGTCGGAGGATCTGCTGAAACTTCCCGGAGCGATGAACATGGCGCAGCGCCGCAGCAGGTTGCCTGCACAGGCAGTGGCCGAGGGTCTGCGAAGACAGCTGCAGGGAGGCTCCCCTGCGTCTGATATCCTTCAGAATTTGTTTAACGGGGGGCAGTCAACGGGCCCTCAGGGGAATATCCCTGCAGGTTTGAAGGCGTCAAAACCTTTTAAGACGGGTAGTGGAATATTTTGAAAAAATAATTGTAACCCATTTCAGCATCGGTCGTCATACGGCCATAGATAAAGAGAACTGCGCAGTTGTATGGAACCATACAATTACATTTGCGCAGAAAACAATAGAACAAAAAAGTAACGTAACAATGAAAAAAGTCATTTCAGCACTTATTGCCCTGAGCGCCATTCTTTTTGCCGGCTGCTCCATGGATGTGGAAACAGGAACAGGAAGTCTAAAAGTGCTTCTGCATGATGCGCCGGCCGACTATGAAGCCGTAAACATCTTTGTAGAACGTGTAGAGATTAATAATACTGAGGGAGACGAAGGTTGGCAGGTGATCAGTGAACCGAACCAGTCTTATGATATCCTGCAGTTGACCAATGGAAACTTTGAGCTGCTGGCTGATGTAGAACTTGAGCCAGGCTTTTATCCCCAGATCAGGCTTATTGTCAGCCGCGATGAAAATTCTGTTGTGGTAGACGGTGAAACCCGCAGCCTGTTCATCCCAAGCGGAGCACAGACGGGAGTCAAGATCAATGTGGATGCGGAAATCAGGGAAGGTATTGAATACACCATACTGCTCGATTTTGATGCGGAGAGAAGTGTTGTAAAAACCGGTCAGGCCCCGTTTCCCGGATTTCTACTTAAACCGGTAATCAGAGCGTCAAATAGAGCTGAAACCGGAAATATTGCAGGAATAGTGACTCCCTTTGAGGCAAGAGCCGCTGTATTTGCCATCGCTGGCGACGATACGCTCTCTACAACCTATGCCGACGAAGCGAATGGCGAATTTATGCTGGTAGGCTTGGAGGAAGGCTCCTACAAAGTTTCAATAGAGGCTCGCGAGGAAGGATATGAGCCAAAAATATTGGATGATGTAACTGTTGAAGTAGACGAAACTACAGATGTTGACACCGTTGAACTGGATACAACGCCCACTGAGTAGTGGTTGACTGTTTTAATTCGATGTTGAGAGAGAAGTAGAAAAACCTGCCGGTGATTAAATGGCAGGTTTTTTTATACTTTTTCGAACGCAAAAGTATAAGTGTGAAAATAGTTTGCCAATCTATAAAAAAAATGTGCCTTACGCGGGCACGGCTTGCCCGGCATGAAATTCGGCAATGGAGCTTTTCCTGACGGGTTTTGCGAATAGTGTAGCAGAGGTGCTTCCCGTGATTTCAACTTCTACGTAGTCTCCTTTTCCAAAATCGAGACGATCAAAAACCACCATTTTATTGGTATCGGTTCGGCCTGATAGCTGCTGGTCCGATCGCTTGCTTTCACCTTCAACCAGCACCAGATGCCGCCGGCCGGCCTCGGCCTCATTGCTTTTCTGCTGTATATTCATCTGCTGTTTGATGATCTCTGATAATCGCCGTTTTTTCACTTCCTCCGGAACATTGTCCTCATATTTACGGTGAGCGAGGGTCCGTTCGCGTTCGGAATAGGCGAACATGTAGGCCAGATCGTACTCCACAATCTTCATCAGACTCATGGTTGCCTGGTGCTCCTCTTCGGTTTCATCACAAAAGCCGGCGATAATATCCGTTGAGAGTGATACACCCGGAATAATCTCTCTCATGCGATCAATAAGCTTCAAATACTGTTCTCGGGTATAGGGGCGGCGCATTCTCTCAAGCATGGTATCGCTGCCGGCCTGCGCCGGTATATGGATATAATTGCACAGGTTCGGGCGTTCCGCAATGAGATGAAGAAGTGGTTCCGGAAAATCCTTGGGGTGGGGAGATGAGAACCGGAAACGGATTTCGGGATTGGCCCTGCTGGCCTCATCCATCAGCCTTGTAAAATCAATGCCCTCGTAATTGTATGAGTTTACATTCTGGCCAAGAAGGGTTACTTCCTTGTATCCCTGTTCGCGAAGCTGTTCAACTTCCCTGAGTATGCTGCTCATCGGCCGGCTTCGTTCGCGTCCGCGCGTAAAGGGCACCACGCAAAATGCACACATATTGTCGCATCCGCGCATGATAGATACAAACGCCGTAACACCGTTGCCGCTGGTTCGAACCGGAGTGATATCCGCATAGGTTTCTTCAAGTGAGAGCAGCACATTGACCGCCTTCCGGCCGTCGTGTACTTCTTTGAGCAGATTGGGAATGTCACGGTAGGCATCAGGTCCCACGACAATATCCACCAGCTGCTCCTGTTCAATAATTTGTTCCTTGATCCTCTCCGCCATGCAACCCATCACGCCGACCGTCAGCTCACCCTTTTCTTTTTTAAGTGATCTAAACTCCTTCAGCCGGTTCCAGACACGGGTTTCAGCGTTTTCCCGGATAGAACAGGTGTTCACAAAGATGATATCCGCTTCTTCGGCAGACTGAACCGGATCCATGCCATTGTCCATCAGAATGGAGTTTACAACTTCGGTATCGGCGAAGTTCATCTGGCAGCCGTAGGTCTCTATGTAAAATCGTTTGTTATCCATCTATCCGGTTTGCACATCATTTTGGAAGTTCTCGGAATTCAGCGAGCGAAAAGATACAAAATATCACAGCGGTTGTCACCATTCTCCCGGTTAATCGCGATCCCATCAGTCTCCAATCCTCAGTACAGTCGGGCGCGGCTCATCACTCATTCTGAGCCAAAGGCTGTTCAACCGGATAAATCGCGTCGAAGAGGCAAGCTACTCACCGGATTCAGGATCGGGATTGCCAAAAATAAACAGAGCATCGTTATCGGATCCGCTGCGGGAGCTGAAATCCCCGTCTGAGGAGCGGGTAAAGCCTGAAAGTGCAAAGTCACCATTGTCGAGCTCAATCAGTTCAGTAGCTCGTTCATCATTGCTGCCGCCCAGTCGGACACTAAAAAGTGAGGTTCCGTCACCGTCTGCTGTCAGCAGAAAAAGGTCGAAGCCGCCCTTGTTCAGGCCGGCAATATCGCCGTCAGGTGAGGTCGTTTCACCCGCAATCCTGTAGAATCCGTCTGCAGTTTCGGTCAGGCCGGAAGCCCTGTCAATGCCCGATCCTCCATAGGTGCTTACCCACTCAATGGCCCGCGCCGTGTTCAGTTTCATAATGAATGCGTCAAAACCGCCGCGGTTGATTGAGTCGAAATGAAATGTATTGGAGCTGCTGGTACCTGCAATTGCAAATCCGCCGTCTGTGGTGGAAATGATGGAATTGCCTATATCGACACCCGACCCGCCATAGGTCGTAACAGCAAAGAGGGCACCGTTCAGTTCCGACTCAAGTATGAAAAAGCTGGTCTGGCCGGGCTGTACATTACCGAATGTACCGTCTGTTGAGCTGAAGGAGCCGGTAACCGCGATTCTGTTTTGAATGCTGATGGTCAGGTCTGTTCCTTCGTCGTCGGACGTTCCACCATAGGATCTGAACCAGGCCGGCTGCCCGTTGAAATCGGTTAGGATTAAAAAAATATCGGAGCTGGTATTGTTTCGAAATGAAAAGTTACCGTCAATCGACCGGGTATACCCTGTAATGACATACCCTCCCTCAGGACCCTCTGCAACAGCCGTTGCCTCCTCGTCATTGAATCCGCCATATGTTCGGGCCCAGATAAACGTGCCATCTGCTGAAATTTTGACCAGGGCAATATCCCGGTTTCCCCTGCTCAGTCCGCTGAATGTGCCAGTATTGCTGGCCGAATAACCTGCAATTACAAAATTTCCTTCCGTATCCTCAAGCACATCGGTGGCACCGTCCATGTTGTTGCCGCCAAAAGACCTGATCCAGGCTACCTCTCCGTCAGCATTCAGTTTTGCGGCGTACATATCTTGTGACCCGACAGACAACCCCCCAAAATCACCATTTACAGAAGTAAATGATCCTACAACCAGAAAGCCTTCATCAGAGGTTCTGATGACGGAAGCGGCTGTATCGTCAGCCGATCCGCCAATAATTGTTGATGCGACCAGGGTATCCTCATCGTCATCGTCGCCCGGATTGGTGACAGATACTGCATCGCAGCCCCAAAAGAGGATGGCAGCGACAAGAAGAAGGATGAAATTTTTCAGAAAAAGATTCATCTGTAAATATTGTTTGGTTTGTCGCCGGAGTCAGTGTTTGTTATGGCTCCACGATTTCAACAAGTTCAATCTCAAATACAAGAACGGCTCCCGGCAGTATTCCCTGAGGGGGATTTGTACCGTAACCGATATCGGACGGTATAAAAATTTCATAGACTGAACCCGGAGCCATCAGCTGCAGACCCTCTCTGAATCCGGGTATAACGGATGATACGGAGAATTGAACCGGACCATCCTGTGACTCGTCAAATACAAAACCGTTCGTATAACTGCCGGTGTAATTCACGCTAACTGCGTCATCTTCCTGAGGTGCCTCTCCCTGTCCCTCCGTAATAATCCGGTACTGAAGGCCGCTGTTTGTTTCCGTGATGTCCTGATTTTGCGCATTCTGGCTGAGAAACTCATCCGGTTCAATCAGGAAAGAGTCGAGTTCCATATTAAAAGAAAATACCCTGCCGTCGCCCGTGGCAAGGTTGGATGGCAGAACAAATTCGTACTCTGCACCGGCAGACATCAGCTGAATGCCTTCTGCAAGGCCTCTGAATGTGGTCATCTCTTCGGGCAGGAAAATATCAAGTTCTTCGTTAGTGGAAAATGCGACCTCGCCATCTACGGAACTGCCTTCATAACGAACAAAGCTGAACAGGTTCTCATCGGGTGAATCTCCCTCACCCGGCTCAATAATACGGTAAAGCAGGCCGCTGTTGGTTTGCTCTACATCGTCCCGCTGACTGAACTCCTCATAGAAGGCGAGATCAGCCGTATCATCGTACTCCTCAACGGAAGAGTTCAGGCAGCCGGTGGTTATCAAAAGAATCAGTGGGAATAAAAGCTTTTTCATCAGGTTGAATTGAGTCAGATTAAACGGTTTACTTTAAAATTGGTTTTTGTGCCAAATCATTGCGCGCCGGAGCTGCATGCACCTGTCCAAAAGCCTGGGATCATGCAAAATTGAAGACCGGCACTCCTTTTACAGGATTACATAACGGGGTAATTGTTTCAGCAGTACCTCAATTTTTAACATGGCTTCCGGTACATCATTTTCAAGCCGGTCAATCAGGCCGTTTTCATAAAAAAGCTCATCGTCGCATCTTTTCCAGAAAGTACGCTGCCGGTCAATAATCTCTATAGCGTCTGTTATGGAACCGGGTTCAAAAAACAGAAGTTTCCGGTGCAGCTCTTCGAGCCTGTCGCTGATCCGGCCTGCAAGGGCTACAAAAAATGACGGCTTCTTGTCGGCGCTGCACATCATATTGTGAAGGCTGAAGGCGTCCTTACGGATGGAAATACACAGAGAAATCAGGTTATCCCTGCGAATAATGTCGGGTTCAGAAGATCGGTAATAGCGGAAGTTCCTGGCCAGTTTATGCCCGGTAATCAGCGCCAGTGCAGAAGCCGCAGCTGTGAATTCGTAAATCTCGGATTTGTTCAATTCGGCCATTCAGAAGGGTTTTCTCTCCAGGCATTCAGCAGATCAAGATCATTTTCCTCGATTCTGCCCTCATCGACGGCCACTTCAATCAGCGTCTGATAGTCTGTGAGGCAATAAACGGGGATGTTGAGGTTGTTGAACTTTTCCGTGGCTTTTTCAAATCCATACGTAAAGATACTTAGTACACCGCGAACTTCAGCGCCGATAAACTGCAGGGCTTCGATTACGGATACTGCCGAGCCGCCGGTTGAGATAAGGTCTTCGATAACAAGCGTTGACTGTCCCTTGTCTACCCCGCCCTCTATTTGATTGCCGAGTCCGTAGGATTTGGCTTTGGCCCTTACATAGGCCAGAGGTTTATTCAGTGAACCTGCAACCCAGGCGGCATGCGGAATACCCGCTGTGGCTGTGCCGGTTATCACATCCACATCGGAAAAATGCTTTTCGATAATGCGGATGAGTCCTTGTGAAATTTCTTTTCTTATTTCCGGGTAGCGGAGCGTTAACCGGTTATCGCAGTAAATGGGTGAGTTCCATCCGGATGCCCATGTAAACGGTTCGTTGGGACGCAAAACCACTGCATTGATGTCGAGCAGGTGTTTGGCAATTTTTCTTGCAAAGTCCGGGTCGAGAATTATATAGTTTTCTGTTGTATCTGTCATGCCTTGTCTTCTTTATCAGTAAAAAGGGAAACGGCCTTATTTTCTTTTTTTCCGTTATCCGGTATAAGTTACAAAACTGAAATTAAGCGTCTGTTATGGATATATTTATTTAGAAAAGGGTAGCCTTTAGCGTAAGGATCAGTTCCGTACAGATCGTAGCATATAAACCCGCCAAAAGATCATCACCCAATATACCAAATTTTCCCGGTAATTTCTGAAGACGGTCAACTCCGAACGGTTTCAGGATATCAAATACCCTGAAAAAGAAGAAACCTGTAAATAAGTGGAAGAGATCCGGAAAAGATGAGTGAAGAAGCGCAACTGGTACAAATACGAGTGCCTGGCCTGCACATTCATCCATAACAAACTCTGGAGGATCATCCCCAAATTCATGAATATTGTGATCGGCAGCCCATAGCGAAAGAATGATGGCGATGAATGCAAATGCAGGAATTCCCCACATGGGAGATAAAAGCCAGGAAAAATAGAGCAACGGTAGCGTTGCCGCGCTTGCCCAGGTTCCGGGAGCTTTTGGTAGAAATCCAATACCCAATAAGGTACCGGTCAGTATTTTGGGACTGCTAAGCATTCTTTCCCGCAGTAGTAACAAACATTTTTCTGTTAACAGCCAGGTATTCAATGCCGGAATAGACGGTGATTGCTGTAACTGCGATCATACCCCAGTAAAACAGATCCAGTTCGTAAACAGACCGAACCATCTCTCCAAAACCTCCCCCGAAAAGCACAAGAAAACCAAAGAGCAGTGCTGTATATAAATAAATCATCTGTATGGCTGTTTTGACTTTTGCAGAGGAACGGGTCTGCATGGTCAGGTTCCGTCTGTCAGCAAAAATGCGAAGCCCGGTGATGCCCAGATCTCGTATAACAATAAGCACAATAGCCCACCAGGGAAACTGCTCCGGGCTCAGAAAAGGAAGGCAAACAAACCCGGCTATCGTCAGAAATTTGTCTGCGAGAGGATCCAGAAAAATCCCGAACTTGCTTTCAACCCGGTACTTCCGGGCAATATAACCGTCAAAAAAATCGGTGAGTGCGGCAACGGCAAAAATAACCAGACTAATTCCCCTCAGCCAGATGTCATCCTGGATGTAGAGTAGCAAAAAGACAGGGGCCATCGCCATCCGAAAACTGCTCAATATGTTCGGTAAACGTTTCACGCTGAAAGGTAAACATTCTTAACAAACAATTTGAAAGTGAACCCGTTGATTTTCTATCTGGGTCGTTCGCTCTAAAAATTTCATACAAGCATCCGAAACTCCTATTTTCATCTCTTATGAGAAAAGCGTGCATTATTTCTATCGGCAATGAATTATTGATAGGTGATACGGTGAACACAAACGCATCGCGCATTGGGGCGATGCTCACCGAATGGGGTTTTCGCGTGGAACAGGTATTTACGATACCGGACGATTATGAGCTGATCAAGTCAAAGCTGGAAGAAGCGACGTCATATGCAGATCTTACCATCGCCACGGGTGGCCTGGGGCCTACGCATGACGATATCACAAAAAAAGTGGTTGCTGATCTTTTGGGTTCGGATATGGTTGAAGACGACCGGGTTATCAAGCATATCAGGGATATTTTCAAGCGCCGCAACTTCACATTCAGCCGGTCGAACGCAGAACAGGCTATGATACCTGAGGGGTGTGAGGTTCTCTTTAACAATAAGGGTACGGCACCGGGGCTTTGGTTTAAGCATAATGGAAATGCGGCAGCAGTTCTGCCCGGTGTACCGCATGAGATGACTTTTCTGATGGAAAAGCGGGTGCTGGAAAAAGCAGAGGCTGAATTTCCGGGACAGGATGTTTGGGTTACCCGGTATTTTAAAACGTCCGGGGTTCCGGAAAGCAGCCTGAGTGAACAGATCGGCGACCTGGGAAGTTATCTGAATAATGGGGTCAGTGCCGCTTTTTTGCCCGGTGCCGCAGGAGTTACCATCCGGATCAGTGCAAGCGCAGAGGATGAGCTATCGGCGAAAAGGAAGCTGGACAAGCTTGAGTCAAAATTGTACGAGCAGGTTGGTGATCTTATCTGGGGCGAAGGCCGTGACCTTGAACTGGCAGATGTTCTCGGTGAAATGCTTGCCGAACAAAACCTGACCCTCGCGGCGGCTGAAAGCTGTACGGGTGGATTATTGTCAAACAGAATCACCGATATTCCGGGAAGCAGCCGGTATATGAAAGGCGGCATCGTGGCCTACGCAAACGATATCAAAGTAAATCAGCTTGGGGTTAATGAGACGCACCTGGACAATTTCGGAGCTGTAAGTGCACAGGTGGCAATACAGATGGCGGCCGGCGTTTCACGGCATTTCAATGCGGATATCGGGGTCTCAACCACGGGAATTGCAGGCCCGGGCGGCGGTACGCCGGAGAAGCCGGTCGGAACTGTATGGATGGGTTTTCGGATCGGGGATGAACGGTTTGCGCTGAAGGCGGTACTGACCAGCGACCGACTGCTCAACAAAGAGAGAACGGTCACCATTGTTCTTGAAACGGTTCGCCGCAGGCTGCTTGGACTGGATGGTTATCCCTATAATCTGAAACCGGTGACTCTTTGAACCTGATTGCCGTACTCATATCGGTCTTTTTAATCCAGCCGCAGGATACCATACCGCCCGTTCAGCCGGATACCCTGAGCCGGTCGATGCCTGATACCGTTCAGCAGGTACAACCGGCTTTTCCCGATACACTCAATGCGGCTTTTCCTGACACGTTAAACCCTGCCTTTGCAGATACACTGAATGCCGATTCGGAACCCGAGGAAGAGCCGCTGGAGCCCATCATATTCTGGACCTATACGTCACCTCCGGCGTTTCGTACGGCCGAGACCGACAGCACTATCCGCTGGATAAATATGGTCAACTTCTTCGAACGGTATCATGATGAAAAGGGGGTGATAACCTACAGGATGGGAACCACCGGCAGGCTTGATGCGCTTGAACTTCACGCGTTCGAAACACGCCATATGCAGCTGGAAATGGAAGGACTGAGGCTGAACGATCCGCTTACGGGAAACATGAACTGGAACAGGCTGCCCACACAAAAAATTTACATGTTCCGGGAAGATGCCTACGGTACGGCGTACCGATCACGAGTCAGGCTTAAAGACTACTACCTCACAAAGCCCCGCACCTACCTTAATTTCGATGAATCAAAATATAATTACAGAAACCTGGACTTTGTTTTCACACAGAATGTGAGACAGCATACGAACCTGGAGCTCTCTTTTTGGGACAGGCGTGATGGAATTGGTTACCCGCGGTCGGACCTTGAGGGCCGGCAGGCTGCAGCATTGCTTTACCATCAGATCAATCCCTTATGGATGGTTAAAGCAGGTTATCTGAACAATGCAATCGACCGGAGGGAGTCGTTTGGTTATTCGGTTAGTGATCCTGCCTTTTTTGCATTCAACCGCTTTACGGAGACACCCAATCAGCCCGGTGCAGAATCCAATAGTACATCGAGTGATATCTGGTTGCAGGTTCATCACAGGGGCAGGCCCGATGAGGAAGTGTCAACGGAACTGGGTTTGCATTATCAGACGGACAAATGGTCTCTCAGCTATACGGCCGATACAGTTTCCACTGTCTTCAACCGGGCAGAAATTTATGCCCGGAAGCAACTCCGTACGGGTGATTTTCAGCTTGAAGGCACAGGACGGGCTTACTACCTATTTGAAACCGAAAAACAGAATCTTTCAGATAGCTCGTGGCTCGGCTGGCGATTTGACATGGACGCGTCTCAGCGAATTTTCAGCCGGCTGGCACTTTACCTGAATGGAAGCCTGGAGACCCTGGGAGAAGCCGGAAATACGGGGGAATTATCAGGCAGGCTGACACTGACCCCCTTTCGCGGTACCGAACTATCTGTCTACGGCGGTCTGCTGAGCAAAGCACCGGACCTGCAGGCACTCTATTGGCAAGCGGACGATTTTTCAGGTAACTCCGGGCTGAACGATGAAGAATCGATCAGCATTGGAGGTGAGCTTAAAACAGGATTGTTGGGCCGGTTTTCATTTGGACTGCGCGGGGACTGGAGAGAAACAAATTCAGCGGTTTTTGTGGATCCATCAGGACAATTTGTAAATGCGGATCTGTACAGGATGCTGAGTGCAACCGTGTGGGCCGGATTGAATACCCGAATATTTGAGGGTGAAGTCTCTGCCACCCTGAAGCAGTATCTGTCAGACTCGCAGAGCCCCGTGAATACGCTGATTGGCAGTGCGGGTGAAAGATCGTTGCTTAAAGGGCACCTGTACTGGAAGAATTATGTGTTCAACCGGGCCGCATTTGTTACTGCCGGAATTTCAGGCCTGTTTTCACCGAATGCTTATCGCACAGCAGAGTATCTGGTGCCCCTTAACAGGTGGCAGCATGCAACCCATATCAACCGGTTTCAGGGAGGGGGAACAAATACGTTTTTCAACCCTTCCTATTATCGGGCCGACCTGGATGTATCGGCACGTATCCGGTGGTTTATGCTGCTGCTGAAATGGGAAAATATATTTGACCGGATGAATCAGGCAGGCTACTTTGAAACCACCGGTTACCCGATGCCGGAAAGACGGTTTATGCTGGGTTTGCGAATATTATTCACCAATTAATTAATGTTAGAGTAGGAGCCTTAGAGAATGAGCCTTGGATATGTTATCAGGGAAGGTGTTGCAGGCCTTAGCAGGGCAAGGCTGGCAGCTTTCACGTCTGTGTTTTCTCTTTTTGTAGCCGTTTTGCTGATCGGTGTATTAAGCCGTATCGGATTTAATGCATATGAAGTGTCTCAGCTTCTGAGGCAGCAAATTGAGGTGGAAGTATTTCTGGAAGATATTGATGACCAAACGACCCGGGAGCTTCGAAGCCGTATTGAAGGCCGGCCGTTCGTGGAAGAAGTATCCTACATTTCGCGCGACAGCGCCTCAGCGATATTTCAGCAGGATTTTGGGTTGGGTGCTGAGACGCTGGCAGAACTCGACTTCCTGCCCGCAAGCTTCAGAATTCAGGTTAACAGTGATTCGGATGCCGGCCAGGTGTCAGAGCTTGCCGATGAAATAGCAGGCTACAGTGGTGTGGATGAGGTACGGTTTAACCGTGCACTGCTGGAGCTGTTGGAGTCCAGAACCGAGGTGATCCTTTTGACGGGCTCCGTAATCGGTATCTTTGTTCTGTTTGTAGCGATGATCCTGGTATTCAACACCATTCGGCTTACAATTTACGCCAAGAGAGACCTGATTCGGGCTATGAAACTGGTGGGAGCCACAAACGGATTCATCCGCCGCCCTTTCCTGGTGGAAGGCATGTTTCAGGGGCTTATTGCAGGATCGCTTGCGGGATTATTGATCGTTCTCATCTTCAGCCTGGCAGTTCCTGCCTTTGTTCCTCAGCTTGGTGTGCTTTCATGGCCGTTTGGGCGGTGGTATTATCTTGTGGCCGGTGTTGTGCTTTTGGCTGTTCTCATGGGATGGCTTGGAAGCCGCTGGGCTGCACGGCGGTTTATCAGGGAAACCCGGGTCTATACCTGACCGATGAGAGCGGGGTACAGGCCGCAGGCTACAGGGTGCGAGAGGCCTGTCAGCATTTCCTGTGCCTTTCAGGAATTCTGACAGCGCCGGCTACAAGGTATAGGGTACAGTACAGGCCTGCTGCCAGAAGTTTTGGCACAGGACGGGCTCAGGGCACGAGATGCGGATATCGTTTGGCAGTAAATGGATTTCTAACCCTGGCACTGCAGCCGATAATGCTGAATCAGTTACTGCTGCTCAGTGACTTGATTTTATCCCCGGTTTTCTGGCGTTCTTCACAAGCTTTTCTGTCACGGCATTTCCCGAATAGGTGGAGGGAGTGCGCTTCCACATCAAAATCATAGATTTGCTCCATAAGCTTTTGGATTTCGAGGATACGGGGATCACAAAATTCGATGACCACTCCGCAGTCGGTGCAAATCAGATGGTCGTGCTGCTGGTAGGCATAGGAGCGTTCGTAGTAATATTGATTTTTTCCGAACTGCTGCCGCTGTACAAGGCCGCACTCAATCAGCAGGTCGAGGGTGTTGTAAACCGTGGCGCGCGAAACGCGGGTGCCTGCATTTTTCATGTTGAAGAAAATATCATCCGCGTCAAAATGGCCCTCAGCGCGGTAAATTTCCTCAAGAACCATAAATCTTTCCGGGGTCTGCCGTTGATTTCTCTCCTTCAGATAGCTGCGAAATATCTCTTTTACGAGCTGAATTGTATCTTCATGGGCCGGATGTGCCATAAGCTGATTGAACTGTTTATGTCAAAAATTGATTATTGGGTCGATCCTGATTCATTCACGTGTACTGAAAAAACATTAAAATACCGGAAAGGTTTGGGTCATTAAAAGCTATTAAAAATGCGGTAAACTTTTATCTTAAACGATATCTACCATTAACAAATTATATCGATATGCCTACGCTTGTTGCATTTGAAACCCTGACAGAGCTGTATCAAAATCTTGCTGAAAAGTACAAAAATTCTGATAAAACGGCTTTTGCATTTAAGCCGAACCCCAAAGCGGAATATAAAACCGTTACGTGGGATGAGGTAAGGGATGACGTCACTGCAGTTGCATCCTATCTTCTGCAATTTGGCATAGAAAAAGACGACAGGGTAGCCATACTTAGTGAAAACAGGTATGAGTGGGCGGTGGTGGATCTTGCCATTCAGATGGTTGGCGGCATCAATGTATCATTGTACACCACGCTCCCGCCCAAGCAGTGTGAGTATATTCTGAAGGACTCTGAATCAAAGCTCTTTTTTGTGTCCACAGGGATTCAGCTTAAAAAAGCGATTGAGGTGTTTGGAAATTGTCCTGACCTGAAGCATGTGGTTGCTTTTGATGAAGCGAAAGTGAGCTCTTACATGGAACATGATTTTGTCTCTCTTTATGAATCGGCGTGCGAACAGGGTAAAAAGGTTGAAGAGAAAATGGCAGAAACCCTGAAAAAGCGTTCCTCACAAACGGCTCCGGCAGACGTCTCCACGCTTATCTACACCTCCGGCACCACAGGAAGCCCCAAAGGAGCAATGCTTACCCATCACAATATCGTGAGTAATGTAAAAGCTGCACATGATGCGATCGATATCGGAGAGGAAGACCGTTGCCTGTCCTTTTTACCGCTTTGCCATTCATTCGAGAGAACGGGCGGATACTATGCAATGATGGCAGGAGGGGCAGAAATTTACTATGCGGAAAGCGTGGATACCGTAGCAAAAAATATGCTTGAAGTTCATCCTTCAATCGTGGTAAGCGTCCCCCGTCTGTTTGAAAAAATTTACAACCTGATCAACAAAAGCGTTCAGGACGGGAGTGCCATTCAGCAATCCATTTTCAACTGGGCACTTGGTGTAGGCCGCAGGTACTGGCAGGGTGAGCGAGGCCTGATCAGCGTTCAGAAAAAACTGGCCGACAAACTAGTATTCGATAAGCTTAAACAGCGAACCGGCGGTAACATACGCTTTTTTGTTTCAGGTGGTGCTGCCCTGCCGGCCGATATCGGTGCATTCTTTATGGCGGCCGGACTCAATATCCTGGAAGGATACGGCCTTACGGAAACGTCACCGGTAATGTGCTGCAACCGATATGGTGAAGAGGAGATGGGTACGGTCGGAAAAGTGATCAACGGTGTGACGGTCGGTATTCAGAGGCTCAGCGACAGTAAAATTATTGCACAGATAAGCGGTGAGGACTATCCGACGGACCTTACCTCTGAAGAGGGGGAGATCCTGAATCGGGGGCCCAATACCATGAAGGGCTACTGGAAAAATGAGAAAGCCACCAAAGAGATGATTGATGATGATGGATGGCTTCACACGGGAGATGTGGGCAAATTTGAAAACGGCAGGCTGAAAATTACGGATCGCATCAAGCATATGATCGTAAATGCCGGCGGTAAGAACATCTATCCGGGCCCCATAGAAGATCTCTTTAAAACCAGTCCGTGGATCGATCAGCTTGTTGTGGTTGGTGAAAAACAGAGTTTCATGGCAGCACTTATCGTACCCGACTTTGAAGCTATTGAAAAGCATGCCAAAGAGAACAATATTGAATACGGCAGCATGGAGGATCTCATTCAGAATGAAGCGATAAAAAATCTTTATAAAAAAGAGATTCGATCATTTTCGAATGAACTCGCATCCCACGAAAAAATTCGTGATTTCAGGCTTTTAGCTAAAGAGTTTTCTGTTGAAACCGGAGAGCTGACGCCTACTCTGAAGGTGAAGCGCAGGGTGATCCGGGATAAATACGGCCACCTGATCGAAGATATCTTTTCCGGGGATAGCAAATAGAGATGATAGGTGCCGGCATCCGGGCCCTGCCATATGTCCCATGCCTGCGGCATTTGGTATACCTCGCCTAAGAAATGCATGAAGCGAAAATGTCACTGAGTAGGGGAGATATGCTGGCCATGGATCTGCTATGGCATCAGATCTTGTCAAATAACCCGTCTCAAGTGCCGTGAGGCACGGTTCATGTTTTTACCCCGAAATTTCCCGATGGGCATTCCGGGGTAAAACCACTCCTTTATGCTGTCAGGCCGCTTCTCTGCTCTTCCTGGCCGCAATAAAGGACCGAACCCCCGCAATTAAAAAGATAATGCAGATTACAGCCATAACTGCCTGTGCAACGGATGCCTCAAGGCGCTCGGGCATCGTACCGCCAATGGCGCCAATGATGTTGATCAGTCCCCCGAAAGAGCCGCCGAGTCCAAGCAAGGCAAGCAGCAGGGCGCCGTGCATTGAATGTTTGCGCATCGATTCGCTTCTCTTGCCCAGAAGTCCCAGTCCGATAAAGGCAAAACCAAAAAATGAGGGAATCAAAGCGGTAAAGCTGGCTGAGCCGGTGATGAAATAGGATGCGAAACCGAGGATGACAAGCAATATGCCTGTGTTAATAGTGAGCTTTGGCACGATAGTATAATTAATTTAGGGTTTGTTAGAATATGAATTAAGGTGGCTGAGACGCTTGATCAGTTTTTTTACCCTTCTCCTGTTCACGCCCAGATCGGAATATCCTTCCCGGCTTGAACTACGGATAAAAAGTATGCTCAGATCACCTTTTTTACTGATTACTGCTTTCAAATCATCCTTGAATCCAAATAATCTGATCCGAAATACGGAATTTATTTGAAAGCTTTGTGAATCTTTTTCCAGGTCTTCCGGGTTCATCGATTCAAGCGCCGTAAGTGTCTCCTTAAATAGCTTTTCGGGAGTAGTGCGATATTCTACGGCGTGATGTATGCAGTTGGGGGAGTCAGGGCAGGGTTTAAGGGGACTGCTGTATTTATGTTCAGACCCTTTTTTCAGATCCGAAGGTCTGGAGCCCTGAAGAAAAAAATATACACTCATGGTGGATTCATCATCACTGTTTCAGTTTCAATCTTCAGAAGCCTTTTTAACTTATGGCGCCTGTCATAATTGGTCCTGAGGGTTGCATGTGGTTAAATAGCAAACGAATTGAGGCTATCGTTCACAGAACTGAAGGCACTGTTCCAGCGTTTCAGCAACCTGAAGAATGTCCCTGTTTTTTTCTTTAATGAAGCCGGATGTTGCAGCGTGGTCGATCATCCGGATCAGATTATCATAAAACCCATCGATGTTCATGATCGTTACGGGCTTTTTGAGCAGTCCGATCTGGTTCCAGGTGATGATCTCGAATAACTCTTCCATGGTTCCGAAGCCCCCCGGAAAGGCGACAAACGCATCGGCCAGCTCGGCCATGTGAGATTTGCGCTGGTGCATGTCTTTCACCGTGATCAGACGCGTTATTCCGGTATGGGCCACCTCCTTGCTGAACAGGTTTTCGGGAATCACCCCGATCACTTCACCGCCATGAAGCATTACCGAATCGGCAATAACACCCATAATCCCGAGAGAAGACCCTCCATAGACCAGATTGTGACCCTTCTCAGCCATCAACCGTCCGAATTTTTGTGCCTGTTCGGGGATATTCCGGTTTTTACCGGATGAAGAGCCGCAGTAAACGCAAATATTCATGAAACGGTGGTCATCATTCGTTCCAGGATGCCATCCAGTTTTTCGATAAAGTAATTGACCTCTTCAACGGTATTCTGCTTTCCAAAACTAACGCGGATGCTGGCATTGCCAATAGCGTCGGTTTGTCCGATTCCTTTCAGTACATGCGAGGGTTCCATGGCGCCTGAAGTACAGGCGGAACCGTTTGACACGCAGATGCCCTCGATATCCAGGTTCAGCAGCAGCATCTCACCGTCAAGCGGGTCCGATCCGGACGTTACAAAGCCTATATTGAGAATATGCGGCACGCCGTCGTTTTCAGGACCGTTAATTACAAATCTTCCGCCAAATTTTTTGTTGAGCCCGTTCATCACAGCTTTACGAAGCACGTTGAAGTGCCGGGTCATATCGTCCATGTGCGCCATGCTCAGCTCCATTGCTTTTGCAAGGCCCACAACTCCGGGTACATTTGATGTTCCGCCACGCCGTCTGCGTTCCTGAGAACCGCCCTGCAGCCAGGGGATCCACGGCGTGCCGTTCTTTACGTAGAGTACACCGATTCCTTTAGGCCCGTACAACTTATGCGCACTGATGCTGAGGGCGCTCAATCCAAGGTCTTTCACATTCACCGGAATCTTGCCGATGCTCTGAACCGTGTCGGAATGGAAGGGTACCTTATGCTCACTGCAAACAGCAGCAATCTCGCCGATCGGGTTGATGGAACCAATCTCGTTGTTCACATGCATCAGGCTAACTACGGCGGTCTTATCCGAGATCGCATTCTGTACCTGGTCGGCCGAAATCACGCCGTTTGAATCGGGTTGAAGATAAGTAACGGTTGCACCCTGCCGCTTCAGAGCTTCAGCGGGGTGCATTACTGCGTGATGCTCGATGGGTGACGTTATGATTTCCGTTTTTCCGGCCCGGCTAAGCGCTTCAAACACGCCTTTGATAATGGCGTTGTCACTTTCCGTTCCACCGCTTGTGAAGATGATTTCAGAAGGTTCAGCGCCAATCAGCGCAGCAATTTGCTCGCGTGAATCTTCAATGGCCACCTTGCAATCCCTGCCGAACTGATGCGCTGAATTGGCATTTCCGTAATGCTCAGAAAAGTAAGGCATCATTGCGTCCAGAACTTCCTGATCAACAGGTGTTGTGGCAGCATGGTCAAAATAAACTGGATTCATGGGCCGAATGGGTATAGTTATTGATTGACAGAGGACAAAATATTTAAAACCATTCAGAAAAACAGGAGAGATTAAGGTTGCAGGGGATGATGTTGCCCGGGAATGTTTAATAAAAAAGAGAAAGAACAAAGTCAGGATTTAGTACCAAAAAACCGACAGGTTTTCGTACTTTATAAACTTGTCAGAATCGCAAAAATGTTTATCAATTCCATGTCGAAAACCATACTGCAGGAACCTGAAGTAACCCTCGAACTGGCCCTTGATCACGGACTCACCGCAGAAGAGTACGATATGATCAAAAACTATCTTGGACGCACTCCCACGTTTACTGAACTGGGCGTCTACTCGGTGATGTGGAGCGAGCACTGCTCCTACAAAAACTCCATTCTGGAGATCAAAAAGCTGCCCAGAGAGGGGGCACAGCTGTTAGTTGAGGCCGGCGAAGAGAATGCAGGCCTGGTGGATATCGGTGACGGGCTTGCCTGCGCGTTTAAGGTGGAGAGCCACAATCACCCCTCGGCCGTGGAACCCTACCAGGGAGCCGCAACGGGAGTGGGCGGCATTCACCGCGACATTTTCACAATGGGGGCCCGGCCCGTGGCGTCCCTCAATTCGCTCCGGTTCGGATCGATGGATACACCCCGGGTTCGGTATTTGCTGGACGGCGTGGTGCGCGGTATTTCTGACTATGGAAATTCTTTCGGTATCCCGATGATAGGCGGTGATATCTATTTTGATGAAGCATACAAAGGCAACCCGCTTGTAAACGCCATGAGCGTGGGAATCGTGAAAGTGGGCGAAACGGCATCGGCCATTGCAAAGGGGATCGGCAACCCGGTTCTGATTGTGGGTGCCAGCACGGGACGCGACGGTATTCACGGAGCTACATTTGCATCCGAGGAGATCAGTGAAGAGAGCGAGGCGAAGAGGCCCAGCGTGCAGGTGGGAGATCCCTTTACCGAAAAGCTGTTGCTTGAAGCCAGCCTCGAAGCGCTGAAAACCGGCGCAGTTGTCGGTATGCAGGATATGGGGGCTGCCGGGATTGCTTGCTCCACGTCCGAAATGACGGCCAAGGGAGGGCAGGGGATGAAAGTTGATCTCGACAAGGTGCCGGCGCGTGAGGACGGGATGACAGCCTATGAATTGCTTCTGAGCGAGAGTCAGGAGCGTATGCTGGTGGTGGCCGAAAAAGGCCGCGAACAGGAAATTATCGATGTGTATGACAAGTGGGATCTCCATGCCGTAGTCATAGGCGAAGTGGTGGAAGGCGACCGCTGCACGTACTGGAAGGAGGGTGAGGTGAAGGCCGATATACCCGCTGACTCCCTGGTGCTCGGCGGAGGCGCTCCGCAATATGTCCGTGAGGCCATAAGGCCGGCCTATCTCGACGATGTTCAGGGATTTGATGCGCGATCGCTCAAACATCCGGATGACCACAATCAAATTTTATTGAAGCTGATGGGCTCACCGAATATCGCATCCAAACGGTGGGTTCATGAACAGTATGACACCATGGTACGTA
The DNA here is from genome assembly GCF_003150675.1 of Rhodohalobacter mucosus. Taxonomy (NCBI): domain Bacteria; kingdom Pseudomonadati; phylum Balneolota; class Balneolia; order Balneolales; family Balneolaceae; genus Rhodohalobacter; species Rhodohalobacter mucosus. Next base: position 37,851 of record NZ_QGGB01000010.1, on the reverse strand, counting down.
CCAATACCGTGAACGCTCCGGGCAATTCCGATTCCGGCGTTATTCGAATTAAAGGATCCAAAAAGGGATTGGCCGCTAAAACCGACTGCAACGGCCGCTATGTATATCTGAATCCCAGGAAGGGCGGACAAATTGCAGTGGCTGAATCGGCACGGAACGTAGTGTGCAGCGGTGCGAAACCGGTCGCCGTCACCAACTGTCTCAATTTCGGCAATCCCTATAAGCCCGAAGTGTACTGGACATTCAAAGAGGCTCTCGGGGGCATGGGAGATGCCTGCAGGGCACTCAATACACCGGTTACCGGCGGCAATGTGAGTTTTTATAACGAGAACCCGAACGGAGCCATTTTTCCGACGCCTACAATTGGCATGCTTGGAATCGTGGAAGATGTAGAGAAGCACCGGATGACTCCTGATTTTAAAAAGGAGGGGGATATCATCTACTATCTTGGAGCCGATCGCAAGGGTTTGGGAGGAAGCGAATACCTGAAAACGATTCACGGCCTCACCATCGGCGACGCTCCGGATATCGATCTGGACCTGGAAGTGACGCTACAGGAGCTGGTGCTCACGCTTATTCAGTCAGAGCGTGTGAATGCAGCCCACGATCTGTCCGACGGCGGGCTTGCAGCGGCTCTGGCAGAGATGGCTATACATGCCGGTAAAGGAGCCTCAGTATCTGTTAAGGAACTTGGGAGTGATACCCATGAAGTGCTCTATAGCGAAGCTCAATCGGGAGTACTGGTCACTGTTCCTCCATCCGGACTTCAGAAGTTTGAACAGACCGTGTCCGAATCGGCCGTAAATGCGGTGAAAATTGGCCTTGTAAACGGATCAGAGCTGGTTATTGATACGGCTGTAAAGGTGAAGGTCAGTGACCTGGCTGATGTTTACGAATCGGCCATCCCTAAAGCAATGGGAAGCTGATTTGGCGTTTGTACCAAATTGACGCAATTATTTTCAAATCCATTTCCATTCAGGGAGCTGAGTCCCCAATGCTGTAGGCATGACTCATATCCTAACCGCGGAATTTCCCATTGGGATACCTACGGCGCACTCCGCGGAGAAAGAGCACAAAAATCGGCTGAGTACCATCGGCACGGATCATAAGGTGCCGGGATAGGTTCTGCTTTCTTACTGCCAGGTTGCAACCAGACATGGACCGTGCCTACGGCACTTTCCAGTGGGAGGGTGGGACTCGGTAACCCCGGAATAAATTCCGGGGCAAGGATATATGCCGTGCCAGACGGCACTTGAGATAGGGTTAGATTATGAGTTTTTGTCACTTTCTTATGACTTAACCAACTACCTGCTGCACATGGATATTGATAAGTTTCGCCACCCCCCCAATGCCGTAGGCATGACGCATATTCTAACCGCGGAATTTATTCCGCGGATTGATGGCAGCTAACCACCATGAGTGCCATAGGCACGGTTCATATGAAACCGGGTCGAAATTGATCTTATTAGACTGACGGGAAATAGGGGACATGGACGGTTCTTTGGCAGATTCCGCCAGCCGATCACGCTATAGCAGATGCATTTACGGGCAGCGCGGAGTAGTTTGGCAGTTTAAACCCGCTGCGCAGAAACTCTCCCGGTGTGATGCCGATCACGCTCTTGAAATCCCGGATCATATGGCTTTGGTCATGGTAATCCAGTTCATAAGCCACACTGCTGAACAGTCCGGTTCCGCTTAACAGCTCACGAATAACGAACTGAATTCGTATCAGCCGCGCACAGGTTTTGGGAGTAAGGCCAGTCATTTCACGAACATTCTTTTCGAGCGTGGATTTACACAAGCCCGCCCGGTCGCAAAAATCGGAGATGCGTATGGATCCGCGGTTTTTGATAGCCTCTTCTATAAATCGGCTGGAAAGATTGGAACCGTATATTCTCTCCTGTTCTCCTGAGAGAAATGTATTGATCTCCTTGAGTATCTGTTCAACCTGGGTATTTTTGGATATAGAGTTCATTACAAGGTCTGCCAGGTCGGGCATCACCTCTTCCAGGGGATAAACGGGCTGGCTCAATTCACGTATTGAAATACCTGTAAGCCCCTGAAATCCACCGGGTCGAAAGCGGATGGCAAGACAGCTGGTCCAGGGTTCCTGTGCAACTCGCACAGCTTTATCGAAACCTGGAACCAGGCTGCAGGAATCAATCAGCTGACTCTTTTCCCCAACTCCTCTTTCATAAACTCCGTTTAGCATAAAAATCGCATCTGTGACGCCATCGGGAATGATGTAGTCATAATCGCAGCCAACATCGCCGGGATGAAGCGTGTTGACCCAATAGCACTCGATATGCTCTGAAAGTTCAGCCGGTGGAGGAATCGTGATACATTTCATTTGAGCCGGTTTATTGATTTCCTTTATGAATTGTACTTTAAAAAAACGGATTTTTTACAATCATATGGCCAAAGAATACCGCAACATGGTTATATGAAGCTACATCTGAAAAGTTGTGGTTCAGTTTCTAACGGAAAAATACCGGCCCGGTTTCACCCGGCAGGTGCATAGTGCTAACATGTACGATGTGTAGTCACTGTTTCAATAAAGAGAAAAGACTATGATTATGATGATTGAAAAACGGATTGATTTTACGATGGTTCTGGCTCAATGCTTCATTCTACTTGTACTTAGTTCGCCCGTTCTTTTCGCACAGGTATCAGAAGAATCACCTGAACCGGAAGAGCTTTTTGATTTCTGGGTCGGGGAGTGGAATGTGAGCTGGGATGAAGGGGATGGCAGTAAAGGACGCGGCATCAATATTGTAGAAAAGACGCTGGATGGAACCGTTATACAGGAGAATTTCAGTATAACCGAAGGGCAGCAAAGCGGGTTCAAAGGTACAAGCATATCGGTTTACCAACAGAGATTTGAAAGATGGAAACAGGCGTGGGCCGATAATAACGGAGGCTACTATGATTTTACCGGCGACCTGGATGGCGAAAAGAGAATCTTCCGCACTGAGATGCGTGAACTGCCGGATGGGCGAAGGCTTATGCAGCGGATGGTATTTTATGACATAGCCGAGGATTCTCTGATGTGGGATTGGGAAGCTTCATATGACGGTGGTGAGACCTGGACTCTGAATTGGCGAATCAGGTACAACAGAATAACGGAAACGGATGGCAACTAGAGTCAGAGAGAGTCAAAATGATCAAAATTCAATCCAGTATTATAATAATTGATGACATAAATTAATTGAACCGATCGCGATACTCCGCGTTTATTACCACCAGTGGTACAAGCTATGATTTCACCCTTAATAAATTTTAGCATGATCATGCGATACTAAAAAGGAGTTGAGCCGGTTAAGTTGTTGTAAAGCATTCTCTCGAAATAAGTTAGAGTATGATTATAGATTCATCGGGATTTGGCTGGCTATGTCTTCTCTCATTCATTATTCTCATCTGCCTGGGCAGCTGTGATAGTACGGTGGAACCCGTATCTGATCATGTTGCAAGCTATTCATTATACGGAGTGCTGGATCTTGAGGACTCGCCCAATTATATACGTGTATACGATAATTCATCGCTCCTTACTCCCGAATCGACACAAGGTTTGGATGTACATATTCTGATTACCGATCTGACTACTGATATTACTACTCATCTGCGTGACAGCGTAGTCGTTTTCGACAGTATTTATACCCACAATTTTGTTTACGAATCTCCTGTAACGTTTCAAAACAGATACAAAATCGTTTTGGAAAATAACGATGGCTACCGCGACAGCCTGATATCGGTGACACCCTCTGAAACTGAGCTTACGTTAAGTAGAGCTGCAGTGGAGTGTGATCAAAGGTTTACAGTGGAACTAAAAAATATTGATCTGACTGCTGGAGAACAACTGATTGCAGAAGCCGGCATTGAGTTGTCGAATACATGGTACTGGACCAGCAGGGAGAAAATAAGATCGTATGATGAAGAGAGTAATACCCTGATCGTTGGCTGGAGTCCCGACGATATATCATTCGACATTTTTGCGGGAGGTTTTGAAGGCCGCCCATATCCCGGATGCAATGAATTTACAAGCAACAAAGTCAGATTCCGGTTTACACACATAGGATATATGGAAGGAGGAAAAACCAACGATGAACCGCTCTACGATCCGGAAGAAGGCATTCAATTGCAGCGGAAAATTGTAGTGGGCAAGTATGAAGGCGGAGTTGAAGTAGAGATTGTGCCGGATTCCCCTCTAACCGTCAGAGAGCCTTAAACTCAAAAAAAGACATTCTAACCGTTTAAATGATAAAGCACTTTTCCGGCATCATATTGATTTGCCTTCTCCTTTTTCAGGGTATTGTTTATGCTCAAAATTCATCTGTATTAAGACTGATAGTATTGGAATCAGGCGGACAGCCCGTTGTTGGGGCCAATGTATTGTTGTATGAAAACGGGCAGGACCAATACACCGGATATGGGGTTACAAACCGGGATGGATTTGTTGAATTCAGGAACCTGGAGGCCGGTGAATACCAGATCAGGACCACGTATATCGGGTTTGAGCCGTTTGAAAGGAGTTATGAACTTTCCGGTGAAGAAATCAGGGTAGAGCGCATCACGCTTCGTGATCAGGTTGGGGAACTGGATGAAATTGAAGTAACAGCCCGCGGTGCATTCAGAACCGGTGAAGTTGGCGTAACGAGGATAAGGGGCGAAGAGTTTAGCCGTGTTCCCTCCGCTGGATTAGAGGGCGACCTGATGGCCTACATTCAGACCTTGCCCGGTGTGGTCACCATCGGCGACCAGGGGGGAGATATTTTTATAAGGGGCGGAACTCCTGCTCAAAACCTGGTACTTGTTGACAATATACCGCTGGTAAAACCTTTTCATATATCCAATCTGTTTTCAGCATTTCCGGAACGCGTGGTAAATGATGTATCGGTTATGGCGGGCGGTTTTGATAACCGCTACATGAATTCAGCGTCCTCTGTGATTGAGGTGAATCTCAAACCCGGCAATCTGTATGAAGCTTCGGCGGCAGGTTCGGTTAGCCCATATATGACCTCCCTTTTTGTTGAAACGCCTTTGAAAAAGGGTACTTCATCACTTCTGGTAAATGGTCGTTTTTCAAATATCAATACATTTGAAGAAGTTCTCCCGGGCCGGCAGCAGGAGGCCAGTTTTTATGACCTGATTGCCAGGTATTCCATGCAGGCAGGTGATCTGATCTGCAGCGCAACGGGAGTGCGAACGGGCGATGAGGGGAAAATTAACCCAGGACGCAACGGTATCCTAAGCTGGACCAACACCGCCGCAGGGTTGCGCTGCTTTGGGTTTGACAACTCACTGCAGTTTCCGTTTGAAATTTCACTGGGGGTTTCCGACTTCCGAAACAGTGAGTCATCAGCCGGCTCAGATCAAAGATTCTCAAAGGTTACCCAGGGCTTTCTGCGCCTGGATAGCAGCCAGGAATTTATAAACTCCAGGCTCGATTTCGGCATCAATCTGCTTTTCCAAAATTATCAGGCTTCGGCACAGGAGAGGTTTCAGCCCTTCGAAAACGGTCTGGATGTAACGGATGCAATGATTCAGCTTTATGCGAAGTCCACTTGGGATTTCAGCCGCAATGTAAGCATTGAACCGGGCATAGGTACCCAGATTTCGAGTGGATACGGTGCATCCCTTGAACCACGGTTGCGGATGAATATTCAGCCGTTTGGGAGTACAAAAAGTGAAATAAGCCTGGCTACGGGCTACTACACCCAGGCAATGGACGGGATAACCGACCTTCGGGATGCAGGGTCCGTTTTTACCATATACAGGCCAAGTGACCGGGGCTCCACACTTCCAGGAGCCTGGCATAATATTCTTGAATTCAGTTTCCGGGCAGCTTCATATCTCTCATCAAATATTGAGCTTTTCTATAAGCAACATTACAATATTCCGGTTTCAAAATGGACACCCCAGGCCGGAATTGATACCGACATTGCCCTGGCGAGCGGAACAAGCTATGGGCTTGACCTGAATCTTGAATTCAATCGCTCGCCGTTTTTTATATATGCCGGTTATGGCTACTCAAGTGTGGAATATTCAGCATCGGATGATAATCTGGGATCATGGCTGGGCGGCGAATCGATTACTGGATTCAACCCTGCCCACGACCTGCGCCACAAGTTTAATGTCATTATCAATTACAGTTTTGCAGGGTTCACTGCCGGACTGAGATGGGATGTCAAATCCGGATTGCCTTACACCCGGCTTGCAGGAACCGATCTGGTACTTTCTATTCCAGGTGAAAACCCCATCAACGACCCGGGACAATCTTTTGCATACTTTGAAAAACCATATACTGAAAACCTGCCTGCGTATCACCGGCTCGACGTTTCACTAAAGAGATTTTTTGATATTTCAGAGGGATTTAAATTTGGGGCGGAGATCGGAGCCATCAACGTATACGACCAGGCCAATATCTTCTTCGTCGACATAACAGAGTTTCAGGTAATCAATCAAAACGGCTTCCTTCCCTACCTGTCACTAAGCGCTGAATTATAATAACGGTTCCGGGTATACCTCACCTTATCCCCTGAAAAATTGGTATAAAATGCGAACGATTAGGCCTGTCAATTCCTTTCTACAGTCAAATGGAATAAAAATTTTATCAGACAGAAATGGAAGACAAAGTAGTACTCATCGTAGGCGGAACAGGCGGCATTGGAAGAGCATCATCTGATCTTTTTTCGCGTGCCGGTGCAAAAGTGGTTCTGGCCGCACGTGATAAATCAAAAGCTGAAGAGAAAGCCAAGGAGTTGAATGATAACGGCGGTGAAGCGTACGCAATTGAAGTGGATGTGACCGACCTCGGCTCCGTATCTGACATGGCCCGTGAAGTGCACGATAATCTGGGAGAAATTGACGTATTGGTTAATGCTTTTGGAACCGGCCTGATTCAACCTCTTCTGGATATCAATCCTGAAGACGCCAAAGAAGTGTTCGACGTAAATGTATACGGCACCTTCCTGGTAACGCAAACTGTGGGACGATACATGGCAACCGCCAAAAAAGGACGCGTTATTCTCTTTCCCGGTATTCTTGGCAAAGCCGTAATGAAAAATACCTCCGTTTACTCTGCATCCAAATACGCAGTAACCGGAATGGCCAAGGCTCTGGTCGAAGAGTACCGGCGCGCAGAGATAAAATTTTCTCTGCTCTACCTGGGCGGTGTTGCTACCGAATTCTGGGACAATCCGAAAGTGGAAATGCGCGTGAAAAAAGAAGCCATGCTCACCCCCGAGGAGGTGGCCAAAGCCGTGTACTATGCGGCATCACAGCCGGAACAGTCGGTGCTGAATGAGATCGTGATACAGCCTGAATCGCACCAGATGGTGTAACCTGCTGTAAGCCCGCATACAATTTAGTTTGCGGGGTCGCCGGTGCATTTCAGGGTATAGATTTCAGATAACCCTCGTGCGCCAGCATTCGTCCGGTTTCGTCGTAGGCCTCAGGCTCTTCGGGAGCCCACGTGCCAAGTCCATCCACATACCGGTTATACATGCAAAATGCGGCGGCAATCAAAACTGTGTCGTGTATTTCACGATCTGTTGCTCCCTCATCTCGAGCCGCACGGATGTCATCAGGCTCCACCCGGTTACCAAGAATCTGCACTTTTTTGGCGATATTGAGAAGGGCTTTCATTTTAAGAGACAAGTTTGTCTTTCGAAACCCGTCCTTAATATCGCTCAATAACGACAAATCTCCGTCAAGATGATGTGCTGCAGCCGCGCCATGGCATGAATGACAAAAATGGCACTCATTCTGGTGCGAAACATACGACGCGATCATCTCGCGCTCAGCGCTTGTGAGAGTGGATTCGCCGCGCAGCAAAATTTCAGCCAGTTCGTTCAGCGGTTTGGCGGTTTCGGGGCGATAGTGCATCAGCCCCACGATACCGGGGAATTGGTTGTTCAGATTTATATGTGCCATAATGGTTTAGCCCTTGTCGAGAGTTAGGATTAGCTACCCGAAAAAACGATGATTCGATGCACATTCGCAAACCGTTGAAGGAAATGCTTGGCTCCCGGAGATGGAATAAGTGTGTTTATGAAAGAAATTCCCTTTCAGCCGGGGCTGGAGCCTGCCCCCGCCATCATTTGGCTTGATCCCTTGCTTTTCACTCCAGTGTCTGCATGTAATTCCAGAGCAGATCGAACTCCTCATCCGTAAGCTGGCCAAAAGCCTCCCAGGGCATAAATCTGCCGTCAAGGTGACGTCCATCCGGAGTAGTGCCCTCTTTGAGGCTTTGAATAAACTCTTCTTTGCTCCAGCTGCCGGCTACACCGGTAAGAGTAAGGTCGGGCGCTTCAGGCCAGGTTGGCGGAGCTCCCGGTATGGGGCCACCATCAAGATGATGGCCATGACACCCCACGCACGATGATGCGATGTAGGCTCCTTTTTCAAGCCGGGTCATGGGCTCTTCTTCCTCCGGAAATTCCACAGGACGTTTTATCATACTTGCCGGAAAAAGCGTCAGGTTTCTGTTGATGAAATAGTAAAACCTCATGGGGAGGTTAAGGCTGGTGGAGGGTAGCTCTCGGTTCACCGGTTCAACTGACCGTATGTATGCGATCAGGGATTCAACATCGGTTTTGTGGATAACCTGAAACTTGTGAGAGGGCATCATAATGACTGATCTGCCGGACGGTTTCACCCCTTCGCGAATCACACGAACCAAATCTTCTGAACTGTAGTCATAAATCGGACTTGCCGGCGCAGGGGTAAGGTTTGGAGCCGTTATGATACCGGTCAGCAGCCCGGATTGAATGATTCTGCCTCCTAGGTTGGAACCATGACAGTCCGTGCACCCACGGATGGTGAATATTCGTTCCCCGTGTGCGATCGACATTGAATCACCCGGGATCGATAAATCATAGTCGCTTAAAGGATAGATTCTAAGCCTGTCCGACTCCGTTATAAAAAATACGGCCGCCGTTATCACCGTGACAATCAATAACGGAATAGCTATTGCCTGTACGGGAAACCGGCTCCTTTCTTGCTCACTGCCCAATGCTCAATGCCCAAATCACTTAAAATTTTACTATCCGCCTGACGCTACAGGGCACTTGTCCAGGGCTGTTTTATAGCTCTTTGCCAAAATATCGAGCCCCTGGTCAATGTGTTTTTTCTGTACAGTTAACGGTGGCCTGAAGCGAACGGTTTTAGTTCCGCAACCCAGAATCATCAAGCCGTTTTTGACGCACTCTTTCACAACAGCATCCCTGGAGTGCGTGTCAGGCAGGTCAATTGCGCAAAACAAGCCTTTGCCTCTCGCATTGCTAATGTACTCTTCACGCTCAGCCAGGCCCTTAATCGCGTTCAGTAAATAGTCTCCGGTTATTGCAGCGTGGTGAACCAGATTGTCCTCCTCAATCACTTCAAGAATGCGGTCGAACCGTACCATGTCGACCAGATTGCCGCCCCAGGTTGAGTTAATACGGGATGAAACATGAAAACAGTTGGTATCAATGTCATCTATTCGTTTGCTTGCAAGAATTCCGCATACCTGGGCTTTTTTGCCGAACGCCAGTATATCGGGCTGCACATAATGTTCATGTGCCCAGAATTTGCCGGTAAGACCCACTCCGGTCTGCACTTCATCATGAACGAGCAGCGCATCGTATTCATCAGCCAGCTCCCGGAGGCCTTTATGAAATTCCATCCGGAAATGATTGTCGCCGCCCTCGCCCTGTATGGGTTCAAGCAATATACATGCAATATCGTCTTTGTAGGTTTCAAAATATTGCCGGGCCTGTGCCAGCGCCTGTTTTTCCTCAAGGGCCACTTTATTGATATTCTCCTCTGTGAGAGGATATTGAACGGCGGGATTGTGAATGCGCGGCCAGTCAAATTTTGGGAAATACCGGGTCTTTTTCGGATCCGTGTTGGTTAGTGTAAGGGTATAACCGCTGCGTCCGTGAAATGCTTTGTCAAGATGTAGCACCTTGTGGCCTTTTTCAGTTCGGTATCCCTTTTCAAAATTCTTCTGAACTTTCCAGTCGAACGCTACTTTTAGTGCATTTTCAACGGCCAGTGCCCCGCCTGAAACAAAAAACGTGTAGGGCATGTAGTCCGGAATGCCGACTCGTGAAAATGTTTCCACAAAATGAGCCATCTCTTCCGTGTACACATCTGAGTTGGATGGCTTGTTGATGGCTGTTTGCCCAAGGGTGTGTACAAAGTCAGGATCACCCGCCAGCCTGTCATGGTTCATACCCAATGGATTTGAAGCAAAAAAAGTAAAGAAGTCCAGATAGTCTCTGCCCGAAGAGGAGTCGTGCAGGTAAGCGCCTTTGCTTTTGTGCAGGTCGAGAACCATTTCATATCCATCGGCCAGAATATGCTTTTGAAGGATAGGGCGTACATTTTTTGGTTCTACAATATGAGGCATGGTGATAGCGATTAAGTCCCGTGATTGAAAACGTCTTATAGTGAAGAATAAGAAACTGCGCAATCAAGGTAAAAGGGAAAGTCTGTGTGGATAGTAGTTAGTAGATAGTTGACGGTTGTCAGTTGTGAATAGTTAGTTATTGGGAATTTTATAAGTGCAGGGTGCAGGGTGCTCGTCCCCTCTTGAGAGGGGACATGGTTAGATGAACGTGCAAAGCACGATTCAGATAACCAAGGGGTGTGTCTGACAGGCCTTGGCATCAGGCTTCAGGCTTCAAGCTGCAACGGGCAGTATTGAAAATACTTCTGAGATCGAATATAGCATATGTCCAATCTGAAATCATGCCCGTCTCACGTCTCAACACCACCCACCATCAACCGACCACGAACCACTTACAACTATCCATTCTACCCCCATTCCAGAAACGTTTTCCTGATTATCGAAATACACTCCATTAGCTGTTCTTTCGTCATCACAAGGGGAGGAGCGAAGCGGATAATATTGCCGTGCGTGGGTTTGGCCAGTAACCCGTTTTCCTTCAGTTTCACGCAGAGATCCCAGGCAGTTGAGCTGTCCGGTGAGTCATTGATCTCTACGGCGTTAAGCAGCCCTTTTCCCCGAACGGTAGCTACAAGGGAGCACTCAGACTGAAGTTTCTTCATTTCAGAACGGAAAATTGATCCCAGTTTGCGTGCATTTTGAATCAGATTTTCGTCGCGTACCACTTCCAGTGCCGCAATGGCGACACGTACACCGAGTGGATTTCCTCCGAAAGTGGATCCGTGCTGGCCCGGTTTGATCACATCCATGATCTCCTTGTCGGCGAGAACTGCAGATACAGGATACACCCCACCCGCCAGGGCTTTGCCGAGAATCAGCAGATCGGGACGCACATAGGTATCGGCCCGGCGCTCACACGCACCTTCGCAGGTACAGTTGCCGCATACCGCAAGCATGCTCCCCGTACGCGCTATGCCTGTCTGGATTTCATCAGCTATCAACAGTACATTGTGCCTTCCACAGAGTTCTGCAGCTTTTCTGAGATAGTCATCGTCCGGTACATTCACACCCGCTTCTCCCTGGATCGGTTCAACCAGAAAACCTGCAACTGTTTCATCCTGAAGTGCCTCATTCAGCTTTTGAAGATCATTATAGGGCACTTTGACGAAGCCGGGCGTATACGGGCCGAAATGATCCCTTGCATTGGAATCATCCGAAAAAGAGATAATGGTAGTGGTCCGCCCGTGAAAGTTGTTGCTGCACACAACGATTTTTGCCTCATTTTCCGGTACTCCTTTTTTTTCATACGCCCATTTGCGGCAGATTTTGATAGCGGTCTCAACGCCCTCTGCTCCCGTATTCATGGGCAGTACATTCTCAAACCCGAATGTGTCGCACACCAGTTTTTCAAACTCACCCAGAACATTGTTATAGAATGCACGAGAGGTGAGGGTAAGGGTTTCGGACTGCTGCTTCAGCGCATCGATAATATGCGGGTGGCAATGCCCCTGGTTTACAGCCGAGTAGGCCGACAGAAAATCAAAATACCTGTTTCCCTCCGGATCCCAGACATAAACTCCCTCACCTCGTGCCAGCACGACCGGAAGGGGGTGATAATTATGGGCTCCGTACTGGTTTTCAAGGGCAATGGCGTCTTTTGTGGATAGCATGTCAGGGTTCTTTTTTAACAGCTCTGGTTTTCAAAAAGATATGAATTAACAGGGAGGCGATCGATTGCAAATCAAATAATCTTTACTTGACTTGCGTAACGAAATAATTGTATATTTAGGGTCTCATCGCGGGGTGGAGCAGCTGGTAGCTCGTCGGGCTCATAACCCGAAGGTCGCAGGTTCGAATCCTGTCCCCGCCACTACAGAAAAGGCTCGATTGCTCAAAGCGGTTGAGCCTTTTTTATTTGAGGGAGAAGGTTATGTTCACCGTTTACGTATTGCATTCATCCAAATATGACAAGATATACATTGGCCATACAAGTAATCTCACCGAGCGGATGAAATCTCACAATGAACTGGGGACTAAGGGTTGGACGGTGAAATATCGCCCATGGAAGTTAATTCATACCGAGCAGTACGCCACAAAGTCTGAAGCGATAAAGCGTGAGAAGCAGCTGAAAACGTCAGTAGGCCGTCGCTGGATTCGTGCCAATTTATTGAGTTAAAAGCTTGTCGGGTTCCTATCCGTCGGTAGACGGACAGGCGAATCCTGTCCCCGCCACTACGAAAAGGCCGCTCTTAGCGGCCTTTTTTATTTTGGGTACAACTCAGGTTATGCTTTACTCTTCATTTTCCACTGTCAACTCTCTCAGCATCAACGTCTATTCTTGTGCTCCTATCTGATACCATCTACAGTTAACTACTTTCATAAATGAACATATGTTGTCATAAAAGACAACCTAAGACTTTAACATGTTGTTATAAATAGCAACGAAACGTATATTATGTTGTTATAAATATCAACAATTCGGTTTAAATCAGTGAGAAGGTACAACTATGAACTATTGGGATAAAAAGCTTATACGCAAACAGCTTGATAAGAAATTGAAGAAGCTTAAACCTCTTCTGAGAATGACAATGCCTTCAGGTGGATGGATAAATGCTATCCGAGAAGGATTGGGTATGACATTAGAAGAATTAGGTAGTCGTGTTGACCTTGACCGGGCAAGGGTTTACCGGATTGAGCAAGCTGAAGCCAATGGTGATGTAAAGCTCTCAACTTTAAAGAAAATGGCTGAGGGCTTAGGGGTGAAGTTTGTCTATGCTTTTGTGCCGGAACAAGACCTTGAGGAAATGGTGCGTCAACAGGCTTTGAAAATTGCCAAAAAACGATTGAATCGTATTGATCATTCAATGAAGTTGGAGCTTCAGGGAATCTCTGATGATGAGCATGAAGAAGCACTGAAAGATCTGGTGGATAAAATTCTTTTTGAAGAACCAAAAAACTTTTGGGATCAGTAGATGTTTGATTATCCGGATGGAGCAACGCCGATTGATGAGAATGAGAAGGAAGGGCTTCTCATTCCCTATATAAGTACTCTGGAAGAGCTTAATGAATGGGAGCAAAGGAATATTACCGATGCTTACAGTTGGCTGGATCGTACTCGCCGAAAAGATTATCTGAGTGAGGAATTTATTCGAAAACTTCATGAGGCGATGTTCGGAAAGGTATGGGTTTGGGCAGGAGAATATCGTCGGACGGATAAAAATATCGGTGTAGATTGGGCACAAATCCCAGTACATTTCAGACAACTGTTGGGTGATGTTCGCTACTGGATAGATTATGAAACTTACTCCCCGGATGAAATCGCAGCACGTTTTCATCACAGAATGGTTCAAATTCATTTGTTTCCAAATGGCAACGGCCGACATGCAAGAGTGATGACGGATGTACTGCTTCAGAAGGTGCTCGATCAGGAACCTTTCACCTGGGGATCAGGCAATTTGATTGAAAAAGGAGATGTTAGGGCAGCTTACATTAAGGCACTAAGGTCTGCCGATGTACATAATTATCAGCCCCTGCTGGATTTTGTTCGAAGCTAGGAGCTAGCACTTCGTTTAAATCCATCACTTACATAAATACCAATCCCCGCCACGGCATAACACAACGGACCCAATTCCGGGAAAATCGTCAGCCGACTCAATTCAATAAAACCTCCCTTAACTTTTCCCAAAGTTGTCAGAAGATTACCAACCCCAATCAAATTTGAAGCTACCCGCTTATCCCCTTACCTTTAAGCACCTTAAAAACATAACAAGACCTCAGGGCCATCTGCAGACAAACATCCTGCTCGACGATTAAAGCATCCTTGACAGCGCAACCCTTCAAAGCCAAACGGTGATCCATGCATCCCGTTGACCTGACCATTTTTGTTGCATACATCATCGGTCTGCTTGCGTTCGGCTACTTCTTCTTTCGGAAGAACAAAAGCGGCGACGATTACTATGTAGGCGGGCGGAGTATGAAAGACTACCATGTGGGACTCTCCGTTGTGGCTACAGACGTAGGCGGCGGTTTTTCCATCGGGCTGGGCGGACTCGGTTTTGTGATGGGTATTTCCGGTTCCTGGATGCTCTTTACGGGATTGATCGGAGCGTGGCTGGCAGCCGTTTTTCTGATTCCCAAGGTTAAGCGCAACAAGGCATTCGACAACGCCTACACCTTCCCGCAGCTTTTTGAATATTACTACAGCCCGAACGTGGCATTGGTGGCTGCCGTAATCTCCGCCATAGGATATGCCGGTTTCACAAGTTCTCAGATGCTTGCAGGTGCAAAACTTGCAAGCGGTACGTTTGCAGACCTGGACCAGCAGACTGCACTTTACATTATGGGTGCAGTGGCTGTGATTTACACGGTTATGGGCGGGCTTAAGGCCGTAATCTATACCGATACCGTTCAGTGGGCCCTTTTGATGTTCGGTCTGGTATTTATCGGATTACCCATAGCGTACCTTGAGATCGGGGGACTGGATGCGATCCGGGCTACACTTCCCCCTGAAATGCTCTCGCTGTCCAACATCTCCTGGCAGGATATGGTCTATTGGGCGGTGACTATTATTCCGATCTGGTTTGTGGGAATGACATTGTATCAGCGGATCTATGCATGCAAGGATGAACAGACAGCCAAGCGCGCCTGGTACCTGGCTGGTCTTTTTGAGTGGCCCGTGATGGCATTTCTCGGAGTATTGCTGGGACTTTTTGCACGCGTGGCCGCCGACCAGGGTATGTTTGAGTACCTTGGAGCTGCTGATATTTCCGATACAGATCCTGAAACCGGATTGCCAATGCTTCTCAGAACCGTTTTACCGGTAGGTTTGATGGGAATTATGATGTCTGCCTATTTCTCCGCTATCCTCTCAACTGCCGACAGCTGTTTGATGGCCTCATCCGGAAACGTTGTAACGGATATCATCGGCAGAATAAAACCGTTCGATCCGGATAGCAGCCGCTTTGTTACAATTTCACAGGTGGCCACGCTGGTGATCGGTGTTCTGGCGTTACTGCTTGCATCGGCCATGACCAACGTGCTGAACCTGATGCTCGACTCCTATGCTTTTATGGTTTCAGGACTCTTTGTGCCCGTTATCGGTGCACTATTCTGGAAAAGGAGCACCCCGGCAGGCGCAATGACTGCAATGCTTGCAGGAGGAACAACAACAATCGCTTTGCGATATTCGGGAGTGGAGTTACCTTATGAGTTGGATCCCAATGTTTTCGGAATTACTGCGTCTGCACTTTCGTTTGCTGCAGTCAGCCTGGCAACCGGATCAGGCGGTAAATCAAAGAAGGATAATTTATAACAAATAACAGGTGTTAAGCTGCTATCTGAAGACTGAATGCAGATTAAAAATCAAAAAAAAATGACGATCTCTTATACAATCATTGATAGCGACAAAGATGGTACCCCACGCTTTTCCAGAGACCGGATTGCCGATTTTCTCCACGAACATCTGGACCAATACGGTGATGCCCGGGAAGCAATTTTAAAGTGTATCGGGTACGCCTATGGAGATGGCCCGGGACAGGATGGATTTGTTCTTGTTGCACATGAAGGCAATGAAATTCTGGGCGCTGTAATTATCAACGACACAAACATGGGAGACTACATCCCTGAACATATTCTGGTCTATATCGCCGTGCATTCCAAAACCCGCGGCCAGGGGGTAGGGAAACAATTGATGAAAAAGGTTATTGAAGCAACCGGAGGCGACATAGCGCTTCACGTTGAACCGGATAATCCGGCCAGGTTTCTTTACGAAAAATTCGGTTTCACAAACAAATATCTTGAAATGAGGCTGCATAAATAACAGTGATCAGTATGTCAGTGCCAACAGTATGACAGTGAATCATGAAAAAGATTTTAAAACATTAACAATCCAATACTTTAACACTCTAACACACTGTAGCCCTGACACACTGATCACCTGACACACTGAAGAAATATGGCTTACGTAAAACTTTATCGCAGCGAACTTCGTCACAATTACGAGTTTCTTGACGGGCTGTTCAAACAACATGGCGTGAAGTGGGGTATTACCACAAAACTGCTGTGCGGAAACCGTGCGTTTTTGAATGAGGTGATAGAACTCGGTATCGGTGAAGTACATGACTCCCGGATCAGTAACCTTCGTACCATCAAGGAGATCGATCCCGATACACTTACTATCTACATCAAACCTCCTCCGAAAGATGCCGTGCCGGATGTAGTACGGTACGCTGATATCAGTCTCAATACGGAGCTTTCCACGCTTCACGAGCTGTCTGATGAAGCTGTAAAACAGGAGCGGGTCCACAAGGTTATCATCATGATTGAAATGGGCGACCTGCGGGAGGGAGTGATGCGTGAGGATCTGATTCAATTCTATGAAAAGGTATTTCGTCTGCCCGGCATTGAAGTAGTAGGACTGGGAACCAACCTGAATTGTCTTCACGGAGTGATGCCGGATGGCGACAAGCTGATTCAGCTCGCTCTCTACAAGCAGATCATTGAACTGCGGTTTAAAAAGAAGATTCCGCTGGTTTCGGGGGGTACAACAGTTACCATTCCACTGCTTCTGCGCAATCAGCTTCCCACGGGCGTAAATCACTTTCGTGTGGGAGAGGCACTCTTTTTTGGGAAAAACCTGTTTACAGACGGCGTGATTGAAGGGATGAGTGACCAGGTTATGGAACTCTATTCACAGATTATTGAGATTTCGGAAAAGCCCATGGTCCCGACTGGCGACCTGGGGGTAAACCCACAGGGTAAAACAACACAAATTGCGGAGGACGACTATGGAAAAACGTCCTACCGGGCAATCATCGACATCGGTGTTCTCGACATTCAGCCCGATTATCTGATTCCCGTTGATGAAAACATAAAGATACAGGATGCCAGCTCAGATATGCTAATTCTGGATGTCGGGACGAATGAGAATGACTACAAGGTAGGCGATATGATCCGGTTCAAACTCAAGTATATGGGTGCACTCGGCCTGATGAGCTCAGACTACATTGAAAAGAGGATAGAAGAGTGATGAATGTGCGGGAACCCTTGGTAATTCTAAAAACGAAGGATAGAAACGAAGGATAGAAAGGTCCCTTTTCCCGTAAGAATCCCAATGGGAGAAGGGTCGAGGGGATGGCCCGTCATGTAGGGGATTCCTTTGGGGCTGAGCGTTGATTTGACTCAAATACTTAAAATTTGCCGTTAGTTTCACCACGATTCATTCCCCATTGCCCTCCGTCAGCCGACGGAAGGACACTCTTCAATAAACTCATATGTCGCCCCAAGAGGAATCACGCCAGAAAAAAAGAACAAACTTGTCAATACAATCATACGTTGAACGAAAGGTATTTTTACGGGATCTTTATTGAGTACACGCATATCTTTTCTGAGTAATGGATTTCATAAAAAAAACGTCAATTCATCCGGTCATTGCCCATCATCAAGAGTGTGAAGCCCTTGACCTGTCGAAGGGGTATGACCCGGTGCAAATCACCTCGTTTATTGAGCTGGGTGGACGAGCTGCAGGCGGATACAACGAAAAGCGGCCCGGCATGTATGTGGCAGCGCATTTTGGTAACCTGCGGAATATCCACATGGGCATTGATTTTTGGGCTCCTGCGGGAGAAACGGTATTTGCTATAGCCGAGGGGCAGGTTGTGTATACTGCAAATCATGCGTCCGAGGGCAATTATGGCGGAACCGTGGTACTGAAGCATAGGATTCAGGAGAAGGAAATCTTTGCCCTCTACGGCCACCTGTCATATCAAAGCCTGGAAAAATCGGTTCCCGGCAAGGCCTTATTAGCCGGCGACACGGTTGGCTGGCTGGGTGAACCGGCCGAGAATGGAAACTGGCCACCCCATCTTCATTTTCAGCTCAGTTACCAGGATCCGGGTGAAGCGGATATGCCGGGTGTTGTGTCTGAGGATGACAGGCAGCGTGCACTTAAAATATATCCGGACCCCAGAATTTTTCTCGGCCCGGTCTACTGACCGTCTGTAAAAAAAACGGGATCCCGAATAGCATGAGCGTAGGAATTTCGCCATAATTGGCATCTGGATTCAAAACTCAGTTACTTTGCCATCATGAAATACGCAATAGGAAAGTATGACTGAACCGGAACTTATTGACCTTCGAAAGCACCTCCATCAGCATCCTGAACTTTCCGGAAATGAAGAACAAACGGCAGCATTCATCAAACAGCGGCTGAAGGATCTGAATCCGGATGAACTTCTGACAGGATTGGGAGGTGCCGGCATAATGGCGAGATTTAATGCAACGGGCTCTGCACGGAAAACACTGATGTTCAGAGCGGAACTTGACGCTATAGCTGTAGAGGAAAGATCGGATCATCCGCACAGGTCAGTCGTTAATGGGGTGATGCACGGGTGCGGCCACGACGGACACATGATGATTCTGCTGGGTTTTGCACGTTGGCTTGCCGAAAACCGCCCCTCCCGGATCAATACCCTAATCCTCTTCCAGCCTGCAGAGGAAACGGGACGGGGCGCAGGCCGGGTTCTCTCAGACTCACGGTTTAGCAGCCTGAAAATCAGCCACGCATTTGCGCTGCACAACCTCCCTGGATATCCGGAAAAATGCGTCGTCCTCAGGGAAGGAGTATTTGCATCGGCATCGACGGGAGTGGAGGTTGGATTCCGAGGGCAATCCAGCCATGCGGGCTATCCTGAGCAGGGTATCAATCCGGCAGGGCATATCGCTGAACTTATTGAGGAAGCGGAGGCGCTGTTCCGCAGCTTCAGAAATAAAAACAGCCTAAATAAAGCCGTTTGCACCTACATCCGGATGGGTGCGCGCGCATTTGGTATTAGTCCGGGAAATGCGAAAATCGGATTTACCCTCAGATCGCCGCATGATGATGCGTTGAATGAGGCACTTGAAGATCTCGGGGAGCTCATTAACCGGGTTTCGGAATCGTTTGACGGCAAGACTGAAGTAAATCACAGAGAGCCGTTCAGCTCTACTATAAATGATTCCGCGGGTGTGGAGTGGGTTCGAAAAGCCGCATCCCAGGCAGGGTTGAAAGTGCAGGAAATCGAGGAACCTTTTCCATGGAGTGAGGATTTTGGAGCATTCCGGGAGCATTGCCCTGTTACCTTGTTCGGGGTGGGCTCCGGACTAAATCATCCGCCGCTGCACTCCGAAAACTACGATTTCAACGATCGGCTGATAGACCCGGGAGTAGAACTTTTTTCACAGATTATTAAGTTGTATGATCGGGATATAAAAAATGACAGAAAAGAGATCCGTACATGACTGATAATTTATCCGACTCCCTTGAACCATCCTATATTGAACTCAGCGAAGAGGCGCTTCTTCAGAACATTCAGTTTTTAAAAAGCTGCCTCAAGCCGGGCGTCAAGTTATCAGCCGTGGTGAAGGGAAATGCGTATGGTCACGGCATCTCCACGTTCATGCCTATTGCAGAGCGGGCGGGCATCAGCCACTTTTCCGTTTTCAGCGCACAAGAGGCAAGAGTGGTGCTTACTCACCGGGAAAATCACGATACCGGGATTATGATTATGGGAATGATCCGTGACAGGGAGGTGAAATGGGCTATTCAGAATGGTGTTGAGTTTTATCTCTTTGAAACTGAACGCCTGAAAGCGGCAATTGGTCAGGCAAGAGAACTGGATATAAAAGCCCGCATCCATCTTCAACTTGAAACCGGAATGAACAGAACCGGTTTTGAGGAATCTGAGTGGGAAGAGGTATTCACCATGGTCAGGGAGAATGCGGATGCACTGGAACTTCGGGGTATCTGTACTCATTTTGCGGGCGCGGAAAGCATGGCGAACTACTACCGTATTTTGAATCAGAACAGGGAATTTGAAGAGGCCCTTGTGCTGGCTGAAAAGGTATTTGGCAGCAAGCCGTTGGCACATGCTTCAAGTTCTGCCGCATTGATGACATTTCCTGACTTTCAGTACGATATGGTGCGCGCCGGTATTGCACTTTACGGATTCTGGCCCAGCCGCGAAACCTTCATGAACTACGCAAAATCTAACGGACTCGAAACTCAGAACGACCCTCTTCACAGGGTGATCTCCTGGAAAAGTGAGGTGATGAGCACCAAATGGGTGGAGGAGGGAGAGTTTATCGGGTATGGAAATGTCTATCTCGCCGGCCGTCAGATGAAAATTGCAACAGTACCCATAGGCTACACCCATGGGTTTGGACGGAACCTTACCAATACCGGATTTGTATTGATTCGGGGTGAACGCGCTGCTGTGGTTGGACTTGTAAACATGAACATGATCACGGTTGACGTAACCGATATCGAAGGTACCACGAAAGGTGATGAAGTTGTCCTGATCGGGTACCAGGGCGACGATGAAATTTCAGTGGCTTCCTTCGGAGAAATGACAAACAACCTGAACTATGAAGTATTGACGCGGCTCCCGTCATCCATACCCAGATTCTGGGTCTGAACCGAGTTTTGTTCTTTTTTACAATTTTGGGAGATGCGTGTTCCGTTAATTAAAAAAAGAGCGAGTTTTACGCGGGAATCCCTTAAAGGATGAGGTAGGAGTTAATAAATAAGCCTGCCCTTCTTTGCTCAGAGGGCTTGGGTTTGTTTGTTTTACTTTGCTATGTACAGGTTTGTGAGCTAAAACGTATCAATCTTTGAGCCTTGCTGACAGCCAGAGAAAATCTGCGTTACACACAGCGAAACTAAACGTACGTCTCGCACTGTTTTTCAATAGCAGAGTTAAGCCCTTCTGAAAATTTTAGATGAAGATTCAGTAAAGGGAAATTTCAACACAGCTGTCTATGCATAAAATTGTAAAATCAAATTATCCGGCGGAACGCTTCGAATGAATCCTGATTTTACATAAAATGTATATGGATTTTTGTCGTTTATAAATATAATTGCCGTAAAGGGCTCCAAATCACTCAGCCCGGAGCCAACAGTTTGAATGCACACATGAAGGTATTCTTATCAACTTTCTATTTTATCCTGTTTTTTTGGATATCTGTAGTACCTCTGTACGCAGATGGAATTCAAAACAATACGGACAGCTACCTGGTGGGAAAAAAAGCCGCGGCAGACGGAAACTACAGGGAAGCCGCTGAAAACTGGATATCCTATGCTGATTCCCTCTCATCCCCTGAGTACAGGGTAGGCCATGAGCTGATACTGATGGTCACCGGTCACCGCCTCACAGATTACTACGAGCGCACATCACAGATCTACTTGAAAGGTCTCGAAGATCCGGATATTAACGACGAAGAACGCAAGCTGCTGCTGAATGATCTCTATTATATAAAGTCTATGCTGGGACGTCGCGAGGAGAATACCGTTCGCGATCAGATCGAGGCTCGCAATCCGGATATTTACCGATTTTTTCAAAATTTCTGGAGAAACAAGTCCCTTACCCCTTCCGATCCGTACAACGAGCGGTTGATGGAACACTGGGAAAGGGTTAATTTCGCCCTGGAAAACTATAGTACGGTGGCACGTGCGCCCTACGATGACCGCGGTGACATCTATGTCCGCTTCGGGGAGCCTCAGCGAAAGCGTGACGGTATCTTTATGTACAACCCCGGTTTTGCAAACTACCTGGTTGCAACCCGTATGGACGACGGCAGGGGATATGGAAGTGCATTGGACAATGCCGTAAACACAACCGCATATCTGAACACGCTCTACCGTGTCGTTGATTATCACCAGTATCCTGCCTTTGAAGTGTGGGTGTACTATGGTCTTTCAAATACTCCCGATAACTCCGTGTTCCTATTCGGGAATCTATATGGTGGTGCACAAATGTCTCTCAAGCAGTCAGTCGATGATTTTATCCCTTCGGCAGCCTACAGCACCACGGAGCGGAATAACACAGTTTCCATGAATATGATCGAAGAGGAAACGGAAACAACCACCTCATCCAACGGGGGAGATGATGATACGGAGACTGATGTTCTGTTTGAATCGGCGGAAACAGGAGTTGGTAATCCTGAACAAATTCCGCCTGCACTGATTCTCCAGATGATGTACTACAGGCAGCTGGCCAGCCTCGACCCGTTCTTCAGCGGCAGATATGAAGAGATGCTTAATCGCTACGAAAATACATCAATGCGTCTTTCCAGGTCTATTGCAAGACAGTTTCAGCAGACAAATGCCGCGCAAACCCTCATCACAAAGCGGGGAATGCCGGAAGAAAAAAGTTCTACTGGTAATTTTATTTATGAGCTGGATACCAGCATACACGCCTACAGGTTTGCCGACGAAAACCTGAACCCTGTTCTAAGGCTGTATGCAGAAGAGGACATGGATGAAGTGATCACGTTTGAGGAGCTCAAAAAGAGAAACGACATGGGAGATATCCGCTACGGTGACTATCGCCTTGTACGTACTGTGCGCCTGATGGATGATAATACTACTGCCGTATCAGAGCACAGCTTCAGTTCCGGGTTTGACTCAACGGGCGTTAACGCTTTGACTGAAGAGATTGTTGAGATTCCCTATGAAGAGGAATCTTCATCCGTGGAGCTTATAACCGAGCTCTATGATGAGACTGAAGGAGGCCGCAGCGAGATTCTGGAAAATTCTACGGTGAGGAAAAACCTGAAAGGTGTCGGACGTAGTAATACACCGGTAGCAGAATTTACACGAAAGGACGGCTTTTTTATATCTGATGTAATCATCGGGTATGTAAGTAATGATGAAGAAGAGCGATTCTCCATAGCTCACGACAGGATTATTCCGGAGGATTCAATTCTGCGAATCTATTACGAAGCCTACAATCTGCCGGTGGATGAAAGCGGTCTTTATACATACGCCCTTACCTACCGCCTGAAGCGGGATCGCAGTTTAATGGGGCGCATTATTCGTTTCGGGGGCGGAAGCGAGACATCTATGACGGTCGACAATACCACAGACACATCTCGGTTCGACCAATATCTGGAGATCGTTAGCGATCAGCTCAAAAACGGGAGCTACACGCTCGAATTATACTTCACCAATCCCTCTTCGGGAGAAGAGCTTTACAGTGTAACACTTCCCGTTGAGGTTGATTGACCCGGGGTTTGATATGTGATGGGAGATGGACGATGAGTGATGTATGAAGTTGTGCCAATCCATGGATAAAGTGTGTTTTTTATATATCAAACCTGCAGCATGAACCATGATGATATCCGATCGGAGATTGGAGATCTTTGATTCAGGTTATGCCCAGCACCCGGATACATGTCGAGGGGTTGTGGGAAGGTTGTTCCAAATGAAACGTGTGGAGCTCCCTCCATGCGCTCGCTCGGCTTGCTTAGTCGGGATGACTGGGCGGCAGGGGTAACAGCGGCGGCGCACCGGAACCCAAAACATATGAACAGATCTTTCCCGCGCCGCCAATGCCATGCGAATGCCTCACGCGCTGAAAGCGCAAAATCATCAGCCCCGTGCGAAGCGCGGGGAGATGATGCACCATCGACCCAACCCCGAGGCTGGATTTTAATCAACGTCGGGGTTTTTATCGAGAGGTTGTGGGAAGGTTGTTCCAAATGAAACGTGTGGAGATCCCTCCAAACGCTCGCTCCGCTTGCTTAGTCGGGATTACAGGCGGCAGGGGTAACAGCGGCGGCGAACCGGAACCCCAAATATATGAAGAGATCTTTCCTGCGCCGCCAATGCCATGCAAATGCCTCACGCGCTGAAAGCGCAAAATCGTCAGCCCCGTGCGAAGCGCGGGGAGATGATACGCCTCCGACCCAACCGCGAGGCTGGATTTTAATCAACGCCCGGATATTTTTCGAGGGGTTTATGGAATGAATTCGTAATGGATGCATGCTATTTATTTCAATGATCTTTACCTGCTACTTTTGAGTGATCAAAAGTAGCCAACGCCATAGGCATCCCTGCGGGGAAATCACCGACGGGCAGATCCTCCGGCGGCAGCTCCCTCTGTTGCGCTAAAGAAAATCAATGGTCCATATGGTTCGTCTCCTTTGACCAGATCTCACCGGTATGATTTTCTTCTTAACGCTTCACTTTGGGATCTGCTGATCACCGGATGATCTGCAGGCGGAAAAAGAATGGATGTGAGATGAGCGATGAGTGTTTTAGAAGTTTCCGGAATTGTACCGCCCCCCTCTAAACTGGACAAATCTGAATATTGTAGCCTAATTCCAACGCCGGAGGCGTTAAATATCAATAGCCCCGGGTGAAACCCGGGGTAGGATGGTGCACCCATTCTGGTCCCGAGGCCGGTTATTGATCAACGCCCGGATTCTTATCGAGGGGTTACGGGTATGACCTGATAACTGGTTCCCAATCCCGAAGAACCATTCACCCGGCACCCTGCACCCGTATGATCTCTGATTGGAGGGTAGTGATTGGAGATCTCTGTTCTATCTACACTTTGTAGCCTGCTGCGTGTAGTTCGCAGTCCCGAGATTTCGGGATAGCAGCCAGTCTTGTCTTTTTTTCATCAATGAGGCAATCTGTCGCACTAAGTCACATAAACCCTATAGCTGAGCTTTGTACCTGTTCCATATCGGAAAGCGTTTCCATTCGTCATAGATGAAAAGAATTAATGACTTATGATTTGATATTATGTCACACCGTTACAGATGAAGTGCCCTCTGTGGCTCTCAGTAATTATTGTGTTTGCTCTCAATTTTTACATCTTTTTTTTAAACACCGATAGCTTTTTGCAATCAAAATAAATCAATTCAACAATTAAACATTAAATATAGTAAATACATGTATATGTATTAAATACAACAGATTGCTTAATACGGCTGATCTTTTGTAAGAGAAGTTATTATAACGTTTTAGGGAAAATCAGGTTATCAAACAGAGTTTACAATATCGTCACATGCAAAAAATGAGGGCTTAACATTTATTTTCAGTCAGATTTTTCCTTAATTGTAACTTGTTCGTGTTGGGATATATGCTCACGCGCTCATCTTAATTAGACCAAAACATAAATTAAACTGAGGTTACGTATGTTAAAAAAGTTACTGACCGTATGTATTATGGTCTTGCTTTCTGCTCAGATTGCCTTTGCGCAAACGGGTAGGATCGCGGGACAGGTAACAGATGCTGAAACCGGGGAGACGATACCCGGTGCCAACATTCTTGTCACAGAACTGGAAAGGGGTACTGCCAGTGATGCGGACGGGAATTATGAAATTGCAAATATCCGGCCGGGTACATACACGATTACCGCAACATTTGTTGGGTATCGTGCATTTCGCCAGGCTATAGAGGTAAATGCGAATCAGACAACCACACTGAATATCGAGCTTGAGATGGGTGCCATCGGTCTCGATGAGCTGGTTGTTTCCGGTTACGCAGTTACCACCAAGCGTGAGCTAACCGGTTCGATATCATCTGTGCGATCGCAGGATATCGAAGACGTGACGCTGCAGAACACGGAAGGCCTTCTACAGGGCCGTGCTGCCGGTGTTACGGTAACCACCACATCGGGTAATCCCGGCGGAGCGTTTCGCGTGAATATTCGCGGTAACGGTTCGGTAAACGCTGCCAGCCAGCCCTTATATATTGTGGATGGTGTGCAAATCTCTTTTGCACAGCAGTCGGGTCTTACCAGTACCAGTCCACTGAACTCACTGAACCCCAACGACATTGAGTCGATCGAGGTTCTTAAGGATGCCTCCTCAGCCGCTATTTACGGCGCTGAAGCAGCTTCCGGTGTAGTCATTATCACTACCAAGCGAGGCCAGCAGGGCCGCACGCAGGTAACGGCACGAGCCGAAACCGGTGTCCGCCGACTGGCAAGCAACGTAGACTATATTAATCCGGATCAATATGTAACCTACATGGCCGAAGGTCTTGGATACCGACAGGGCTTTACCCAGGTAGCTGATATGGATGTACCAGCTCTTGAAGATATTTATAGAAACTTCTTCCTCGGCTTCTTCGGTGAAGATCCCAACAGCCCGGAGGGCAGCGGACAGCTTGCCAATACCGACTGGCAGGACTTTATCTTCAGCGATGGTGTAACCCAGCGTTACAACATTTCGCTTTCAGGCGGGGATGATGCTACCACATTCTTCCTGTCAGGTGGATTTGAGGATACGGAGGGTACCGCCTTCAATACCGACTTTACCCGCCTCAATATCCGGACCAACATTGACCACCAGGTGAGCGAGCGGTTCCGTACGTCTCTGAACCTGAACGCTTCGCGAAGCACGCAGTTTGGTGTGTGCCAGGATGGTAACTTTATCAACTGTCCGCCTTCCCAGGCGATGTTTGAAGCTCCGATGAGCTTCCCGTTCAACAGAGACGGAAGCTACAGCGGTAACACACGTTTCGGCCGACCATTCAACCCGGCTGTAGTTCGTGACGAAGTAGACAGAAACGTATCGGTTATTCAGATTATTTCTAACCTGAACCTTACCTACCGAGCCGCCGACTGGCTTACGGTAAATGGCCTTGTTGCCGTGGATTACAGGAACACCGAAGACGAGCAGTGGAGATCTGCGATTGCAGCTCCCGGTCAGGGCGGATGGACATCGTTTGCCAATCGTGGCGTACGTAACTTCAACACCAACCTGGTTGCTAACATGCGTCAGACGTTTGACGGCGTTCACAATGTATCCGGTATTATCGGTACCGAGTATCGTCGTGACTACTCTGAAAGCCAGCTGACACGCGGTGAAGGTTTCCCCGGCCCGTTCTTTAAAGTGCTGAGCGCTACGGCGACTCCTGTACAGGCCGCCGGTGTTCAGAACGAATGGAGACGCGGAAGCTACTTTGCCAACGCCAAGTATAACTACAATGAGAAATACTTTGTGAATCTGGTTGCCCGCTATGACGGTCACTCACGATTTGGTAATGAAACACGCTGGGGTTTCTTCCCCGCCGGTTCGGTTGCATGGAGAGTTTCTGAAGAGGACTTCTTCAATGTAGATGCAATTGACGAGCTGAAACTGCGTGTTGGTTACGGTATCACCGGTAACTCCAACATCGGTAACTTCGCCTCCAGGGGCCTCTACTCAGCGGTTGGGTCCTATCAGGGACAAACCGGCCTGCGTCCAACGCAGCTTGCCAATGCGAACCTGAGCTGGGAGGAAGCCAGTGAGCTGAACATCGGGCTTGACTACGAACTTCTGGAAGGGCGAATCTTCGGTTCTATTGATGTATACCAGAAAGACAACAACGAACTGCTTTTTGCACGGCCTCTGCCAAGCGACAGTGGTTTTGGATCGATTACGGAAAACATCGGTAAGACACGAAACGAAGGAATCGAATTTGAAATTAATACGGTAAACGTAAGCACCTCCGACTTTACCTGGAGTACACGGTTCAACGTGGCCTTCTCGGATAACGAAATCCTTGAACTGCCTGACGGAACCGACATCAACGAAGACAGCGTATTCGGCTCTCTGAAAATCGGTAAGCCGATCGGACTGATTCAGGTGCCCCGATGGGCGGGTGTAAACCCTGCTGACGGACGGCCTATGTGGTATGACGGTGACGGCAACATCACCTACAACCCGGTTCAGACTGAAGATGCGATCGAGTACAAGGATGGTGTGGCCAACACCGTGGGTGGATTTGGCAACACTCTGAACTACAAAGGCATCACACTGGATGCATTCTTCCAGTTCAGCTTCGGCCAGTGGGCATTTGCCAACACCGATTACTACTTCACGCTGACTCCTGACTTCCTGATGCAGCTTTCAGAAAATGTATTGGATCGCTGGAAAGCACCTGGTGATATCACATACTATCCGAGAGCGATGAACGCAGGACCGGATTTTGCGGAAACATCGAATTTCCGAACTACACTCAGTACCAACTCAATCGACAACGCAAGTTACATCCGGTTGAAGAACATTTCACTGAGCTACAATATCCCCGCGCGCCTCACACAGCAGATCGGCCTGAACAATGTTCGGGTATACGCATCGGCTATCAACCTGGTTACCTGGACAGGCTGGAGATGGTACGATCCTGAAGTAGCAGGCTCGCAGACCGACATATTCAATAACCTGGTTGCAGCGTCGTATCCGACCGAGCGACAGGTGAATGCGGGTATTGAAATTCGATTTTAATCCAAATCAGAAATTAGGTACACAAAATGAATAAACTTAAACTTATAACGTTCACAGTCATCGGAGGTCTTCTGATCGCCGTTGCGGGCTGTAACGACATACTGGAAGATGTGGAACCCTCCACTTCGGTTTCGGGTGAAGTAGTTCTCACCTCTGAAGAAGGAGTAAATGCGCTTCGTACATCAATGTATAACAGGGTGATAGGTCAATTCGACTATTACACAGAGTACTTTGTGGCACCCAGCGCATTTACCGACGAAACACGTAACCGTCCCGGTTCAACCCGATACCAGGGATTGAATACTGCGGAAGGTACATTTGGAACCACGCACATTGCCAGCTGGGGTTCGCACTATGAAGTGATACAGGACGCGAACCTGCTGATTGGCGCCATCCCCGATGGTGTTCTGGATGCTGCCACGCTGAACCGTTTTCGCGGTGAAGCCCTGGCCATGCGCGCATTCGCCATGCACAACCTTGTAAAAGTATACGGCTATGAGCCGGGCAACTTTGACCAGGGTGAACTGGAAGGTAACTGGGATGCCGGCGTGATTATCCGTACCGAGCCGACCATTGACCTGTCGGATGCGGATCTTCGTCCGCGCTCATCGGTTACCGATGTGTATGCCCAGATTCTACAGGATCTGAGCGATGCCAAAGGTCTGCTTGCGGGCGTAAACGCCAATAACACGTTTGTAACCGAAGCGTTTGTGGATGCACTCAGCGCACGCGTAAATCTTTACGCTGGAAACTGGGGCGCGGCCGTTACATCGGCACAGGCTGCCATCACCAACAGCGGACGTTCACTGGCGAGCACAGCCGGTGATGTTGCCGATATGTTTGACGAAAACATCGGCGGCCATCCGGAAGCGATCTTTAAAGGGGTTGTTAACCCGGATACAGAAGGCGGCGGCTGGGGTAACAGCGGACCCGGTACTTATACATCCACCGGATTCCTGGCACAGCTTCCAACACAGTTTGTCGTTGACAAATATGAAGCCGGTGATTTCCGTCTTGGCTGGTACCGCGATTGTGCCGCAGCGCAACGCATTGCATTGAATCAGCCTACAGGCTGCGCAGATATAAATACCGGTGGCTTCTCGCTTGTGAAATTTAACGGCGATAAAGGAAACCACGTGGATGATCTTCCCTTTATCAGGATCTCCGAGATGTACCTGATCTGGGCGGAAGCAGCTGCCAAGGATGCCAACGATCCGAACGCGGCGGCCGGCCCGCTTACCACACTTCGGGATGCACGTAACGCCGGTGCTGTACCTGCGTTTGCCAGCATCACGGAAATGGAAGACTTCGTTCTGGATGAAAGAATAAGAGAACTTGCTCTCGAAGGGCACCGTTTCTACGACTTGAAGCGTCTTCAGCGCGACATTCGTAACCCGGACGGTACAATCAAGATGTTTGCTGACTCGTATCGTATCCTTCCGCAGATTGGTTCTGGCCTGATAAACGTCAACCCCGAGCTGGTTGAGAATCCGGGCTACGAATAAGAATTACATCATCTAAAAATCTCTAAATCATTTATCCGATGAAGAAAAAAATAATCATACTAGCATTATTGCCGCTTATGCTGATGGGCTGCGACAGCCTGTTCGATGTAGGCGATACAGATAAGGTTTATGACGGCCCGCCACTGCTTGGATTTTTTCCACTCCAGCAGGAAGTAAGCCAGGCTGACGGTACGATCACGGTTGAAGTACAGCTTATAGCTGAACAGCGAACCTCCGATCTACCTGTAACATTTTCCGTAAATGGCAGCTCTACTGCCGTAGCGGGAACGCACTTCAACATCACAACACCTTCTCCGGTAACACTTGCTGCCGGAACAAGTACAGTAGACATTGAAATCGAACTCATTGACGGCAGCCTGAATGCCGGCGATGATTCAGTGACACTGATACTCGATATGGAAGGAACCGCAGATGTACAGGCAGATCCGAACCTGGATCAGTCACGAACATTCATTGCTCCGTAATGGGGTAAATGTTCAGATAATTGAAAGCCGCGCCTCCAAAAGGCGCGGCTTTTTTTATGAAATGAGGTAAATTGCCTTTTTTAAAAAATGAATTGTTATTTGTTAACGTTACCCTGTACAATGAATAATGACATTGTCTCCAATCATTTAAAAACACATGTTGAAATACAGTTTACTTTTTACACTCTTGGCTGCTGTTTTAATCAGTTCATGCATATCCTCCGCCAATATCACGGACGAAAAACGATTTGGTATTCTTTTTGAGGCCGATAAGGTTGGCGAAGACCTGACCATAGGTGATCAGGCAGTTAACATCTCCGAGTTCAAGTTTGCACTTGGTAGCCTCACCCTCACAACTGAGGATGACATAGCTTTTGAAACGGTAGAGCGAATTACGGCCCTTATCTTTGCCTATACGGAAGAGCTGATTCAGGAACGACTTATTATCGAAGTGGGCCTCGGAATCAACAACGACCTGGCATTTAACAGGTACACCATGTTTCTGGAACCCGTAGAGGATCGATCGTCCATATTTGACGATGATTTTTTTGGCGCAGATGAGAATTATTCAGTGATTATCAAAGGTACGATCGGGGAAGAGGAGTTTGAGTTTAAGTCCAGCGCAGTATTTGATAAAGAATTTTCCTTCAACCGGGTAGAGGTGGATGCGATGAACGAAACGCTGGTACTGAGAAAAACCATTGATCTTGAAGATCTCTTTACCGATTCCAACGGCGATTTTATTGACCCTCGGGTTTCTCAGAATGAAGTTCCGTTGATCAACAGCGTGCAGGAGAATTTGCAGCTGAGCGTTACTGCTGAAGATTTGTATTGATCTCGGGGGGGATTGATTTGAGATGGACGATGAGTGATGAGTGATCCAAGAAGTTTTCTGAAATAAAGAATGTTGTCAAATGAAACGTGTGGACCCTCCATGCTTTCGCTCCGTTTGCTTAGTCGGGATTACAAGCAGCGGAGTGTAATAGCGACGGCGCACCAGAATCCCAATTAAATGAACAGATCTTTCCCGCGCTACCAGTGCCATGGGAACAACACAGGCACTGAATCTGCACTAATCAATAGACCCGTGCTGAGCGCGGATCAGAATGAACTCCCATCCCAAAAACCTGCCCAATCTGTGGACCGGTCATTTCACGCCTCAGCTGTGTCAATTAAACGTTAAATACGGGCCGGAAAGGGCTTACCCTGATAATCTGGTTGAATGCATCAAGGATCAGATTGTTGTATGTACGATTCTGATTCTGCAGGGAAAGTGTCGCTGTAGAGTTGATTTTACCCCAGGCAATTGCATCTCCTTTCTCATTGTCCCAAATGAGATAGTTGGTGTCAAAACGAAGACGCCGCTCCATGGTTCCCTCATGACCCGCATAGGACCCACCGCCTAGCTGAACCTGAAAGGGAGTAAAATAGAACTGATCAAGAATGATCGTAAACCGGCTTTGCGTCTGAGAATCCGATAGTGAAGTTCCTTCAGCCGGGCTCAATATGGAGAGATTTCCTTCTTCGATATTGTAATTGCGAACTTCGAAAGGATGATCAAGCAGCGTGAGCCCATTCAACCTGCCTGTAACAGGTGTGGCTGTGCTGGCAGATAACAGGTTGAGCAAATTTCGTTCGAAAACACTTTTCTCTTTGGGACGCAGTGCTCCAAAGGAGTGGTCCGGGAAATCGTCATACAGATAATCAAGTTCAATTGTAAGCAGTGATATCGAAGCATTATCCATTGACAGGTCTGAATCTTCGATCAGAACCTGATTGCCATTTCCTGAACAACCTGCAATGAACAGGACAGTGGTTAGAATCGAAATTTGTATAAACCTAAGCAGCATTGTGTAATTGATGAATTCTTTAATTGAATATTGTTATTTAGCAGAGAGCGGCCAGACAACGTTATTTCGGGGTTTTAGTGCATTGTCAGGCTGGAGCCCATTGAAACCGGTGCAGAATTTAACATTTTCAAAGGATGTTAAACTATTGAAGTTTCTGATTTAACAAAATTTAAAAATAAATAATGCGTTCGCGGAAAGAAAAGTTCATGACAAATAAAAAAACAATCCGGCATGAACAACCGGATTGTTTACTATCATAAATAGGTATATCGGCAGGTCGGCTTAACCGGCAAGCTGATTATAGTGGTTGAAGAATCGCCGCAGATCCTGAGGTGAATCAGGATTCAGGTTTTGACTTTCAAAGAAGCTGCGCATCTCATCCTGATGAGAATTTAGCGCCCGGATAAGGTTACGCTCATTAACACGTCTCATTCTGTCCGTCTCGCCGTTTGAATGGGTATAAAAACGGGTATTGTCGATATATTCATCCCGCTGAACGGCTGTACCGTACGTTGCAACGGCCTCCTGAAAGTTTTTCTCATATTTGTACAGAGCAGTAACATCGCCTTCAGAAAGTACGAGCACAAATTCGTCGGGATCAAGCCCGCTGGCTGAGAATCCCTTTTTAAATGTTAAACTTTCCCCGTTGGAGGTGAAGGTAAACTGTTGAATACCCTCCGAAGGTATAGCCAGGATTGTGGAGTTGTCGGCGTATTCCACCCTGTTTTCATAAATGTTGAAATTCATGGATAATTCTTCGGTCTGCCGTCCATTGTGCAGTGTTACCCTGCCTGTACGAAAGCCTTCATAAAGATAGGGCGAGCCAATGGTTTCCGTTTCCTGTTGCACCACGATCAACGACCTGTTTTCCATCATTTCCTGAATCTCTTCCTGGGTCACATCGGTAGTTTGTGCGTGAACAGATGAACCGTATAAAACTATGCCTGAAACAATTAAAAGTATCGCGGTTATCTTTTTCATATAAGGTTTTGATAATGTATTCATAGTGAAACCGATGAAACGGCGTTGGTTTAAATTTGAAAACTATGGTAATAGGATTTGAGGTTAGATACAAGCAATAAACGAAGCGAATGAATTTTTATTACTGATACATCTATAATGATAGCAAACGTTTATCTGATCTCGGTTATCTTTCCATTGAAAGATTTTAGTCCACAGTTTAAGCGCATAAATCGATAGGTGCGATAGTTCATATTTTCATTTTATATGGATTGGTATTAACTCGTACTGTCCGCACTGCAGACATTTTTTATTGTATAAAGCATCTTTCTACTGAGATGTATTATCATGAAACCGAGAAGGGATAAGTCTGCACAAGTCACTTCTGATCGTCATGATCGGTTGGGCATGGCCAAAAATTTACCGGGCCAGAGCAACAATATTCCCGGTGTTGATCCTTATTTTAGCTTAATGTTCAAAATCGTTACCTCTTATAAAAGATGAGTGTGACGAAGAGCTGCTTATGCTTGATGAAGTACAGCAATTTGGCTTTTTTCTCATCCATCATCTACGGTTCTGCAAGGATATATCAATTCACCATACCGCATAAATGGTGCGCACGAAGGCACGAGCGGGCTCTTCTCAACAATCTGATAAAAAGCATCCGAGAGCAGATTCGAATACATATCCGTAGGGTTTTGTGTGGGATACATCAATCGATCAGATGTAACTTTACCCCATGCAGCAGCCTCACCTTCTGTATTGTCCCAAATCAGATATCTGGTTTCAAAATACATAAAGGTCCGGTTTTCGCTCTCATGGCCTGCATAGGAGCTGCCTCCGCCCTCAACCTGAACGGGTTTAAAGTGAAACTGATCGAGAATCAACACAAACCTTGAAACCATACTGCTGTTTGAGAGAGTGGTTCCGTATATCGGAGAGACAATTAAAAGGCTATCTTTTTTTAGTGGATAGTGTCTGAGTTCAAATTGTGCGGATTGAAAAACCGAACTGTCTGCGACCCCTTTCACTTCTGCTCGTGTCTGTTTTATTAATATGGTCGCAAGCCGGCTGTCGAAAAGCACCTGCTGTTCGGGCAAAAGCGAACCAAAACGATGGTCTGGGAATGTATCGTAAAGGTCTTCCCGGTCGATGGTGAGAATGGAGACGGTGGCATTTGCTATTGGCTTACGGTACTCCTGATCCAGAAACTGATGATGTGTGCCAGATACACATGACCCAAACAGAAATACTGCAAAAATGAGCAGCAAATATCTTTTCATATGATTCATCACATTGTTAGCGGACAATCGTCAACCCCGATTTAAAAAAGGGAAAAACCGGATCATTTGGGGCTTTTGCAATCTAACCAATGGACGCTGGATATTCTACTGTCCATCGGAGAGCATTTCAAACCATTATCTGGCACTCAACCGGCGTGGGTAATTCTACCGATAAGATTCAGTTAATACCTCTTCAACAATCCGCCTGGATGTATTCGTTTGTACCACTGAGCCCAGTTTCATAAGGAAATGATAGAGTCCCAGATGGACCCGGGTACTGTAGATAAAGTGCTTGTTGCCCCTTGGCTCATTCGCCAGCGGAGCATTCTTCGTATAACCGCGTATGAGGTCTCTGTATTCTGTATCCCCGAAATCGAACGTATCACCACGGTAGGGCATAGCAAATGCATAGCCGTAGTGGATGCAGAAATCATAAAAACGCTTCTCTTTCGGGTTTGTCTCAGGATCGTCCAGGATCACATCGAGCCGGTAATAGAGCTCCCTGATGGCCTCTTCATCCTGTGCAAGATGAGTGGGAAGCAGGCACAGATAGTCCATCAGAAAATCGTTTGGAAATGATTTCACGCACCCATAATCGATCACCCCAAGCTTTCCGTCGGGTGTAAAAAGAAAATTGCCGGGATGTGTATCGGCGTGTATTTCATCCAGGTCGCGTATCTGGTTATGGAAGAAGTCCCAGAGTAGCTGACCGAAGTGGTCTTTTTCCTCCTGTGACGGATTGCCTTGCAGAAACTCATTCAGGTGTTGCCCTTCAATGAAGCTCATGGTAAGCACGCGTTCGGATGAGAATTCAGGAAGCCACTCGGGCGTTATCACATTTCCGTTTGAAAACCGTTTGTGAAAGCGATTTATGGATTCGCCCTCTGCAATATAATCAGTCTCATTCAGAAGCGTCTCTTTCACCTCCTGGATGTATTCATCCAATTTGGCTCCGTCGGATACCAGCCGTTTAAAAATAGATCCGGCCAGTGCAATGTCGGATGAAATGGTATCCCTGACTCCCGGATACTGAACCTTCACCGCCACGGGTGTTCCGTCTTTTAGTATTGCCTTGTGAACCTGACCGATCGAGGCCGCGGCCACAGCTTCCGAGTCGAACGACTGAAACAGCTTTTCCGGGTAGGATCCGAGCTCCCGCTTAATAATTGATCGTACCAGCGACCGGTTGATTGGTGGCACCTTATATTGTGCCTGAGTCATTACATCCGAAAACTCTTCAGGAAGAAAACCCTGGTCCACGCTGAAGGATTGTGCAATTTTTAATGCTGTTCCACGCAGTTTGGTAAACTCCCCAAACACCTCCCGGGCTGTCTTGCGATGAAGTTCGGTGCGGTCGTTCTGTTTGCCGTTTCCGGTAAGGTTTTTCAAGTAATGGCTTGCATAATTCGAGCCTACCTTGATGCCTGTTTTGGCAAATATGCGGCCTCTCTGAAATTTTGAGGATGGAAAATCACTCATG
The DNA here is from genome assembly GCF_003150675.1 of Rhodohalobacter mucosus. Classification (NCBI taxonomy): domain Bacteria; kingdom Pseudomonadati; phylum Balneolota; class Balneolia; order Balneolales; family Balneolaceae; genus Rhodohalobacter; species Rhodohalobacter mucosus. Next base: position 1,856 of record NZ_QGGB01000010.1, on the reverse strand, counting down.
TGCAGGTTCTCTTTTATTGTTTGTTGATGAAGAAGTCATGCATTCGGACAGCGGGGACTGATAGTAGAGAAATTTTGCCAGATCAAATCCTTTTTCGGCAATTTGCGAGTAGAAAATTTCTTCTGTCAGGGCACTCCATTTATCAATAAGCGCCATGGTATTTTCATAATTTCGGCTCTCGTCCCGTTTCCAGAAACTGATCAGGCCTGTAAATTGATAGTAGAGAGATTGGTAAAGAAAACGATTTATAAACGGGGCCGCAGTTGCGGGAATCCTGTGATCATTTTCGAAAATGTTTTGGAGTTCCTGTCTGTACTCCTTTGCAAATGCAGATGTACGAAAATATGAGTATTTGCTTCGTTTGAATGTCTGCAGTACGAATTCACGCTGTTCCTGAAATTGGTCAGCCAGCGAAAGGTGCAGTGCCGACAGTTTTTCACCCAATGTATAAGAGGAATAGTCGTCGAGGGATCCGGTTTCATCCCTGAAGCGCAGCATTCTTGACGAGTAGTAGTACCTGAGTATAGAGCTGCGGTTTGGAAACAGGTCAAAAATATCTGCTGATTCCATATCCAGTTCCTTTGCCAGCGACCGTATTGTAAAGCGCGGATTCTCCACGAAGCGTTTGGTTGCCGCTTCTGCAATGGTTATTCTCTTTTCTGTTTCTTTATCCATGATGCACTGTTTTCAAATTATTTTGAACGCCCCGCCGTTCGGTCAGGTTGCTATGGGGTAGAACAAAGTTTATAACCGATAAGGTTCAGATGAACAATATAACGTCGGCCGTGCGTGTTCAGCATAAGCGCGACATACTTTTTTTAAGTCTTGTTGGAATTTTCCTGACATCGCTGGTGCTCGGGAATATTGTTGGAACAACAAAATTCATTACGCTGTTCACCCTTGATCTTCCGCCGTGGCTGCGCGAGATAACGCCCTCACTTGTTCGCGACGGCAGTATATATGTGATGAGTGTTCCCGTGGGATTGCTGGCATATCCCTTTACATTTCTGGCGACCGATCTGATTTCTGAACTGTTTGGCAGGAAGAAAGCGCAGCTTGTGGTATGGATTGGGTTTTTCGCCAATTTGTATATGATATTCATCATATCGGTGGGCCATTGGTTTCCTGACACCTATGGAGTGAGCGGCGGATTAAATTTGTTTGAGGGTGTATATGAATTTGTGATAGCCAACACCGTATCGAGCATGATAGCCTATCTGATTGCGCAGTCCGTTGATGTGAGGCTGTTCCATTTCTGGAAGCGGCTTACACGCGGCAAGTATTTGTGGTTGAGGAACAACGGTTCTACCATGTTCAGCCAGCTGATAGACAGTACAACCATATTGAGCATTCTCTATTTGTCGGGGAACCTGGGTGAGAACATTACCACGATTGGCGCTTTGGTGATATTGATTTTGAACTCATACATATTCAAATTTTTCTTTGCGCTCTTTGATACCCCGCTGGCTTATCTGGGTGTGTGGTTGTTCAGGGATTTTGAGGAGGATCCGGACGGGTATCGGCTCTATGAGAGCGAAAAAGTTGTTGCAGATTGAAGGGGAATCGCGGTTTAAATCGAACCGGCTGAATGTGGAAAACTTTTCAGAAAAAAGTAGGTGAAACAGGTTGACATGTATCGGGTATAGCCCCTATATTTATGATCCTTTCGAAAAAACGAAATGCTTGGTTCAAGATAAGATTTGAGGCGGTAGGTTCGTTATAAGAAAGATGTTCTTTTGACATACTGTAAGAGATAACCAGATTGTTTGATGGGTTTTTGGGTTGAGCTGTTTATTGGATATTTAGGATATATACAATGGAGAGTTTGATCCTGGCTCAGGACGAACGCTGGCGGC
>NZ_QGGB01000007.1:300000-398890 GCF_003150675.1 Rhodohalobacter mucosus | reverse complement strand
TCAATCAACCCGACAATTTGTTTACGCAAGGTAGGTGAAAACTCCCGGCGTTGCCGAAGATATTTTTTAGACATAAAGAATCGGTTTATAAGTGATAATTTATGTCAACCTATTTTAGGCACCTACATCTACTACATTGAAGCTTTGTAGATCAGGAAAGCTTCGTAGACCAAGGGGTTCAGGCAAAAAGCTTCAGGCGGCAGAGTCCGGAGGACGGCATATACGAGCGGGGAATTAATTCCCACGTGGCAGGTGCAGGCTATCCCGAGGGGTCGGGACTGCGAAATACACGCAGCAGGCTACAGGGCTACAGGGCTACAGGGCTACAGGGCTACAGGGCTACAGGGCTACAGGGCTACAGGGCTACAGGGCTACAAAAAAGTTGATGAGAAATTCTTTCTGAGATCATAGTTCGCAAATCTCAAATCTGAGATCAATCCCTCCCGTCTCACGTTTGACGTTTGACGTCTGACGTCTCCCCTTTGCCTTTTGCCTTTTGCCTTTTGCCTTTTGCCTTCTCACTACTCAATACTACCAACTCCTAACTCCCAACTCCCAACTCATCTTACCCAAAACCTTCGTAACTTTGATCTCACAATCAATTCTGTTCAACAACCATAAAATGGATCATACAGCTCCGCTATGAAACATCCGCTTCAATCAGGGTTTACCATCGGCTTTCTGGGGGCCGGACAGCTGGCGCGCATGTCGGCCAACACCGCGTTTCAGTACGGCATGCAGGTTGCCGTCTTTTCCGACCGCACTGAAAATGAACCGGTACAGTTTATGACTCCAAAATCATGGTCCGGCACGTTTTCGGAATCTGATTCGATGCTCGAATTTGCAAAAGCGTGCGACGTGATCACACTGGAAAATGAATTTATCGACTCTCCCGTTTTATCCAGGCTTCAGAAAGAATCGGGCACGCCCATCTACCCTTCCCCCGATTCGTTTGCGATGATTGAGAACAAACTGATTGAAAAGCAGACCTTCGAAGGTGCGGGCATTCCGGTCACTCCCTACCGGCTGGTCAAGACCGAAAAGGATCTGAATGATTTCGGTGAAAAATTTGGATGGCCCTATCTGCTTAAATCCTCAAAGGGCGGTTACGACGGATACGGCAATAAAACAGTTAAGGATCCGGAAGGTGCGCTGAAAGCGTTCTCAAACCTGGGCGGAAATGAGGGACGAGACATCATTGCTGAAGCGTTTGTGGATTTTACACATGAACTGGCTGTACAGGTGGCCCGCAATGAGACCGGCGAGGTTGTATACCCGGTCTGTGAAACCGTGCAGAAGCATCACATCTGCGTGGCTGTCAAAACACCGGCCCCTGTTTCGGAAAGCGTACAGAAGCGTGTCCAGGAGCTGGCCATGAAAGCGACCGAGGCCATAGACGGCAAGGGAATCTTTGCCTACGAATTTTTTCTCACTTCAGGTGGCGAGGTACTGCTGAATGAATCGGCGCCCCGCCCCCATAACTCGGGTCACTACTCCATTGAAGGCTGTGTAACATCCCAGTTCGAGAACCACGTTCGCGCCGTTTGCGGACTCCCCCTGGGCGATCCATCACTCACCAAACCTGCTGCGGTGATGATCAACCTGCTGGGCACCCATCAGCGCCTGTCACGTGTTGAGTTTGCAGAAAAATCGATGCGCGAAGAGAACGGCCATCTTCACATCTATGGAAAGCTGCAAAGCAAACCGGGCCGAAAAATGGCGCATTACACGCTTCTGGGCGATGACGTCGAAGAAGTATATCGAAAAGCGCTTGATTTGACGGAGATGATTGAGATCTGATTCAGGCTTCAGGCTTCAGGCTTCAGGCTTCAGGCTTCAGGCTTCAGGCTTCAGGCTTCAGGCTTCAGGCTTCAGGCTTCAGGCTTCAGGCTTCAGGCTTCAGGCTTCAGGCTTCAACGGGCAAGATGCACAGATATATGAGATCATACTCTTCCGTCTCACGTTTGACATTTGACGTCTGACTTCTCAATACTCAATACTCAATACTCAAAAACAAGATACTTCTTAGATCGTACACCGCATATCTCCGAGCGCATATCATTCTCCTCTCCCGTCTCACGTCTGACGTTTGACGTCTCCCCTCTCTCTTCTGCCTTCTGCCTTTTGCCTTTTGCCTTTTCACTATACTCACATACAGTAGCACTGCTCAAAAGCAATCCAGCCAGTCAAGCACCATATGAATTACCAGGCCCAAGCCGATGAGGTGCATCAGATTTATGGTTTTTTGCGATGCCATTTTTGTAGTAAACTTTTCAGGCAGAAACGGCAGCAAAAAAAGAATGACGTAGGCTGCAATGGCCGGTATGGTATGAAGCGGATGAAATCCAATCGAGCAGCGGTTGGGATCATAGATCGGATCGGCCAACAGATGATCCAGGTCAACCGCCATAGTGGCGATCAGGATCAGGTAAACCGTCCACATACGGTCTCTGTAAAAAAGCCATGCAGCCGCCAGAGGGACCATAAAATGTAGCAGGATGTGGAGCATCAATCTATTCCGGTTCTTGTGTAGGATGAAATTTCGGTAATCGCGATATAATTCTTCAGCAGGCTGAAGATAATATGGAATTTTCAATGAATTATGCCTGCCCGTCCATTGAATATATCCGATAAGAAACTGGACTTCAGATTACCGCCGGATACTGTATGCCACGGTGGAATATCGCATAGTCTGATAAGTTAAATCGGGAATAATTAAACCCGTCATTGATATTCATTGCATTAATCGTAATTTTACGATTAAATAATTCTGTAAGACTAACTCTTATCATCATCATGAAGCTATCCGATTTCAGACAACATCTTGACAGCGTGGATAGACTCACGTTTATTCTGCCCGACGGCACCTCTGTACCGCCCCACTTTCACATTACGGAAGCCGGCCTTCTAACCAAACACTTCATCGACTGCGGTAAAACCATACATCTGAAAAAAACCGCGGTATTTCAGCTCTGGAGCGCCGATGACACCCATCACCGTTTAAAACCATCTATGGCAGGCCGCATTATCGATGCGTCGCACAGGGTGTTTGACGGGGAAGATCCCGAGGTGGAAATTGAATACCAGATGGATACGGTGAGCAAGTTTGGCCTTGAGTTTGACGAGGGACGATTTAGACTCACCCCCACCTATACCGACTGCCTGGCTAAAGAAAGTTGTGATGTGGCTCCGGCATCTGCCATTGCTGAAGAAGTTCAGGGGTGCTGCACGCCCGGTGGTGGGTGTTGTTAGGGATGGTGGCAGGATGGCCTACCGGCGCGGAGCGGAGCCCCGCAGGAGCAGCGCGGAGCAGAGCCCCGCTTGAGATTTGTGGTCAAAACCCGATTATTTTCCAATAAAAAACCCCGACAAGAGATTGAACCTTGCGGGGGTTTGAATGTAGTGGAGCTGGCGTGAGTTTCCCGAAGGGATCGCTATGCGGGAACCGCGAAGCATGCTTCGCAAATGAGAAATAAAGCCCAACCAAAGAATAAGCCAAAAAAAATCCCCACCAAAGTATCAGACTTTGTGGGGATTGAAGTTAAGTGGAGGTGGCGGGAGTCGAACCGCGAAGCATTGCTTCGCAAATGAATAACCGTAAGCTAACTCTAACCCTGCTATAAAAAATCCCCGTCAAAGCTGTGAACCTTGCGGGGATTGTAAATGAGTGGAGGTGGCGGGAGTTGAACCCGCGTCCGAGAAGGCAAATCGTCAAGCATCTACATGCTTAGCTGCTGATTGAGTTTCGGATGAAGCCATGCTCAGCAGCAAAACAACTCCAACCTATTCTGCATTAAGTTCTCCAGCCGCGCGGCAGACACGCCCTTCGGAAAAGCCAGTTTAGTCGGCGCTCGCAATGGGACCTACTGGCAAGGCACCCAAGGGAACGGACTCGTCAGTTTATGCTGCGAGTCGGTAAGAGTAATTGTTGTCAACTACTTTTAGTCCATGATGAATGATTAACGAGATTCATCGGTCAATCTCGGCATGCAGCCTGCAATTGTACTCAACCCGTCGAATCCGGTACACCCCCAATATGTCAAAGAAATTCTGCTTTATACTGCAGTTCAGTAATATAACGAATTTCTGGGTCAAATAGTATTTGTGAGGGAGAAGGCAAAAGGCAGAAGTGAAAAGAGAGAGGAGAATGATATGCGATTGGAGATATGCGGTGTACGATCTAAGAAGTATCTTGATTTTGAGTATTGAGTATTGAGACGGAAGACCTAAGGAAGGCTCGAAAGTATTGGGATAGATTTGTGAATACTGGATTTATTTCACATCGTCCCTGTACCTGCACCCTGCGCCTTGCGCCATGCGCCCTGCACCCTGTACCCTGTACCCTGCAGTTCGCAGTTCGTTCATCGGGAATCGTTGTTCGTCAATCTATTCACACCCTGTACCCTGAAACTTCAGGAAACCTTACGCCACGCAAAACGGTTTATGCCCAGGAGTTTATGTTCTTTTAATATCCGTTTGGTATGTTCAGCACTCTTTTTATCCCGAACTCCAGGTGATTCACATTACCCCAAAAATCAATTTTAGCGTGAAAAAGTACCCTCTTTTACTGTTTGTATTTTGCTATATCGGTCTTTTTCTGATCCCGGACAGCCTTTTTGCCCAGGAAACGGCATCCATGAACGGCTACATCACTGACAGCCAAACGGGTGAAACCCTGCTATCGGCCAATGTGGCACTGCTTGAGATCAACCGCGGCACTTCCAGCAATACGTCCGGATATTATTCCATCCCAAACGTAGCTCCCGGCACCTATACGCTTGCCGCCAGTTATATCGGTTACCGCAGATTTGAGCGGGAAATAACGCTTGAAGTGGGAGAAACACTGCGCCTCGATATTGAACTGATACCGGAAGGGGTTGAACTGGAAGCTCTTGTGGTGGATTCGGAGGCCGAACTGGAGGAACAGCGCAATATCGGACGCGCACAGGTCAGCACTCAGCTCATCAAAGATCTTCCTTCCGTTCTGGAACCGGATGTCTTCCGTTCCGTACAGCTGCTGCCGGGGGTCAAAGCAGCATCCGACTTCTCAAGCGGACTCTATATCCGGGGAGGGAGTCCCGATCAAACCCTCATCCTTCTCGATGAAACCACCGTTTACAATCCCAGCCACTTTTTTGGGTTCTTCTCCACGTTTAACCCCGACGCCGTTAAGGATGTGAGACTGTACAAGGGCGGGTATCCGGCTCAATTCGGCGGCAGGCTGGGATCCGTGCTTACCGTATTCAACAAAGACGGAAACCGTAACGAAACACAGGGTGCCGTCAGCATTGGTCTGCTGGCATCGCGCGCCTCCATTGAAGGGCCCTTTTCAAAAGGATCATGGATGCTGGCTGTGCGCCGTTCCACCCTTGAACCTGTACTGGCCATTCTAAGGCAGGCCGTCGATACCGTACCCGATCTGTTCTACTTCTATGACATCAACGGCAAAATCAATTTTGACGCTACCGAAAACGATCGTTTCTCCCTGGCCTTTTATTCAGGATTCGACAAGGTACGCCTGCCATTTCTGGAGGACGCCAATATCAGCCTCCTGTATGGCAATCAGACCGTGAGCGGCAAATGGCGCCGCATATTCAGCGACAAGCTTTTCGGATCTGTTACCGCTACAGGTTCACGCTACTTCAATGAACCCGAATTCAGCATTGCAGGCACCCCTTTTGAACGGAACAATTCCATTCTTGATTTCAGCCTGAAGGCCGATCTGGAGTATCTGCCAAACCAGTACCATACCGTGTCGGCCGGCATCTGGGGCGGCACGCTCAACCTCCGTTTTCTCGACAAATTTGATAACCAAACCACCTTCAACAACAGGATTCAATCCACATATTTATCGGGTTACCTGCAGAACGAGTGGCGTCCGTCAGACAGCTGGGTCATCAACGGCGGAGTGCGGTTAAACACCTTCTCGGAAGGCTCGTATGCACGGCTCGAGCCGAGGCTTTCACTCGAATACAGGGTGAATCCGTCTATCCGGCTGCAGACGGCCTATGGCCGATATCACCAGTATCTCACCCTCATAACCAACGAGGCTTTCTCCGGATTTGATATCTGGCTTACATCCGACGACGGTGTGGCCCCCTCCTTCGGCGACCAGTTTGTGATCGCTGCCAAGACCCTCCCCTTCGAAGGGTACGGCTTTGATGCGGAGATCTATTACCGCACCATGCGCGATCTGTTTGAGCTGGATCCCTTTGTAACCGATCCCTCCGGGCTCGACTACGATCAGCTGTTCCGGATCGGCGACGGTTACGCATATGGATTTGAGCTTTTTATCGAGAAAAAGACCGGCCGGCTGAGCGGTTTCGTGGGATATACCTTTGGCGTGACCCGCAGAAAATTCCCCGGCTTCAACACCGATATTCCGGACAATCCGCAGCAGGCGCGGTTTTATCCGCCCAAATACGACCGTACCCACGATATGAATGTGGTTGCAACCTACAAGCTCTCCGACCGGTGGAGCGTGTCGGGTGTATTCAGCTACGCAACGGGCCAGGCGTTCACAGAGCCGCTTGGGCGAACGCAGCTCACGTCCGTTCCATGGGGCAATGCGCCTCGCGACGTATTTACCGTGGGCAATCTGAATGCATCGAGACTGCCATCCTACCACCGCATGGATCTTTCCTTTAGCCGTTTCGGGCGCTTTTTTGACCTGGGTGATGCGGAATGGCAGATCCAGATCATCAACATTTACTCGCGCAGAAATATCTGGTTTTACAACTATGATTTTGACGAGAACCCCGTAGAGCGGCAGGATATCCCGCTTTTACCCATCATCCCGTCTCTGTCCTACACCGTGAATTTTTAACTCCCATTCATATATGAAGATCAATACATTTCATCTGTTTACGCTTCTTTTCGCTCTGCTGATGATCCTGGGTACCGGATGTGATCTGTATGAACAGGATGAGTACCGCGAACTGGTACAAATAGAATCCTACCTGGTTGCGGGCCGTCAGCTTCCGGTTGTCAGGATCACCCGAACACTGCCGATTGACGTTGAATATACATTCGAGAGTGCAGCTCTAAGCGGTGCCATTGTCAGCATAACCTTGCTGGATGAAAACGGCGGAACGGCAGAAGTTTTCCCTTACGAATCCGGAGCCGCCACAGGAATCTACATACCTCAGGACGACACCCACATCGTGGAAGCCCGGCGAAGCTACCGAATTGACGTCACCTTCAGCAACCGGGATGAACAGCTGAGTGCCGTGACCACCGTCCCCGATCAGATCAGTGTGATTAATGACGTACGGGAATCTGTGGTGTATCAGTCGGATGAACAGCTTGAAATTGTATTGGCTCCGACGGTTCAAACCCAGAATCAAAACGTGTTTGTTTTTGACGCATTGGCCCTCAACCCCACACCGGAGAGTCTTACGCCTTTTTATCTTGCCGCGGTTAACGACGGTGACGCTGAAATTGAAGATTTTTTCAGCAACTCTTCGGGCCTGATCAATGAGGGCAATTTCGACATCATGGCAGACGGCACCATCTTTCTGAATTTTCCATGGATCGGAGCTGCTTTTTACGGGGAGACAACTGTTGTCACCAATTCGGTAGACCGGAATGTTGCTGAACTGCTGCGCTCGCAGGAAGTGCAGCTGGGAGGATCCACCTTGTCGCCCGGAGAGATCCCTAATCTGAGGTACAACATCGACGGTGGAATCGGCGTGTTCGGAAGCATATCCTCCGATTCGGTGGTTACGAATTTCCTGCGGCCATAGGTTTACTCGTGCCATTGGCATCCCAGCGGGGCAGATTTGCGCCGCATAGTGATCCCTGCGGGACTGAGTTAATCGCAGATTTCCGCAGAATATCCGCGATTCATCTGAGAAATCTGCGAGAACCCATACGATACTGCCCAAATTTTCTCAAATCCTCTTTTCTGCCCAATTCCTGCCTTGGTGCTCACTGTTTTTTTCGAGATATTTGAGAAACCAATTTTTCCCTTAAAAATGTGCCCATGATTATTCCCATAGCCAGTGACCACGCCGGATTTGAAGCCAAAGAGGAGACCAAAGAGATACTGGAAGAATTCGGACACATGCCGGTAGATTTTGGGACACACTCAGCGGACTCCGTTGATTACCCCGATTTTGCCGTACAGGTAGCCAAAAAGGTGAGTTCGGGTGAATATGATTCGGGAATTCTGATCTGCGGCAGCGGTCAGGGCATGTGTATGGCGGCCAACAAATTTCCCAATGTAAGGGGGGCTCTTGTCTACTCCACACACGTTGCACGCCTTGCACGTGAACACAACAATGCCAATGTGCTTTGCCTCCCCGGGCGCGAGCTCAAAACCGATCAGATCAGGGAGATCCTGGAAGCATGGTTTAAAGCCGAATTCGAGGGTGGACGCCACGAACGCCGCGTAAATAAGATTAACGCAATCACTGACAAGTAATATTGATTCATATCCTTACATAAAATGAAAGCACTTAAAGAGCAGGACCCTGAAATTTTCAGCATTATTGAGAAGGAAACCACGCGCCAGAATGAAAATTTTGAGCTGATTGCGTCTGAGAACTTTGCATCCCGCGCCACTATCGAAGCCATGGGCTCCGTACTTACCAACAAGTATGCGGAGGGATATCCCGGTAAAAGGTATTACGGCGGTTGCGAGCACGTGGACGTTGCGGAAGATCTTGCCCGTGAGCGGGCTAAAAAACTTTTTAATGCCGATTACGCGAATGTACAGCCGCATTCCGGTGCGTCGGCCAACGCAGCCATCTACCTGGTTTTCATGCAGCCCGGCGACACCCTTCTGGGCCTCGATCTGGCGCACGGCGGCCACCTCACGCACGGCTCGCCCGTCAACTTCTCCGGCATCATCTATCACCCTGAATTTTACGGCGTGGAAAAGGACACCGGCCGAATTGATATGAACAAGGTTCGGGATAAAGCTAAAAAAGTAAATCCGCGGATGATCTCGATCGGAGCCAGCGCGTACACGCGCGACTTCGACTACCAGGCATTTCGCGACATCGCCGACGAGGTGGGTGCTTTTCTCTGGATGGACATGGCGCATACGGCCGGGCTGATTGCGGCGGGCGAACTGAATGATCCGCTTCCGGTATGTGATGTTGTCTCTACAACTACGCACAAAACACTGCGCGGTCCGCGGGGCGGCATGATTCTGGTCGGTAATGACGGTGAAAACAAGCTGGGTGTGACGGCACGCAAATCAGGCCGGACCAAAAACTGGAGCGAAGTGCTCGATTCCGCCGTATTCCCCGGCAGCCAGGGAGGACCGCTGATGCACGTAATTGCAGCCAAGGCCGTAGCCTTTGGCGAAGCGCTTGAGCCCGAATTCGTGTCGTATCAAAAACAGGTAAAAGCCAACGCCACAACCATGGCAAATGAATTTATGGACCGCGGTTACAACCTGGTCAGCGATGGCACCGACAATCACCTGATCCTGGTGGATCTGCGCAGCAAAGGCCTGACCGGTAAGCTTGCGGAAGAATCCCTCGACCGTGCAGGTATCACCGTTAATAAAAATATGGTCCCTTTTGATACGGAAAGCCCGTTTGTAACATCCGGTATCCGGATCGGCTCGCCTGCCCTGACGACGCGCGGTTTCGGTGAAAATGAGTTTAAAGAGGTTGTACGCCTGATCGATACCGTTCTTCAAAAGCCGGAGGATGAAGATGTGATTCACTCCGTCAAAACACAGGTGAAAGAGATGTGTGACATGTTTCCACTCTACGACTTCGCAACCACTCCATAAATACCCTTTGATCAGCGGATTGCTGATTCTGAATGCCTTTTACACAAATTCATCACAATAAAACAAAGTACAGACAGATAGCCGATACGGATGAGCGATAGTACGGAACAGTCGAAGCGGGGTATCATGGGGCGGATTCTCCCCAAGGCCAAGCCTCCCAAGGTCGATCCGACCGCTAATATGTCGTTTCTTGACCACCTGGAAGAACTCCGTTGGAGGATCCTGAAAGGACTTCTTGGCGTTTTGGCGGGTGTACTGGTGGCCTTCTTTTTTCGCGACTTTATCATCAAAGAGCTCATCCTGGGTCCCGCAGGCACAGACTTTTTCATGTACCGCCTGATGCCCATCGATCCCGTTGAACTCTCTCTGATTTCACGACGGCTGCCCGGACAGTTCTTTACCTACTGGGGCACGCTCATCATCACCGGCATCATTATCGGGTCACCGCTCTTTATTTTTCAGCTCTGGGCTTTTGTGGAGCCCGCACTGGAGTCAGGCGAAAAGATCAAAACATTTCTGAACTCGCTTTTCATCACCTTCTTCTTTTTGCTGGGTGTAGCTTTCGGGTATCTGATCCTGGTTCCCTTCGCGGTTCAGTTTTTCACCCAGTTCGTGATCTCCGACTTTATAAGCAATGAGTTCGATATCAATGAATATTTTACATCTGTGGCTGTTTGGACGCTGGCATGCGGCGTGATCTTTCAGGTGCCCGTAATCAGTTACTTTCTGTCGAAAGTGGGCCTGCTCGATCCCGACATCATGCGCAAATACCGCCGCCATGCGCTGGTTGCCATTCTTATTGTTGCGGCGTTTCTAACCCCGCCCGATCCCATTTCACAGATGATGATTGCACTCCCCCTGCTCATTCTTTACCAGTTCGCCATTTTTCTAAGCAAAATTGCTGCGCGCAAACGCAAGAAAGAGCTCGAAAAAGCGTTTGGCAATCAGAGCGGTTCTTAATTGATGCAAAGCACCCTGTTTATATGTTGGGGTGACAATCAGAGTGATTAACAGGCCGCTTTTATCCTCGATTCATATTTTATTCATTCACCAATTAGTTTTAACTTCTTAAGTCTGTAAAGGCTTTTGAAAAAGAATTTTATCCATCACGCAATCATGCAAATTTCGGTTTTGAGATTAATACCGGCCCTTCTGGTCATTTTTATACTATCCTCCTGCGACACTACGGATCCGTTCAGCTTTGAGCCCCCCGACTTTTCGACCGTGCCTCCGGCTTTCGATTACACTGAAGTGGACCCGGTTACCGTAGAACCCGGAATTGACGTGCATGTTCTGGAAGAGGGAACCGGTACGTTTTCAGTAACCCAGCGCGATCAGATCTCCTTTCTTGTAACGCTCAGGTCGCTTGACGGTGATATTATCTACAGCTCCTTCAGCAATGGAAATGCCCTTCCCATTACAAACCAGCGCGTAGACCAGATTCGACTTTCAAACGGAATTATCAACCCCAGAAGCCCGATTCTTCTCTATACGTCCGGCTTACGAAAAGGATTGACCGGGATGAAAGTAGGTGAAATCCGCACGATCATCGTTTCGCCTGAACAGGGCTACGCAGACGTTACAGCCGGCCTCACCGCAGAATACAGTGAATCGACGCTTCAGTACGATATTGAACTCACCAACATCGTGAACTGATAGATTTCGCATCAGGTGTCCATGAGGTAAGTCAAGGAATTGAAACGAAATAGTCCCCCTTTTCCCATTGGGATCACTATGTGGGAAGGGGGAGAGGCTCGTGAGAGTCTGGGGAATGACCCTCTAAGCTGAGGTTCGTCCCTATAAAATTAAATAATACCCTTAATTTCACTACGTAACACCCCTCCCCGCCAGACGGCGGTACTCCCCTCGAGGGGAGACTTCCATTGCACTCCGTCAGATCATACGGAATTTTAGGATTCACCGTAAATTTTCTCTACCCTGCCGGTTATGTTGGTCAGAATTTCATGCACGTTGGTTCCCGCTTTTTCCGCCCAGTCGTGTGCATTCCATCCCTCACCGCCCAGCAGCGTCACTTCCGTCTCTGCGGGAAGCTGTTTTTCACCCAAAAAAACCATGATATTGTCCATGGTTACATTCCCCACCTGCGGATAGAGCTCACCGTCAATCCACACCTTCAGCTTGTTGCTGAGTGATCGCGGAATGCCGTCGCCATATCCAACGGGAATGGTTGCCAGGTACCCCTCCTGCGGTGCTTTCCAGGTTGAGGAGTAGCTCACCGGTGTTTCCTTTTTGATTTTGCGGATCTGCACAATGCGGGTTTTCCATGTAAGGGCCGGTTTCAGCCAGTCATACCGCTTCTCACCGGAGTTATACCCAAGCATCCCGACCCCGGTGCGGACCATGTTGAAATGACCGATATCATAATTTGCGACAGCTCCCGTATTGCTCATGTGGCGGAGCGGGATCTCTTTGAAGAGCTCTGTGATGTTGCTGAATCGTTCATACTGCTTACGAACAAAATCGGAGCCGGGATCATCGGCGGTGGCGTAGTGCGAATAGATCCCGCTGCAGGAGAGCCGCTGATTCATTACGGCCAGCTGCCGCACGTCTGCTGCATCCTCCGGCATAAAGCCGAACCGTCCCATCCCCGTGTCAAAATTGAGCTGATATCGTGTGCCGTCCATGAGAGTATCAAAATGGGTTTTATGGCTGACCGTCGCTGTGAGGTTGTGTGTATGGTAGGCCGCCGCCGTGTCATACCCCGGAACATTGAAGACCAGGATCGGTTTTTTAAGGCCTCCCATCCGAAGCTGAATCCCCTCATCCACGCTTGCCACGCCAAACCAGTCAGCAGCATCCTCAATGTGACGCGATACGCGTACGGCGCCGTGCCGGTAGGCATCGCACTTCACAACGGCAAACACTTTCTCCGTACCTGCTCTCTTGTGAATGGTGCGCAGGTTGTTGAGGATGGTTCCAAGATGGATCTCTGCGTGCGAATCCGGGAAATGATTTTTCACCTTTTGCTCCCAAAGAATTTTTTAGTTCCTTTTTTCAATATCACCTGTGCCGCATTGTACCCGGCGGCTCCAAATACCCCGCCGCCAGGATGACAGGATGCGCTGGAAAGATAGAGGTTTTCAATAGGGGTTTCGTACCGGCTCAGCTCCGGAACCGGACGGAACATGAACATCTGGTCAAAATTCATCTCCACGTGCATTACGTTACCGCGCAGCAGTCCGTGCTTGCGCTCGATATCGAGCGGTGATTGAATGTAGCGGTCGATCAGCTTCCCCTTCATGTTGGGCGCGTATCTCTCCACCACGCCATAGATCTTGTCCGCTTCCCGTTCGCGGATGTTATCCCAGTTCCGGCCGTTCGACAGTTCATACGGATGCCACTGGGCCCAGGCAAAGAGGGTGTGTTTCCCGTCTTTGGCCACTTCAGGGTCGATTTTGGAAAAGGTCATCGCGAGGACAGCCGGCTCTTCCGGCGGATTCCCTTTCATATAATCACCGATGGCGCGGTTCATGTACCCGACCGACGGGGCCAGCAGCTGCATGCCGTTGTGAATCAGCGGATCACCGGGTGCGGCTGTATACTCCGGCAGCTCCTCCACCGCGCAGCGGATCACCATACCGAACCCGTTGCCCACCTGAATATTCTCCACCTTTGTAAAAAGGGAAGCATCGAGGTGTTCACGGCCAACCAGTTTCATCATGGTGGTCTGCACGTGCGCGTTGGAAACGATCAGGTCTGCCTTGTAGTAGTCATCATTTTCCGTAACCACGCCCCTCGCTTTTCCGTCTGCGATGTCAATTTTTTTGACGGGAGAATCCGCAATCACCTCGCCGCCGTACTCTTCAATGAGGTTTTTCATTGCCTGGGTAAGCATACCGCTCCCACCTTTCGGATGCTTTGCGCCGCTTTCATGGAGCATCGACTGCCAGCCCACAAAATCGCCCGTGGCGGATTGGTCGGGCAATGGGCCCGACTGAGCGGCAAACCAGGTCAGGGCCGCTTTCAGGTAAGGGTTTTTGAAAGATTTCTCCACCACGCCCCCGTAGCTGCCCAGGATTTTCTGCAGCCCGTCGATCTGCTCCCCTTTTTTGAACATCGACCCGTCACGGATCTGCCCCTTGGCCATTTCGGTGAATATATTCTTCCCCGTAGGCGGCACCATAAACGCTTTCAGCACGCCGCGATTGATCCGTCCCCAGAAATCGATGAACTCCTTGTAATTGGCTACATCCTCCGGGGCTACAGCTGCAATGGACTCCAGCGTTCGGTCCAGGTCTTTGTGAAAGTGGATCACCCCTTTCCCGTCCGGCACCGGATAGCTCATGAAAGGGTCCATCTCGATATACTCCAACCCGTAATCCGTGAGGCCAAGCTCTTCGATAATACCGGTCTGATGGATCATGATATGAACAGAGGATCCCACGTCCATTCGAAAACCATTCGGGTTTTCCTCGCTTTGAAACATGGTTTCCGTGCAGACGGCTCCGCCGATGGTGTCGCGCCGTTCCAGTACCCCAACTTTCATTCCCGCTTTGGCCAGGTAGCAACCGGTAACCAGGCCGTTGTGTCCTGAACCGATAATGAGTGAATCAAATTGTTTCATATTTCGTACAGATAAAAATTCGTGGAATGAATTATTGGTTTTAGTAAGTTTAACCAACACATGCGGCGCCGCTCTCATTCACGCGGGGTAAATTTAACAAGTAATCTGATCTATAATGCAATTTTTCAAGACATTTCTGGCCTCCATTCTGGGAACCATATTGGGTATTTTGATTCTGGTACTGATTTTGTTCGCAACATTGGTGAGCAGTTCAGCCGAACCCGAACCCTATATCCGCTCAAACACCGTACTGACCATCAACCTGCCCGGCGGCATCCCTGCCAAGGCTGTTGAAGATCCGGTTGACGAACTTTTCAATCCGGAGGCCGGTATACGATTTTCTTTGGAAACACTGAAGAGCACTCTAAAAAAAGCCGCCGCAGATGACAATATTGAGGCTGTTTGGGTAAAAACAAACCTTGTAGGCTCCTCGTGGGCAAACCTGGAAACGGCCCGCGGATATTTTACTGACTTCAAAGAGAGCGGAAAGCCGCTCTATTTCAGCACCGACGATATCGGCATGAATGAACAGTCCTATTTTCTGGCAACCACGGCCGACAGCATCTTTTCGCCTCCTCAAACCGGTTTCCAGTTCGACGGATTCGTGGCACAGTTCACCTTCTACAGCGACATGCTGGATAAGATCGGCATTGAGCCGGAAATTTTCCGGGTGGGTGAATACAAGTCTGCCGTGGAGCCGTTTACTAATACCTCAAGCTCTCCGGAAAGCAGGCAGCAAACCCGTGAGATCCTCAACGCAGCGACCGATACGTTTGTCAATGCAGTGATGGAGCGAACGGGCTACAGTGCTGAAGAGGTCAATGAATTGCTGAATACCCCTCCAGTTGACCGCGTCAACTTTGCGCTCGAAAACGGACTGATTGACGCCATTGCGTTTGAGGATGAAGTGGAAGCGATGATCAAGGCGCGTATTGGCGTGGAAGAGGACGATGACCTGACAACCGTCTCCTTCGGCCGATACGGACGCGTAAGTTATGCCAGTGCCGGGGTGGAGATGCCCGAAACGCAGGACAAGATTGCCGTGATCTATACCAGCGGCGCTATCCTGCCGAACCTGCCCGACAACCCGTTCGGAAACACAAGCGGTATCACCGCATCAAGCGTCAAAAAACAGCTTGATGACGCCCTGGATGACGATAATGTGAAAGCGATTGTAGTACACATCAACAGCCCGGGCGGAGCGGTCACCACTTCCGACCTGATCTGGCATCATCTGAAAACAGCTTCTGAAAAGGTGCCGGTTGTCGCATCCATGGGGTCCGTTGCCGCATCCGGCGGATACTATATGGCGATGGGAGCCGACACGGTGATGGCGGCCGAGAACACGATCACAGGATCGATCGGGATCTTCAACCTGCTTTTCAACTTTGAAGAGTTTTTTGATGACAAGATCGGTATCGACTATGAAACGCTCACAACCCATGAATATGCCGATCTTTACGACCTTTCGGACTCCTTTACGCCCTCCGAGCGGTCTGTTATTCAGGAGTCGATCGAAAACGGCTATGAAGCCTTTCTGGCGCGTGTGGCCGAGAACCGCGGCATGACACGAGACGAGGTAAATGTGATCGCCCGTGGGCGCGTGTATACAGGAGCCGCCGCTCTTGAAGTAGGCCTGGTGGATCTTCTCGGAGACGTGGACCGTGCCATCGAGGTAGCGGCCGAAATGGCGGAGGTTGAGGCCTACCGTGTCGAGACCTTCCCAAAGAAAAAGGATATCTATGAGGCGCTGTTCGGTTCCGCAAATTCACAGATGAAAGCGATGCTGACCAGCTGGATTCCACAGCAGGCCAAAAACGATCTGACCGATGTGCAGATGCTGCTCAGCCAGCCGCTCGGCATGAACTGGGCATTGCTGCCGATCAGAATTGATATTGATTGATTAGGGAATAAGCATTGGGTGAATTCAGGATCAGATAGAAGGCAAATAGACTCCCCTCCTTTTTAAGGAGGGGCAGGGGGTGGTTTTGACTCATTATGTAGAGATCACAAGCTATTTAAATTGCATCAATTCTATTTCAGCCACTTGATAATTCATTAAGAATTCTGACATAGAACTTGATTTGCCATTAGCCCCGGTTTTTGATTATAGTTAATTCAGGTCTGACGCAAGGCTGACCAGATATCATCATCACACAACAAAATCCTTTATGCAGATCGGCGATTTTGCCATAGAACAGCTCAGCGAAGGTTTTTTTGAGCTGTTCGAAGACGGTACCTTTCAAAAGATGGATCCCGGTCGCATCCGTCATGCGGCCGACGACCCCTCGCTCGGCAGGTACTCCTCTGCACTGGGCATTGATCCCCTTCTGATTACCAACGGTGAAACCAATATTGTGGTGGATCCCGGCCTTGGCTGGGGACTCGATTACAACAGCCGTTACCGCGATACCTCCAATGTGGTGACCAATCTGAACATCTTCGGCCTGCGTCCGGAGGATATCCACCACGTAATCCTCAGCCACCTGCACTACGATCATGCCGCAGGCTGCACATTCGTTGATCAGCATATCAAAACCTGTGCCGTATTTCCCTATGCAAAATACCATCTGCACCGGCTGGAATGGGAGCACGCACTGACCGAGTCGGAACAGGGCACAAACGTAAAAGGTGCCGGATACCGGCTGGATGAGCTCTACAGGCTGGCCGCCGAAGAGCGGTTCACATTCATGGAGAACGACATTTTCGAGCTGATCCCCGGCATTACCCTGATGAAAACCGGCGGACATACTCCCGGTCACCTGATCGTTAAAATCGAAAGCAGCGAAAAAGCCGGCTACTACATGGGCGACCTGATCCCCACCGAATACCACCTTAACCACTACTCCATGAAGATGGTAGATCTGGACCCACTCCAGTCCAAAAAAGCCAAAACAATCCTCCTGCGTCAGGCTCTAAAAGAAAAAGCAGTGATGTTCTTCTACCACTCCCTCTACAAAAAATCCGGCCAAATCTCACTTGATAAGAAAAAGAGATACGTGCTGAAGGATGTTTAATTAGAATTTAATTGTTCAAGCCATAAACCGATTATTTGCTTTTCCTTTTTGTTTGGTGCCCTGTTCCTCTTCCCACGAATTTGTAGTATATCAAAGTGATCTAGTGAATAAGAAATAGTGATTTGCTTTACTTTATTCCTAGTTAGCGAAAATACCGAAATTTGATCATTAAGCACTTCATTTAAATGATCAAATACACAGTGTTGCATAATCTCTCCTTCTTCTTTTAACTGTAAACTGCTGTCGATTTCTTCAATAGACCATACATCTCCATCATTTGTCTCAGTAAACCAACTCTTGAACCTTTTTTCCCAATGCAGATATGGGTGTTTATAATCACAATTCATTAATAACCTCTGGTACTCCTCAATCATTTTTTTTGCTGACCTGCCCTTCCAAGTGATATTCCCTCTTGAAACTTGAGACTCATTCTTGTAAATGATTTCACTAAAGTGAAGTAAGCTATACAATTCAGCATCTGTTAATTTACTACTCTGTTTCAGTAGCCAATTAATAAAACTATGCCAGTACGATATAAATGTGTCATTTTCTTTTGGTTCCGTGAGATCAATTCCATGTGAAAAAAAAGGGTAATCCACTATTAGAGTAGCATCCCTTATACTACCACTCTTATACATTATCCAAGCAAAAAGCACTCCATAATATGTATCATAATGTGCAGGTACATGATATAAGTGTTTTTGCAGCTTAACAGGGTAACTCCAATTAAATAACTTCGAAACTTTTTTTAGACTTGCGCCCTGTGATAGACATACAAACCAAATTAACCATTTGACATTTCGAACATCCAGTGGCTGATCCCAAACTGAATACAAAAAAGCTGGAGGTTTATATTTTACTACAATTTGTTCTAAAATATAATGTGGGTTATTATGATCTACACATATATTTTTCCTCCTAAGGAATGGAAGAAACAATATGATGTTAGAAATAAAGTTTTTAGAAATAATTTTGTCGTCACCTAGTAGAAATTTTAACGTATTTATCATTTCTTTTGATCGGTGATCATAGCTAAGCATCATATTTTTAATGTCATAAAAATGCTCAAATAGTTTTATACCTAAATTGTCCGAGCTGATCTTAGGTTGTCGTTGCTGATTCATAAACAAATCTAAAGTAGTATCACCAGAAACTTTAGGTTCAATTTTAGCCAGATATTCTACTAGATGATTGTTATTTAGTTTCTCTAGCATTGTAGGATAGATGTTGATTTACTTGACAATTTCGATACAAGGTTAATTGTCAACTTTACTACGTAAGCAATATTTGTCTAAATTGCGTATCACATGAGTTCACCATCCTCAAAATAATTTTGTCAGATTAAATTAAGTTTACAGTCTAATTCTTCTGATCTATTTAGATGAGCCATTCGACTTTTAATACAAAATTGTAATAATACATCGTATTTCTTACTCACTACCAAATGACCATATTGTAAGTGATATAAATGATTGTGATAAGCTACAACCTAGGTACCTTCTTTGTGATGACTATTGACCATATAGCAATTTTAAACAACTATAGTATCAAATTGTATTTCTGATCTAGAGGCCAAACTAGCTTAGTTTAATCAAGAGTATCGGGAGAGAGTTAATTCAATCTAGTTAAGTAAAGACTGTATCATTGTCTTTCGGTGTGAATATAAACGATTCTTTCAAGGCTGATTGATCTATCCAGTAGACACTATGTTAGTGACAGACCTTTTGGCTAAAAAAAAGCAGCCAACTAGTTTCACTTTGTACTTTTTTAATTCAAGTGATACGGTAGCAGATTGATCTTTCCTCTAAAAGGTAGCAACAGGACAAACAGATTCAATCAAACATCATCAATTGTATATCACTCTGAATAGAAAATACTATGAAAGCATATAAGAAATTTACAATAGAAAGACTTGCTGATGAAATTATCGAATTAGAAAAAGTGGCAAACGAAGTTGCTAAACATCCATGTCTTCAGCCAACTATTGATCGTTGGAAATCTGAAAAAGTAGCACAGATCAATGAATCTTTACTTTACGATAAAATAGTCGATTTCGATAATGAAAGTATTTACATGGTGTCCAAATATCTTTTAATGGAGCTTCAAATCCGACTACTGGAATCCAAGCTTATATCAATGAAAGCTGACCTTGAAAAAACTATGTCTAGTTTGATTGAACATTTTGAATTACAAGGATCGCTTCTTGATAGGAAAAATAAACTAGTTTTAGGAGGGCTCTTTATTGGTAAGCTGAATAATAAAAAACAAATAAGACTTTACGAAGAGCTTATTGATTACACACTTGACCTAGCCGGGGCAAAAAAAGAAAATTATTGCGTTGATTTGATTACTCAACTGTTAGATACAAATAAAGTTTCAAGCTATTTAAATGAAATTGAAATTGAATTCTCTATTAAACCAAATCAAACTAGGGACACTTTACTGCACATAATTAACAATAAAAAGGTTGCTGTTACTTCATCAAAAGATAAAAGCTTATCAAAACCATTAAGAGATTTCGCAAAAATGGTATCTGAATTGAATCAGTTTAGTAATTCATAAAAATAAATAAAATCAATTAATGGTGAATATTATGAAGGATAATAATCTAACAAGTATCGAAGAGTTATTGGATAATGTTATTAAATCAATTGAAATAAGAGATCCTAAATTGAAGGCCGTAACAAAAAACTGGAAAAATCAGATCATTAAAGCGGCAGAATTTGAAAATAAAACAAATTCATGTGTACACCGATTTACAGAGGACACAACAAACATAATAGAAAATTTCTTCCGCATTGCATTGAAAATGCAGTTACTGGAGACCAAAAGAACAAAACTGAGACACGAACTAAGGATAAATGATATCGAAATGAAAGAATCTCTTGCAATATATGATGGATTCAGTTTTGATGAGCAAAGACATCAATTATGTTATGCATCATTAATGGTTGGGCAGTTGAGAGAAGAAGTTATACAGCAGATACATCTTCAACTCTATCAGTATTCACTATTTTGTCTTGGTGAGATTGAAAACTCCGGCAATATTGAGATTCATGATGAATTTGCAGAATGGAATGTGGCATATAATATATCCGTAGCTGAATATGTAGAGAAATTTCAACCAATGATCAGTAGACTGCAGCAACATGAAATATCAGAGATCAAAAAAATTATAACTGATTGTGATCTTGCATCTGACGTTGCAAACAATGCCAACAATCATCTTATCATTCGTCTATTGGCGTTGCTTGTCCTTGAACATTCCAGAATCATCTCAGACCGGTAGAATCGAGATACAAATTTGGAAATTATTTTGTTGAATTAATTCAAGCCAAAAAGATACTAGCTGAATTAATTCGATACCCGGTCAAATTTATAGGCCGTTCTGTACAGTTAAGGCAGGATGGCCTAACTATTTTTTACTACATAGATCTGACTCTTCTTGAATTGACCAGATAATCCTAAGCCTGATTGATACGCAATCATACTCTTGTTTACTCTTCCTAGTAAATATCCCTGAAATGCTAACCCACTAATACAAAAGTAAGGTGGTATTGATTTTCAGTGAATACTCACAATATCAAATAAATGGTGACAACTATGCCTGGTAAGAATGATTACATCGATGTATATCCGCAAGATCTGGAAAGTAATGAACACGAACTGGATAGCCGATTCAACGAAGTAAATGAAGGTGCTGATTTAGGTTATGGGAAAAGGTTGCCACTAATCCTGATTCTTGACACTTCATCATCCATGAATGGAAGATTCGATGGTGTCAAGGCTATTGATGAACTTAACGAAGGCCTTAAGATACTTAAGAGTGAAATTATGAAAAATGAGATCGCGCGATTCGTAGTAGAACCTCAGATTATTACTTTTGGCGGAATGGTTAACGTACTTCAGGATTTTACAACGATCGACAATTTTACACCACCCATTTTAAAAGCTTCAGGTTTAACTCCACTAGCTGAGGCTATAAACCAAGGAGTGGATTCTTTGAAAAATCGTCTGGAAGCATATGACGCTAGTGGTCTTGATTATTATAAATCAATCATTTTTCTAGTCACTGATGGTCAACAGGAACCAAAAAATCCGACCATGATGGATATAGCTGTCAAAAAAGTACATGCCGTAAATGACATTTGTACTTTCTTTCCTGTTGGAACTGCAACTGCGAATTTCAATGCACTGCAGGCATTTGCAGTGAATCAACCGGTTGTTGAATTAATGAATATGGATTTCAAAGCCATGTTTGAATTCATCAGCAGATCAGTGACGATAATTAGCTCCTCACAGCCTGGACAAACCTTGGCTTTGCCGCCTGCTAATTGCTTTAAACCAATTACAGCTTAAATCACGAACCAAACACAATACAAAAATGAGTTCGAATCCAAAATTTCATGTTTTAGCAGCCTCACAAAAGGGATCATACCACAATGAGGGGCAACCAAATGAAGATGCCTTCTACTACAATCATATAGATAATGGGACATTGATTGCAGCTGTTGCAGATGGTGCCGGGTCGAACTCGGCTCCATTTTCTTCTGTAGGTTCACGATGGGCAACGAAGTTTGCAGTTACATGGCTCAGTAGTGTAATAGACCTCTGGCCAGAGTCTGAAAAACAGGATGCAGGACGGGAATGGAAGGAACTTATAGATCAATGTTTCTCAGAAACCATAAACCATATTCAGGACCGTACAAACTATCTAAACAATGGAGCGAATTCATTACAGATTACGATGGATGCATTTGCCACAACATTGCTCATCATTGTTGCAACTGAGCACTTCGTGGCTTATGGCCAAGTTGGAGATGGAGGTATCGTTGTACAGACAGCTATTGACTCAAATCATAAAAACACTGATTATGAACTTCATCAGCTTACAGAAGATCATAGTAAATTTGCAAATATTACCACATTTATTACGTCAGAGGATGCCTTGAAAGTCATCCAATCCGGCTTTGTACAGAAACCAATTAACGGTGTTTGCCTATTCACAGATGGATTGGCGCGTATCGCATTTGATAAAAAGGAAAAGGAACCCCGGCAATCATTTTTAAATCCACTGATCCGGATCGCAAGTGTAAGCAATAATGAACAAAGAGATAATCTCGAATTAGAAAAATATCTTCGCTCGAATAGAGTACAATCGAGAACATTTGATGATTGCTGCATTCTGGTGGCAGGAGGTATCTCTTCTAAGCTAACAGACGATATGGCTCAGAATTAAAATGATAAGATAGCACTATCAGAATGAAATCGCTTTGGATCCAATCAACTGGAACAAGATTACATCTAGACCCGTCAACTCTATTGCGAGGAGGTGAGGGAAGTGTTTATCGCCTACAAAACGAAAAGAATACCGTTGCTAAAATCTATCACGAAGTGATTCAGGATAGAGCAAATAAACTAAATGTGATGATTCATAATCCTCCCAACGATCCAATGGCGACTATGGGACATCACAGCATAGCATGGCCTAAAGACCTTGTGGTAAACGAAAATGGAATGACAGTTGGATTTATAATGCCACTCGCCGAAGGAAGTTCTGCATTTTCCTATCTTCTTCCTAAATCCAGGAAACAGCAGCATGCACATGCAAATTACCGAACACAAATAAGAATTTGCCGGAATATTGCTTCTGCAATTGAAGAAATACATAGTAATGGTTTCGCAGTAGGCGATCTAAACATGAGTAATATTTTAGTCAAAAAGAACGCTCTGGTAACTCTGATCGATTGTGATTCTTTTGAAATAAGAGATCCGTCAACCGGTAAAATTTATACTTGCAGGGTCGGTATTCCGGATTATACACCTCCGGAGCACCAGAATAAAAACTACGCATCTTTTAACGGGGGTACAAAGCACGATGCATTTTCGATGGCCGTACTTTTTTTTCAATTACTCATGGAAGGTATGCATCCCTTTTCAGGGTCGTACAAATATGGAAATGGAGAGGCCAATGTAGCACATAACATAAAGCAAAAGCATTGGACGTACGATCCTGAGAGAAAACAGGAATACAAGCCTCGTTCAGGCAGTCCTCCTTTTGAAATGCTCGACCCACATATTCAAAAATTATTTATCCGCTGTTTTCGAGATGGTTCTCATGATCCATCTATTCGACCAACTGCAAACGAGTGGAGAGAAGAGTTAGATACAAGCGAACTTTACTTGCAGAGTTGCAGTGAAAACAAAAAACATATTTTTGGTGAACACCTACGTGACTGCCCCTGGTGTGAACGGAAACAACTCTTACAAAATATAAATCCTCAAAAAATTACGTCCCATCAGATAACAAAAGACAGATCTGGATCATCAACACCCACCCTTCAAAAAAATCCTTCTGACGGAAAAAATATGGCTGGGGCAAAGAATTCAGCAAATATTCTAACACACATTTGGCAAAAAGTGACAAGGTTTTTGGTTCAAAAAAGAAAGGTTACTACGTTAAATCGTCCTATTAAGCTAGTACAAAATCAAAGCAAGATTAAAAAGCCGGCCAAATTATTATGGAAGTAAGAAACCTGGGTAAAGAGGTCGCACTTCTCGAGGATTTGAGTAATGATCCGAACCTGTGGGTCTGGACATTGCAACCCAATATACTAAGCAGGCTACAGCTCATTATTAATGAATTAAAAAATTCCGAAAAAACTGATTTACTCAGTAGGTCCATGAAACTACTTAACCATATCGAAGAAGTCCTGAAAAATCCGGAAAATCAATTTGAGAAAGAGGTTGCCCTATTATTAGACAATGTTTTTCAAACCTCAACTAAAAATCTTTCTATCAAAGAAAACTCTAAATACTTAACATATTTAATTTTCCTGAGTTCATGTGCAATCAATGCCTCCAGATTTTGGATTGCCCACCAATGCTGGGTGACTATCTTAAGAAATTTTAGTTCGGGAAGTCATTCTAGCTTTTCAAAAAATGATCTTCCTGCATATACCATTAAAAATATATTTAAACAGTTGATCGACCATGAACAGAGTTATTTATTAGTTTCTAGAACTCTTTCAGACTTGATAGTTGACTACGGCATCTATTTCACTGTAGAACTTGCTGATATTGCTTCAAGGCTTGGTTTTTCAATACTAAATCTAAAATGCTGGAAAGTAGCCGAAGTGCCATGTCGACATGCCGTAAATCTCTACGAACAGCTCGAATCTTCGAAATCGGGACAATACACTACCGAACTTGCAAATGCGGTCCACAATCTTGGAGTGTGTCTATTCGGCCAGAGCAAGTTGGACCAAGCCGAAGAAACCATGTTGAACGCCTTAAAGCTCTACGAAGAGCTCGAATCCTCGAATCCAGGGCAACATATCATTGATTTAACTAATGTAATTAGAATTTTAGAAGAATGTGGTGCTAAACAAAATAACTATAACAAGGCAGAAACATATGCAAGAAGAGCATACACTTTGTATGAACAGCTAGAATATCTAAACGGGGGAAAATTTATTAATGAGCTAGCAAGTGTATCCGGAAGGATTGGAGCTTATTTAGGTAGAAAATGTCTATATAAAGAATCCAACAGATTTAATCTTGTTTCATTTAAACTTTATAAAAAATTGGAGGTGACCTTGCCAGGTCAATTTTCCTCTGATTTGGCAAGAACCGCATACAATTTGGGTTCGTGTAATACTGATCTTTATAACTATGAGGAAGCTATAACCTACCATCGAATAGCTTGTAATATGTATGAAAAGTTAGAGTTGGTGCATCATGGAAAGTATACCGATAAATTAGCTGATTCATACTTCGGTCTAGGCATGAATCTAGGTTATAAAAGCACTTATAAGAAGGCAGTAATCTATACTTTAAAGGCGTCTACTTTATATAAAAAACTCGAACTTAAACACCCTGGAGAATTTGTTAGCAAACTGGCTCATACATACGGTAGACTTGGAGTTTATCTTAGTAAACTGAATAAACAAATAGAATCAGAAAGTTATGATTTAAAAGCATATCTACTCTTCAAAAAACTTGAATCTTTAATGCCTAGTCAATATACCACCGATCTAGCCTGTTCAGCTTCCAATCTAGGAGTGTGCCTTGGCAATCGGCAAAATTGGGATCAAGCCGAAGAGCCCCTCATCCAGGCTGTAGAGCTTTATGAGCAGCTCGAATCTTCAAAATCGGGACAATACACTACCGAACTTGCCAATGCGGCCGATTATTTAGGAGCGTGCCTTGTATATCAGAACAAGTGGGGCCAGGCAGAAGAGCCCTGCCGTCGCGCCCAAAAGCTTTACCAGCAGCTCGAAACGTTGAACCCGCATCAATATACCACTCAACTGTCCAAGGCATCGTTTTTGCTTGGTTTGTGTCTTGCCAATCTTCAAAAATGGTCTGAATCATTGCAGCGCCTTGAGCAGGCTGAGCAACTGGATCCGCAGAACGCTTTTGGGGTGAAATGGAATAGTTTACGCGTGCAAAGTCATGTATATCTTGTTATTGGTAGGTATGAGCTTGCGCACGAGACCATTTTACGGGCCCTGCAGGAGTTCAACACCCATCGGGCGGGCCTTCCAACGGCCGGTGAGCGGCTAGCCTTGCAAAACACGTATGCAATTTTATTCGAGCAGGTTCAAAAAGTGTTGCTGCACGAACAGGTCGCCGACTTCCGGCAGGCCTTCCACTGGCACTGCCACAAAGGGCGAACCCTGAGCGAACAAATCAGGTTTGGCCACTCCGGCTCCGGCGAGTACCCCCTGCCCTGCCCTGTCGTGGCTGAGCCTGTGCAGCTGGCCTTGTCGCTTAAACGATCACTGATGAGCAACTATCTAGGCGGGCGCCCCCTGCTGGTCAGCTACAGCTTTACCGGCCGCGACCGGCTGGTCGTCTATCTGGTACCCCTGTGGCAGGTGCAAGAAGACCGCGAGCTGCCTCTGTCTGTTAAATCCTTCTCCCTGCCCGACGATACCATCCGCCAGCTCTACCTGGCCCTGAGCCGGTCCCAGTGGCTGGAAGAATACATGTCCCGCGGTGGTTCCACCTCTAGCCAGGATGAGCCCTTTATGTGGGGCACCCGCAGCCGGCAGGATGCGTTTACGCAGGCAGGCCCCCTCACCCACCAGGACTTCGATGCGCCTGTTGGCGACAAGCAAAGCGACGACCCACCCTGGTGGGATGAGACGCTTGAAGAGGCCAAGTACCAGTTGTGGAAAACCGCCGATGAGCTGAACATCACCGACGACTGGGACCAGGGCAGTTTTAGCTGGCCGGCAGTGCGCGCCACAAAAGACTTATCACTGCGGGCCAAGCGCGGCCGGTTTCTTGCCATGGCCCGTAAAAAGATGCACCACTGGGCGGTACAGACCACTGCCGATAGGATCCTGCAGCCCTGGATTGACGAGCTAAACGAGCTAGAAGAACTGCCCACCGAGATCCTGATTGAACCCCACGGAATGCTCCATGTACTCCCGCTGCAATCCGCGCCGGTGCACTGGTACGATGGACAGCCGCAGCCCGGCCCGCTGGCCAGCCAGGTACCAACCAGGATTACCCCTGCACTCTCCCTGGCCGTACATTTGTCGGGTAAACAGCCCCAAGATACTCCCTCAGCAAAACGCTTGCTCATTGCCGGCCCACCACTGGACAGCGGCCTAGACCATGGTGAGGACGAGTGTACCATGCTCAGCGCCCTGGTACCGGAGGCCATCCTGCTGCAAGGCCGACAGATGAGGCTCCCGGGGCTGCGGCGGCAGCTTCAAGACCAAACTATCAGCGTGCTGCACCTGGTTACCCATGGGGTCTACGACGGCAGCGACCCGGCAGCCTCCTACATCCAGCTGGACGGGCAGACCCTCTCCGCCCGGCAGCTGCTCGATGGGGAACTTGACCTGACAGGGGTCGACCTGGTTTACCTGAGCAGCTGTGAGGGGACCTACGGGGAGGGGGACCTGAACGATGAAGTCATGGGACTGGTCTATGGGCTGCTGGCCGCCGGAGCGCGCTGCGTGATTGGCTACCTGTGGCCCATTGATGACAACCGGAGCCGGGCCATAGCTGAACAGTTTTACCGCAGGTGGCTCACCCGGCCCCAAAGCGCCGGACAGGCGTATGGGCAGACACTCCAATGGCTGCAACAGACCCACCCGGCATGGCTGCAAGACGATGCCGCCGGCTGGATACTGCATGGGGACATTCGTGTGAGGTGGGCCCAAAGCAATGATAATAGATAATTATGCTGGTCAACTGATTCGGTATCCATTGATTAATCACTTATGTGGGTAAGGAGTTGATAATAGAATATCAACTGATAGACAAACTCAAATGAGTGATGATATGAATCCCATTACTGATTTTTTCCTATGGTGCAGCATGACTGATCAGTCCGCACTAGAAAAACTGCCGTCTGATCATTACGAATCCTCAAGAAATATTCAGTTGCAGCTTGGCATATTTGTTTTTCTAACCGCTTTCTTTGCCCTTATTTCTGGCACATATGCAGCCTACATCATTACAGAAAGCGTGTACTCTGCACTTCCACTAGGTCTGTTATTTTCTGCGTTTGTTTTTTCATTAGACCGCTTTATTGTAAGTCAATTCAATAAATGGACACTTCTGCCACGCCTTATACTGGCAATGGTACTTGCCATTATTATCGCTATACCTTTGGAGCTAAGAATCAACCGAGAACCCATCCATGAAGCCATTCAAGAAGAGACAAGAATCTATAATGAAGAGCTCAGAGAAAGTCTATCCATTCGATACGGACTTCCTCGCATCCAGGATCGTATTGAAGAACTTATAGAAATACGATCCATCTACAGAGAAGATAGAGACCGCCAGAGAATCCGTATGGAAGCTGAAGAAACAGGAGAAATTGTTGCAGGATGGGGTAGCGGAATTCCAGGAAAAGGGGATTTATACGATGCTGCCGAAAAACGACTTGAGTCAGTACAGATTAAACTAGATGAATTGCAAATTGAACTTGTTAATCAAGAGGCAAAAGAGAGAGAAGTGCTGGCTGAAATCAGTCAAGCATTTCGTGAAAAAAAAGAAGATGTAAACCAGGGATTAGCAAAAAACATAAAGGTTTTAGAGTCTCTAAAACAGGAAGATGAAATTCTTTGGCGTGTGGGTTGGGGACTTAAAATACTCTTTCTCCTATTTGAAATCAGTCCACTTTTCATGAAAGCGCTTAATGAAAGTTATTACAGCAGGAGTATCAGACTAAATAATGAAAAAGACAGATTTGAAAAAAAAGCAAAACGAAAAATCATAAAAAATGAAATGAAGGCAGCTATTGCCGACCATGAAGACATCGTAAACACGTCTATTAATAATAAGGATTCTTCCAAATTTAGCATCGACGATGCAAGAGATACATATAGATTGTTTAAGGAAAAGAATTCTTCAACAAGTGCATTTACAAATTCATTGAATAAGGCTGCCACGAATAAAAACGGGCATAAAAGAAAACCCCGGTCTAAAGCCCACCAAAATGGTCAAATCCCTTTAAATCCAATAACAATTCTTGTCATAGGGATTACTCTTTTCATTTTAGCAGAACTTTTAACACCAATTGCTCCTGTTCAACAAATGATGGGAGCTGCAATGTTGACAGTACCCAAACCTGCATTACAACTTTTAATTGGAGAAAAAGCGGCAGAAAATTTCATGAACGCCGACTCTCTGTTGGCACTTTACCAATCAAAGCCTGAAATCCGCTCGGCTGAAGGGGATCTTATTTATGCCGGTACACCGCCAAATGGACTGCCTGCGACATTTAGTGAAATACTTATTTACACCGAAAATCATAGATTCAAACGGGTTTTTGTCATCGATTACTTTCGAACACTTCGAGAGATGTTCGACCGAGTATTTCACAAACGAATACCCAAAGGAACCAGCGGTATCACTCAGCAGCTTGCAAGGGGCGTTATTCTAGACAACTATGAGCGGAACTTGCTTCGTAAGGTCAAAGAACTCCTGATAGCTACAGGTCTTCGAAAAAAATACACAGATGAAGAATTGATAGAGTTCTACGCATACAGCGTCTTTCTGGGTCGAGATCTGAAAGGCTTCCACCAGGCAGCTTATGAATACTTCAATCGATCACTAAACCAACTAACAACTAAGCAGATGGTTGCCCTGGTCGCTATTCTTCCTGCCCCTAACACCTATATTAATAACTCTGATAAATTTGAACAAAGATACAACTCAGTAGTAAACCGACTTGCCGATAGCGGAATCTTCACTGATTTTGAAATAAATCAATTAGCAGCTCAAATTCCTTCTATACATGTAAGCAATGGGGCATTTGAACAGCGTATGACGATGAGACAAGCTGATATTTACCTGACACAAATGTTTGGCGATAGAAAGATTATTCAAACGACATTGGATGCAGACATAAGCTCCATAGCCAGGAATACCCTTCTCGGAATGACAGATGATGTTATGTCAATTACAGGTGTCACGGACGCAGATGGCTTCATACTCATATCACACAATCAAAAGCTCATCGCCATGATTGGTTCCGTTGACCCTTTTGGCACAAACCAAGCTACACAAGTTTCTGTATGGGCACCGGGGTCGGTACTTAAGCCCCTGATATACTCCGAATTTTTAAATCAGGGCAATACACTCTATACAAAAGTTCCCGTACAACCCCGGATCTTCGCGACAGAAAGAAATGGAAATTGGCACGTAGAAAATTCACAAGTGCTATCCCAAGACATAAAAGATGTGACAGTGTTGGAAGCACTAAGTTCATCCTTAAATGTGCCAGTCGCAGAGATCGCAGTTAGCCCGGTTTCATCTGAATTGAGAAACAAGCTTTCAGATACGGTTCTCAGGGGTTATTTTGATGATAACCCTGCCTCATTTTTGGGCCCAAAAGCAGTACGACCCATCGATCTATTCCATGTACTACATGCATTCGTACCGCCTTTAGGCAGCATCCCAAATCAACTTCAGATGAAGCTTAATCAGGAGACCAAGATGAAAAAGTTGTGGGAAGAAGATATAGCCAGAGACATCGTATTTGGAATGTCTCAGAGTGTAGAACATCCGTCCGGAGTACTTCACCCGACAGTTCAATCCATTGGTTGGTCAGGAGATATGATAGCTGGAAAAACAGGCACAACTCAACAAAATAGATCAGCTTCTTTATTTATTACAACTCCGGGTGAAATTTCCATCCTGGCTGGGGTTTTTAGCCGTAGCGGGCAACCTCTTCGATCAATTCAACCTGAATATGCAAACATTACAGGTTCCTTTATAGCTAGATACATGGATGAAATCCTTAAGTCCGAATCTTTACAAGAACTAACAGACAATCTCACTTTTTTGGCAAGTCTAGATTCTAATGACTAAATTTTAAATTTGAAAGATCTTAAATATTTTACTAAAATATTTAATTGATTTTATTTAAGGTAAATGCAAATCTCTCTTTATGGCAAAAGATTTCGATGTAATAGTTGAAGAAGCAAGTAAAATTGAGCAACTAACTCAGAAAGGTAGATTGAAGGAAGCATATGCTGTCTGGACTAACAGGGAGTATATCCAGAATACGATACTATTATCAAAAAAAGGTTTTAAAGAATTAGCAACTTGTACTGGTTCTCTGTTTTTTTATAAGAATTTCACTACAATCGAGAAAGCTTACTACAGTGTGCGGGGTACGGATTTTGCAGTTCACGATGTGATCGGGAATTTGATCTTAAATCTAAGTAATCTAAAAGATAAGCATCAATTCGTATGGCAGGGACTCAGTAACTATGATACTGATAATATAGAGGGGTATTTATACCGAGTCATCAGGAATAGAACTTTAAAAATGAAATCTCCAAAATCAACTGCTCCACCAGATGATTTAAATACACCAAACAGAGAGAACAACATTCTCATTGATATATCAAAAAAGGATATACTTAATATATTAGGAGATAATACATTCATTGTCCTATTTAATAATCTCGACATTTCTATTCTTGAGAACAGACCAGAATCTGTGCTAAGATTTTATAGTTATGTTATTAAATATCAAGACGATTTTTACATTCCATCAAATTCTCTGAGCAGCGAAGTTCCTCATTGGTTTATTACGCTTTCTTGGCTGGAGTTAAAAATTGTAGAACAACAAAGGTACACTACAGAAAAGAATGAAAAAAAACTTGCAACATTTTACTATGATGAGTTCGAAACTATATTCCCCGGTTTAAATAAAAATAGTTTAAGAGCACAAAAAAAGAGACGTTTGAACGAATTAGGAGAGATCATGAATCATTTGAACCAAACAAAACCAGATTGGTGGGAAGATATTTGTACTAATTATCCAACCTATTACAAAGTATTTGCTTTGGAAACAGGTATATAAATTCAACCAGAATTATAAAAAAAAATGGAAAATAAAAATCTACTCGAGTCAATAGAAGAAACTGATAAAATACTCAAGTATTTGAAAGAGCCTGTAATGAGAAGTTTGTACAGTTTGGAAGAACAACAAACAGAATTTCTTCATCAGTTATACTTTGAAGGTTCGAATAATGCTGAACTGATCGACACATTTGAGGTGAGTAACAGTGAAGCAGCCACTGAGCTTAGGGACACATGTTTGGAACATCTCTCTGGTATTTTGCAAAGTGAACATAATATTTCACTGACAGAAAACAAGCTAAAGACCCTTCTACATTTTTACGGAGAAGAGTTTCGAAAGGAGCGTCAAGATGCATTGAAGAACTTCATGGCAAAGAAATCACCTTCGATATATGAGGGTGAATCTGTTGATCTTGAACTCGATCCAGAATATCGTGATCAACTAATTGAAGCCGATTCTCAAGATGAGCTTTTTATCCTTTTAGTAACGCTTCTTTCAGCTATGTACGTAAGGGGATTGAGTATTTGGAATCCCATTTTAAAGCGTAACATTTCTAAAATTGGTGAAGGCAACAAAGACGAACAAAGCAATTTGTTTACTAACATAGTACTGCAGGCACTAAACGAAGAAGAAAATTATCCTGTATCTTTCATTTTACCAAATAATGACTTTGAGATTAAAATGCATTTTGATACTGTTGATAAATCAATAGAATTCTCTGCCATAAAAAAAGATGAGAATGAAAGTCTGAAATCACTAACTATAACCTTCCATAAAGAAGGAGCTTCGGGAAAAACTTTCAAAATGGTTAATGACAAAATTCGTATTCCATCAGAAGATCTGATTGTACTTATAAAAGAGGGGTATACACCTGAGTTTCTATTCTCATAGCCATTACGTTTCAATATTCTTTTCAAGTAATTATCCCTTAATTATTTCTAATTCATCAATATAAATATTGAATCGAGATACAAAGATATTCATTTGAAAGCAAAATGGATGAAGAGGCTAAAAGGCTAGTTCAACAAGCTAAAATTCATATTAATAAGGCTGAGTGGGACCTGGCCAAGCATCCCCTCATGAAAGCTCGTCATCTATTCAGGGCTCTTGAAGCAAAGAGTCCTGGGGAGTACACCTATTGGTTAGCCTTAGTGGTTGATCTTCTAGGGCTTTGTCATCAACATCTAAGTAATTACAAACAGGCCGAAAAACTCTTCAAAAAAGCATTATCACTCTACATTCGACTCGAACTAATTGAACCTGGAAGACATACCTCACTTCTGGCTTCATCAGCAAATAATCTTGGAAGTAGTCTTGAAAATCAAGATAAATTAAAACATGCCCAAGAAGTCATCAATTATTCACATCAGCTTTATCTGGTTCTAGAATCGAGAGATCCAGGGAGATATACACTCGAACTAGCTCAAACAGCGTTTAATTTTGGAAAAATATTTCTGGATCAAAGAAAGGAGTCCTTAGCTGAGGAGCCTTTCAAAAAAGCACTCAAACTATATAAGCAACTTGAAACTGCCAACTCAGGTAGATTCAATGATATGGTGGCAATTACCTCATTAAATTTGGGTTTAAGTTTAATCAGACAATATAAGAATGAGCAGTCTGAAAAATTCTTCAGGCTAGCGAATAGACTGTTCGAACTCTTAGAGAATTTATCTCCAGGGAAGCATACCACAGGTTTAGCAAGATCGACATTAAATCTTGGGCAGTGTCTTATTAAACAAAACAAGTTTATAAAAGCTGAAAATCCATGCCGCCAAGCGTTGCAGTTTCATGAGAAAATTGAATCGATTAATCCGGGTTGCTTCACAAATAATTTTGCAGTGGCAGCATTTAATCTCGGTTCTTGCCTATCTGGTCTTCAAAAATGGTCTGAATCATTGCAGCGCCTTGAGCAGGCTGAGCAACTGGATCCGCAGAACGCTTTTGGGGTGAAATGGAATAGTTTACGCGTGCAAAGTCATGTATATCTTGTTATTGGTAGGTATGAGCTTGCGCACGAGACCATTTTACGGGCCCTGCAGGAGTTCAACACCCATCGGGCGGGCCTTCCAACGGCCGGTGAGCGGCTAGCCTTGCAAAACACGTATGCAATTTTATTCGAGCAGGTTCAAAAAGTGTTGCTGCACGAACAGGTCGCCGACTTCCGGCAGGCCTTCCACTGGCACTGCCACAAAGGGCGAACCCTGAGCGAACAAATCAGGTTTGGCCACTCCGGCTCCGGCGAGTACCCCCTGCCCTGCCCTGTCGTGGCTGAGCCTGTGCAGCTGGCCTTGTCGCTTAAACGATCACTGATGAGCAACTATCTAGGCGGGCGCCCCCTGCTGGTCAGCTACAGCTTTACCGGCCGCGACCGGCTGGTCGTCTATCTGGTACCCCTGTGGCAGGTGCAAGAAGACCGCGAGCTGCCTCTGTCTGTTAAATCCTTCTCCCTGCCCGACGATACCATCCGCCAGCTCTACCTGGCCCTGAGCCGGTCCCAGTGGCTGGAAGAATACATGTCCCGCGGTGGTTCCACCTCTAGCCAGGATGAGCCCTTTATGTGGGGCACCCGCAGCCGGCAGGATGCGTTTACGCAGGCAGGCCCCCTCACCCACCAGGACTTCGATGCGCCTGTTGGCGACAAGCAAAGCGACGACCCACCCTGGTGGGATGAGACGCTTGAAGAGGCCAAGTACCAGTTGTGGAAAACCGCCGATGAGCTGAACATCACCGACGACTGGGACCAGGGCAGTTTTAGCTGGCCGGCAGTGCGCGCCACAAAAGACTTATCACTGCGGGCCAAGCGCGGCCGGTTTCTTGCCATGGCCCGTAAAAAGATGCACCACTGGGCGGTACAGACCACTGCCGATAGGATCCTGCAGCCCTGGATTGACGAGCTAAACGAGCTAGAAGAACTGCCCACCGAGATCCTGATTGAACCCCACGGAATGCTCCATGTACTCCCGCTGCAATCCGCGCCGGTGCACTGGTACGATGGACAGCCGCAGCCCGGCCCGCTGGCCAGCCAGGTACCAACCAGGATTACCCCTGCACTCTC
This sequence comes from Rhodohalobacter mucosus, assembly GCF_003150675.1. Classification (NCBI taxonomy): domain Bacteria; kingdom Pseudomonadati; phylum Balneolota; class Balneolia; order Balneolales; family Balneolaceae; genus Rhodohalobacter; species Rhodohalobacter mucosus. The sequence continues at coordinate 364,135 of NZ_QGGB01000007.1, read as the reverse complement.
CCTGGCCGTACATTTGTCGGGTAAACAGCCCCAAGATACTCCCTCAGCAAAACGCTTGCTCATTGCCGGCCCACCACTGGACAGCGGCCTAGACCATGGTGAGGACGAGTGTACCATGCTCAGCGCCCTGGTACCGGAGGCCATCCTGCTGCAAGGCCGACAGATGAGGCTCCCGGGGCTGCGGCGGCAGCTTCAAGACCAAACTATCAGCGTGCTGCACCTGGTTACCCATGGGGTCTACGACGGCAGCGACCCGGCAGCCTCCTACATCCAGCTGGACGGGCAGACCCTCTCCGCCCGGCAGCTGCTCGATGGGGAACTTGACCTGACAGGGGTCGACCTGGTTTACCTGAGCAGCTGTGAGGGGACCTACGGGGAGGGGGACCTGAACGATGAAGTCATGGGACTGGTCTATGGGCTGCTGGCCGCCGGAGCGCGCTGCGTGATTGGCTACCTGTGGCCCATTGATGACAACCGGAGCCGGGCCATAGCTGAACAGTTTTACCGCAGGTGGCTCACCCGGCCCCAAAGCGCCGGACAGGCGTATGGGCAGACACTCCAATGGCTGCAACAGACCCACCCGGCATGGTTTCAAGACGATGCCGCCGGCTGGATAATGCATGGGGACGCTTCAGTGGAGTATGGGAAATCGTGAAAAATGGTTTCGTGATTCATTAAAAGCCTGTTACACCATTTCGTTTTAAAATGATTTCTTCTTCTTCAGTTTTCACTTTTCTTCTTCTCCAGGTCTCGTCAATATCTTCGTTATAGAAGTATGATTCTTTGATTAGATTGACGATCTCAGCCGGTGTCAACCTGTTTTTTACTTCTTCAAGCCAATCACTATTTCTATGTTTTTTAGGTAGTTGTTCGCCAATCAACGTTTCATATAAGTCATAAATAAAGTTTATAGAAAAGCTTTTAGGCCCAATCATTTCAATGTAATCAATCCGGCCTTTTCTAGTAATAGCTACAGGTAACTTGTCCGGATAATTCGTGATCATAAATGTTATTTGCTTTCTATTACGAACCTTCGAATCCAGTAATTCCTTGAATATATTTTCACCAAAACTTTCAATTAATGAATCAAATTCTTCAAACACATAAACAATAAGTTCATCTTTAAAACTCTTTTCTATGGTAGAGAAACCATGTGCGCTATACATTGCCCTTAGGTCATCTTGATTGTGGATCAGAATGACTCTAGCATCATATAGCAAGACCATTTTTTTACATTCTCTCTTCACGAACTCAGATTTGCCTGTTCCAGGTTCACCTGCAATCAGATATTTATCTTCTTTGAACTGGTTATTGGTCTTATCTGAATTGATTTTTTTGAGAAAAACTTCAATCCTCTCTGAAATTGCCTTAAAATTTGGACTATAATTTTCTAAAGGAAGAATCTGCTTATTAGGTATTTGAATGTTTACAGCTTTATTGATTTTGAATTTATCCGAATTTCTCAAATGATAACCTATGAATTTTGCGTTCTTTGTATTCTCTTCATGTCGGTACAAGCTTCTGTCCCTTTCCCCTAGGTAAGTGTCTTCAAGTGTAAATCCGTTGTCAGAAACAAATGGCACGTAAATGCCAGGCGGAAGATTTGTGGTTTCAATCTCCCCAACGTATATATATTTATCACCGTCTTTTACAAAATTCCTTTTTGATTCTTCCATGCTAGTTTGACCCTTCATTTGTTTTTAGTTTGTCTATATGTCTTACTCTCATGAGTGAACTAAGATACCATAGCGTATCACTTACAGTGTGTAATTTTCCCGCCATTCATTCTATAGTAAGGTTGGACTCTGGGCAACGGTAAATAAATCGAAGATTGGTGCAATTGGAGATATATACTCCTATCAAAGGGTCTTTTAATTTTTATAACCAATGCCTGAAAGTTCAAATGTGATTATAAAATCGCAAATGATAGAAGCGATATTTTGAAATGGAGAAAATATGGATGTAATAATTTCCAACATCGCTCGATAAAGAATTAATTACTATGCCATGCAACATTAATCATGATTGGAAAATGAGCATACCCATATTTTACTCAGCTTCATTGTGTTGAAATACTGACTGATAAGCCATAAGCATCATTTTTGCTGCATCCTCTGCTGAGACGTGGCCAATTCCGGTCCCGAATCCGGGTGTAAAAATCTCCCCTTCTAAACCTAGTTTCCGGTATTTTTTCAGAGCTGCACGGAATGAACGAAAAATGTTATATGACGGTATAACCATAGGTTCAAACATCGTGGGTGCCAAAATAAGTCTCGGAATCGTTTCATGCCCTGTGAGTACCAATTCGGCTGCCCCAACGGGCACAAATCCTTCTGGCCGGGCAGCGAATACCTCTTTCACGCTGTTTTGTATTTTAATCCCAAAAAATCGAACATAATCATGATCTACTCCGCCATCCATAAAACCTAAGCTGTTTGCAGGCGAAAAGATTGTATCACGGGCATAGTCCAGAATATTTCCTTCGACAAAATACACATTAGACTCTGCAGAAAAAGCCTCCCTTAACGAGTTCACAACATCCGGATTATTGTCACAAAAAGTTATTTTTGGTTTTTTCAATTCAGTCATAGCTTAATTACATAGAATCAAGAATCGATTTCTTGTTAACAGGATCTGCTTTTGCCTTTTAATTGTGAATAGTTCATTTTCTGATACTTGATCTTAGACTAATAGTTGCCTGCATTCATATCATTCGCTATTGAGAGACAGATTATCTAAATCCAAGCAAATTGGAAACATATCCATTCACTATTTAGAGAAAGGACAGGGTCCGCCAATGATTTTTCTTCACGGCTGGCTCCACTCCGGACGGGTTTGGAAAGATATTGCAGAACATTTTTCATCTGCATTTACAACATTTGAGGTTGACCTTCCGGGTTTTGGGAAATCATCCCCTATTCAGCCTCAAAATGTTACCATGACATCTTATGCTGAGTATATTTATCACTTTATAAACGAAGTAACCAATCACACTCAAAAACCGGTCATTGTCGCTGATTCGCTGAGTGCCATTCTTTGTCTTCACATACTATCAAATCATAAATTTAAGTTTCGGCACCTATTCTTGTTGGGTTGTCCATCAGATGGTCTGCCTAATTACATTCCTGCATTATCAAAATTCATTCAACTTAACTGGATTCTAAGGGCTTTGCGTGGCCTACCGGATCGGGTGTTAAAGATCTTTGTAAAGGATCTAAATGTTATAACACTCTGGAATCGCTCAATCGATGCAAACCCATTGATATACTCCATAAAGAATGTCGACCCACAATCCGCCCATAACCTATTGGCTATCATGCTAGAGCCTTACAGTCCAGAAATCAACTACCCTACTTCTAAAATTACACTCTTGAGAGGTCAATATGACCGTTTGGCTAAACCAAAAACATTGGAGAAATTGTCTGCTCATTTAAACGACGCCCCAATCATAGAAATACCGGATTCAGGTCATAGTGTGATGCTGGAGAACCCGTTAAAGTTGATTGAATGCATAAGCAACCATCTTGAATAACATGGACACGGAGAATAAATATCGGGCAGTTTTTACGAACCCGAAGGCAAAAGTTTCCTTTATAGCCCCAACAATTCTTACAGGGCTTATTTACCTCATATTGCAGTGGTTCGTTACCCAAAACATTGTTGATTCCATATTCGTGGGGCTTTTGTTTGGCTCAACTGTCATTCTTGTTTTTGGACTTTCATCCATGGCAAAACACGTTACTAATCGCGGACTGAATTTTTTTTCAAGTTCGATGGATCTTGAAGCGGAAAAAGAAATTTTTGGAAGGTATCAAGAGTACTGCGCAAAAATATTACATTTCCCTGGCATGATGATTGCCGGTTTGCTTTATGGTACCGCAGTCTCACTGACTCCATTTTTATTTGATATCTGGCCCGAACATTTTTCTTTAAAATTAACCCTTGCAGTATTCCTGTTTGCTGTAAACTTTGTGACAGGCGCCGCAGTATACAGCCTGGTGAAGTATATAGAACAAACTTATAAAATTGCACCACTTATCAATATCGATTTATGGCAGGCCAATTCGGGTAAAACCGACTTTTTGTTGAGTATGACACGCAAAATGGCTGTACTTGCAAGTGTTTACATAGCTCTAAGCCTCACCAGTGTCCTGTTTTCATTGATCCCAATAAACAGTATCGTGATCTCATACGGTATCTTTTCCGGTATGATCCTCCTGAGCATATTATTCATCACACCCGCTCCCGTTGTTCAAAAATTGAAGGAAGAAAAAATTAAGATGCTCAATGACCTTGACGATCACATCCATGATCTTCTTCCGAATTCTTACAGTGATTTGAATTCCGGGGACACAATTGAGCTGGAACGAATGAAAAGCCTGCTGGAACTTAGAGAGAAAATCGAAAATCTAAACGTATGGCCTTTCAAATTTAAATCCATCGTTGCAACTTTATCGGTTATATTCTTTTCTGCCCTTCCCATACTTGTGAGGACAATTTTAGAAGTATTTTTCAACTGATCAAGAATAATAACATATATAGCACCCAACTAAGACATGTCTTTTATATGATATAGAGCTTTAAAGACTAATTAAGTTCCAAGGACTATTCATTTATCAAATTTTCAAACCTCGCATACTCCTTAATAAAACGCACGGTAACGGTACCCGTAGGTCCATTTCGTTGCTTTGCAATGATAGCTTCAGCCAGTCCTTCCGTTGGCCTCCCCTCACTTGTCGTAGTAATGCCGTAGTATTCCGGTCTGTACAAAAAGATTACCAGGTCAGCATCCTGCTCTATAGAACCGGATTCCCGTAAATCACTTAGTTGAGGCCTTTTATCACCACCCCTTTGCTCAACTGCCCTGCTAAGCTGAGAAAGCACAATGACCGGAATATTCAGCTCTTTAGCTATAGACTTTAACCCCCTGCTTATGGCAGCAATTTCCTGTTCCCTGTTATAGACTTCGTCAGATCCCGCCTGCATCAACTGTAAGTAATCCACCACGATCAAACCAACATCATGTTCGGATTTTATCCGTCTGCATTTTGACCGGAGCTCACTGATACTGATGGAGGGTGTGTCATCTAAAATGATTTTTAAGCTCGACAGATTTTCGGCTGCACGGTAGAGAGATTTCATTTGAATGTCATCCAACCTTCCTCTGGTAGCATCTAGGGCGTTAACCCTGGCTTCCATCGTTAACAGTCTCTTGGTTAACGCTTCGTTACTCATCTCAAGACTAAAAATTGCGACCCCATTTATGTTGCTTTCATTTCTTGCCAGTGCATTTCTGGCGCATGTCAGCATAAAAGCAGTTTTCCCCATAGAAGGCCGTGCAGCGATGATAATGAGCTCTCCCGGCTGCCAACCACCAGTTAGCTTATCAGTATCAAGACTCGATACAACCCCCGTAATATCCGTTGGGTTTCTTCTAAGTTCGTCGATCTTTTTAATTACACTCACCAATTCTGAAGAAACTTCTGACGATTTTCTTGAATAGGTTTGAGATGAGAGTTCAAACGCTTTCTTTTCTGTTTGATCAATCAAATCAAAAGCATCAGTTGCGGGATTCACAGAAAGAGCAGATATCTCCGTTCCGAACCTAAAAAGATCTCTAAGAATTGATTTCTCCTTAACAATCTGGCAATAATATTTGATGTTGGAAGAGGAACCTGCGCTTATCAAGATATCTGAAAGACGTGCTGAATCTTCTTCCCCTTTAAACTGATTGATTTGCTTTAACCTGCTTTCAAGGGTTAAAAGGTCAACAACTCGTCCGGAGTCATGCAGATGGACGATTTGCTTAAAATAAATCCGGTGTCTTTCAGTATAAAAATCTTCTTCCTGCAGTAGTTCAGAAACTTCCGGAATGATTCCATTGTCCATCAGCATGGTTGCCAAAATAATTTCTTCTACATCCGAAGCCTCTGCTGGTGCTGAATATTTATGCGGCTTTTTTGTCATTCCAGTTAGTTATTACTTTGTTAGAGTTCCTGAAAATTAAGATGCAGAGCTGCATACCTCAGTATGCATGACTCTGCATCTTCCCTCTCAATGAACCTCTCCTTTTTGTGTGTACCACTTGTTCTCCATTTGATATTATTATGAGTGCAGTTATTCAGAATTATTCGTGCAAGACTGTAATCAGCAGGGCGCTTGGTTGTCCTATCAGTTTTTGAAAAGATGAAACTGTGTATGGGACTCTTTTCTTTTTGGCTTGATTGGAGCTAAACCCAATAACTCAATTAACATGAGACCCAAAGGAAAAAAATGGGAATGCAAAAAATCGAATGGAGAGGAATAAATTATCTGCATGCAGTCCCCCAGGGACAGAAAAAGCATGATCTCAGATTGGAGATTGGCGATATATGTTCTCAGATCTTTACCGATAAAGTGAGAGCAACCGCACAACTGATCAACCGACAATCAGAGGAACAGACAAACAGAGGAACCGAAGAAGTGAAAGAAACAGGCGACCGGAAGAACGGATGAACAGAAGAACTGAAGAAGTGCTATTTACCACGTAAACATACTATACTTTAAAACGGTTAGCTGAAGCTTGGAGACTGCTGCTTGTATCACGCGCCCTGAAATCTGCACTCTTTGTCCTTTGCCCATTTCCGGGGAATAAATTCCCTGCTCGCATATGCCGTCTTGCGGACTTGAGGAATAATCTGCTTTCAGCCTTCAGCTTGTTTTTGTGGTGCCTGAAGATTGCAGAATGTAACCTGAAGCGTACAACCATACGCCATGCATCATGAACCTTCTCCCAAATGACTTTGATTTACCTCCGGATTCTGCTTCCCGATTTTTCGACAATCCGTGCCGGAGGCGGCTTTTGCGCCCGATTGGGGCTACCGATCAGTTGTCCCTCCGGGACAGTGCCAGGGCGTGATCTCAGAAGATAGAATGGCGATATACGATCTCAGATCTATTCTGAACAATGAACCATTCTGAAGGCAATATTCAACCGAACAACAGAGCTCCGAGCCGAAGGCGATTCCCACGAAGTGAAAAGGCGAAATTGAGTATTGAGTAGTGAGATCCAAGTAGTAAGACAATCATTTATCAAATTTCTCGTCTCACGTCTGACGTCTGCCTGCACCCTGTACCCTGTACCCTGTACCCTGTACCCTGTACCCTGTACCCTGTACCTGAATTACTTATTCATCGAAATCAGAAACTCGTCATTGTTCCTGGTTCCTTTCATCTTGTCGAGCAGGAACTCCATCGCCTCAAACGGGTTGTGGTTGTTCAGGTAGCGGCGAAGCAGGACAACTTTTTCTCTCTCCTCATCGGAGACGATCAGCTCTTCGCGGCGGGTACCGCTTTTGAAGATGTCGATAGCGGGAAAGATGCGCCGTTCTGCCAAACGCCGGTCCAGAACCAGCTCCATGTTACCCGTACCCTTAAACTCCTCAAAAATCACGTCATCCATTCGCGAGCCGGTTTCCACCAGGGCGGTGGCGATGATGGTGAGGCTGCCTCCGTTCTCAATGTTCCGTGCGGAACTGAAAAGCTGACGCGGGGCCTTGAGCGCTTCGGAATCCACACCGCCGGTCATGGTTCGTCCGGATGTGCTTCCCGCCACGTTGTAGGCTCGCGCAAGGCGCGTAATGGAGTCCATCAGCAGCAGCACATCCTGACCGCTCTCTACCAGGCGTTTCGCTTTTTCAAAGACGATTTCGGACAGTCCAATGTGGTTTTCGGGTTTCTCGTCAAATGTGGAGGCTACCACTTCCGCATCCTTTACCGTGCGCTGCATCTCGGTCACCTCTTCGGGGCGCTCATCGATCAGCAGGATCATAATCTTGGTATCCGGGTGGTTCACATTTACCGCATTGGCAATGTTCCGCAGTATGGTTGTCTTTCCGGTCTTGGGTTGAGCCACAATAATCCCGCGCTGTCCCTTGCCGATAGGTGCAAAAAGGTCGATCAATCGCGTGGTGTATTCAGAGGGTTTGTTCTCCAGCTTGTACCGCATATCGGGATAGACGGGCAGCAGATCCTCAAAATCACCGCGGTTGTCCATATCGCGCGGAATTTTACCGTTCACGCCTTCCACACGAAGCAGCGCAAAATAACGCTCACCCACTTTGGGCGGACGAATAATCCCGATAACGCAATCGCCCTGCTTGAGGCGGAATCGCTTGATCTGTGAGGGTGATACGTAAATATCGTCAGGGCTGGCTTTGTAGTTATAGTTCACCGATCGCAGAAAACCGTATCCGTCAGGCAGAATTTCAAGGGTACCTTCGTTCAGCAGAAACTTGCCCAGTTCCGGTATGATATCGTTCAGACGCTCCTGAAGCGTGGGCGCGTCCGATTCCGGAAGCACATTGCTTACATGATTTTTATTCGGCTTCTTGTTCTGATGGCGGTTATCCTGTCCGCCCTTGTTTCTGCGTTTTCTGTCGCCGCCGGATTTACCGGGTTCATCGTAGGTCTGAATATGAGACTGTGCTCCGTAAACAGCATCCTGTACGGACATCGGGCCGCTTTCTTCACCTGAACCGGCTCCCGTTGATGATTTTTGGTCACCTCCGGCCGCATTCTTTATCCTGTCAATAAGCGGTTGTTTTCGAAGGGTGGAAACGCCTTTGATCCCCATTGCTTTCGCAATTTCCTTCAGTTCAGGTAGCTTTTTTTGATATAAATTATCGAAATCGATACGTGAATCGAGATCGGTCTGATTCTCCGACATAATGAGAGTTTGATTCTTGAGTGAAATTCATCCAGGGTATAGCGTACAACTTGAAAGCAGCGGAACGCTCAGGGGATTTAATTCTGCGTAGTGCGGAAAGTAGTTTTTTTGTCAGGCGGACATGGTTCCCATCCAGCGCCGTATCTTTTCATAAAAGTAAAAACTTCCGCTAAAAATTACTAATTCTGATTTTGAGAGCTCCTGTTCTCTGCTGAAAACCTCCTTCAGGTCTGTTATCTGCTCTCCTTCCGGAAAATGGCGTTTCATCTGTTCCTCCCTCGCCGCCCGCTCACGATCCTGCACATAATACAGGATCCGGGGGAATCTGTTCCACAGCGATGCGACCTCCCCGGTCAGTTTGTCGCTCATGAAGCTCAAAACAACTGTCCATTCATGCGCCGGTGCCCTTGAAAGCAGTTCATCAATCAATATCTCTACGGACTCTGCATTATGGGCTCCGTCAAAGTACCATTCTACATCCGGCAGAAGCCGCTCAAAGTGTGCATGACGGGGAAAAAGTGAATTGAGACGCTCAATTCCCTCTGTTATTGCTTCCGGCTTTACCATTAAACGTTCACAGGCTCTTTCTGTTGCCATCATCGTCATGGCTGCATTGATCGCATCGATCCGCTTTCTGCCCTCAGCGCTGCTGTGAAACCGGACACCTTTGTACCGTCCTGTTCCTTCGAACTGAAACGTGTCATCCTCCACTACAGGGCGCGCCGTATCCGCTTCGAGACACTCAGCCCCTTTTTCAGCAGCGATCCTGCAGATCACCTCACGCGCCTTCTTCTTCAAATTTCCAATCACGAACGGTTTGCCGGGCTTGATGATTCCGGCTTTTTCTGCGGCGATTTTTTCGATCGAATCTCCAAGAATATCCGCATGATCCATACCAATGGAGGTTATGACCGACACGAGCGGATTCACTACATTTGTCGCATCCAGCCTCCCGCCGAGTCCCGTTTCAAGGATGGCGATATCCACCTTCTCGCGGCTGAAATACCAGAATGCGATCACGGTGGTCAGTTCAAAATAAGTCAGCTTCTCTTCCGCGATAAGGGCATCGTTCTCCCGGAAAAATGCAAGAAGTGAGCTGTCATCGATCTCCTCTGCATTGATCCGGAACCTCTCCTTCACATCCAGCAGATGGGGTGAGGTGTAAAGACCTGTTCGATAACCTGCCGTCTGATAGACTGCAGCCAGCATCTGGCAAACGGTTCCCTTGCCATTGGTTCCTGCCACATGAATGCACGGAAAACGATCCTGCGGATTCCCCAGACGGCTGCAGAAACGAATCATCCGGTCGAGGTTGAAATTGGCTGCTCCCGATCCTGTTAACCCGAATTTGGGAATGGACTCCAGATACTTCTCCACCTGTTCGATTGTTTCAAATCGCATCGGTTGATCCGTCATGTCATTCCAAACCCGCTTTTATGTAGCCGGACATCTTCTTTTTGAGGTACATAAATGAAGGATGTTCTGTTTCAAAATTTGTTTCATCCAAACTTGATACGGGAGTGATACCCCTAACGCTGTTGGTGATCCATGCGCACTCTGCACCATGAAGATCTTCCGGATGAAAACCGCCTTCCTCCATTTCAAACTGCTCCACAAAAGACTCCTTCACCATCCGTTTCAGCGCATCCCTCATGATTCCGGGCAGGATATCGCATGCCGGTGAGGGTGTCCGGATTATGCCTTTCCTGAACCAGAAAATATTTGCAATGGCGGTTTCGGCAACCCTTCCGCCAGTTGATAACAGCAGTGCATCATCCGCGCCCTTTCGTTTGGCACGGCGCATTGCGTCACGGTAGTGAAGCATGTTGCTCAGTTTCAGTTCTGCTGGCCTGGATGCGGACGGTATGGTGCGGACCGGAGAGGTTACCAGGCGAACAGGATTCACGGCCGCATCAGGCAATTCATCTGCGGTTATGAGGGTGATGCCGGGGAGCGGTGCCTGTGTCGAGTACCCGCCGTCGCCGGCTTCCGATACCTGAATTCTGACCCGCGAGCGCTTCTCCTGCAGTCCGTTTGCATCAAGCAGCTTCTCCACATCACCTCGCAAATATTCGGCATCTTGAAATGCGTCCGATTGCAGTTCGAGGTACTGCAGGCCCCGCTGCAGTCGCTGTACGTGATCCTCGAACCGGAAGATGGCCCCGCGATCGGATAGCATGGTTTCGAATGCGCCCGTTCCGTGATAGATGCCGTTCATTTCGGGTGATATCCGCGCCCCGTCTCTGGGCAGGATCTTCCCGTTTAGCATTACGTATCCGGAGTCTGTAGGGGGATTAAGTGCCATCGCGCAACAGGCTGTCCAGTTTTGTGCGAAGGGCGTCGATATCGTCACCCACCTGAGCGTCGAACAACGTTCCCGACCGGCTGATCAGAATTTGCGAGGGTACGCCCGGAATGAGAATCTCCTGAAAAAATTCGGTTCCCTGCACGATGATAAAGTCATGATTATTCTCTGAAAGATAGCGGCTTACCTGTTCATCGCCGTCACGTACAATGGCAGCGACCACCCTGAGTGAGGGATGCACATCAATATACTCATCCAGAAACCGGTTCACCCCAATCGACTTGCCCGACCATGTGGACCAGAACTGGATAATCACCGGTTCGCCCTCAAACTGTGTAAGGGATATGATTTCATCACTGTTGAAGCGGTTGAATGAGAGCGTATCGAGCTGTACGGCCTCCAGATTGTCGCGAAATTCGAGTGCCTGCTGGTTGCTGTAGTTGATAGTACCATAGATGATCACAATCAGCGTGAGCAGTGCGCAAATGGCAATAAACAGGTTGAAATATTTGGGGTCCAGTCGCATTAAATATCTGTTTAACGTGAACTCTATATACGAATTTTGGAAGAGAGTCTCCCCTCCTTTTCCCCGCAGGGATCCCTATGGGGCAAGGAGGGGTCGGGGGTGGTTCACTTTGCTTAATACAAGTTTATGAGTTGTAATGTTAAACTATTGCTTCGTGAATTTCGAAGCATTTATTCAGCCTGAATGATAGGAACTTTTCAGGCGGATATCAGGCAAAAGGTGAAATGAGATCCAGTGGTTTTCCTTTTGAATTCCTGAATAACAGAAAATCGCTGTCGAGTGTAAAAACAGATACATTTGAATTGGAATAAGCCGCGGCGAGCAGACAAATATCCGCAAAAGAAACAGGGATATCACTGTACTTACCGTAAAGTCTGTGAATGAGCTCTTTCTTTTCCGGATAAGGATTTTCGACAACCAGGATGCCTTCATCTACCCAGTTAAAAAAATGCGCAGCCGTAACACCCATTCTTTTAAGAATAAAAAGAACTTCCGTAACGGATGCCGTGACAATGGTCATGGGTTCATCCATTTGATTCAGGCGTTGGGTGGCCCAGAGATGGTGCGAATCTCTTTTATTCAAAAGAGATATCATGGGACCTGTATCAATGAAGATTCTTTTCACCGAATCCTTCCAGATATTTTGGATTTACAGAAAGATCATCAGGGCCCTCAAAAACGCCTGTTAGGCTTTGAGCACGATCGAGCAGCGAACCTTCACGGAGTGTTACGGTGTATTCCAGCACTTCCTCTTCCACGAGGCTCAGAATCATCTCTTTTTGAGACATCCCCTTCTTATCGGCAAGAAGTTCAATCTTCCGCTTTTCTTCAGGAGTGAGCTTCATCCCGAACCAAACGATATTTTTTTTCTTTTCAGACATTCGATGGCCCTTATATTGGTTGCAACCAATTTACAAAACTGTTGCAACTAAGAAAAGAGTCATGAAAAATAGTGGATGACTGGCGACTGGCGATGGACGATGAGCGATGAGCGATGAGCGATGAGCGATGTATGAAGTTTCCTGAAGTAATATTTTTTCTTAAATCAAACCTGAGGCCTGTTCTCAATGCCGGTTTCATGTCGAGGGGTTAATGGGAAGGATTATCCAATTGAGACGCTGGGAGATCCCTCGATTTGATCGCTTCACTCACTCGGGATGACAGTCCTCGTGTGGACAGCGGCGGCGCATAAGAATTCTAAATTGATAAAAGTTCTTTTCCCGCGCCGCCAGATATGCCTTCTTGCCTCCAACGCCGAAGGCGTTAAATCTCAATAGCCCCGGGTGCAACCCGGGGTTGGATGAAGCACCCATCTGAACCCCGAGGCCGGATTTTGATCAACGCCCGGATTTTTGTCGAGGGGCTTACAGTAAGGATTATCCAAATGAGACGCTTGGGGGTTCCCTCCATGCGGGCTCCGCCCCGCAAAAAATCGGGACGGATCACTTAGTCGGGATGACAGGTAGCGGAGTTGACAGGGGCGGCGCATAAGAATCCAAAATGCAGGAAGCTCCTTACCGCGCCGCCAGATATGCCTTCTTGCCTCCAACGCCGGAGGCGTTGAATCTCAGTAGCCCCGGGTGCAACCCGGGGTTGGATGAAGCACCCATCTGAACCCCGAGGCTGGATATTCATCAACGCCCGAATCACTTTCGAGGGGTTTCTGGGAAGAACTATTAAGAGAAAACACCAAACCAATCACGCATCCGGGTTATCCACATCATCTACAAAATACATCGATGCAGCGGCAATGATCATGGCGCCACCTCCCAGCATCAGGGAGTAGATCGCCTCCCCTTCAAACCAGTTGCGCGTGATATAACCCAGCATGCTGGCCGCGATAATTTGCGGGATCACGATGAAGAAGTTAAAAATTCCCATGTAGAGTCCCATTTTACTCGCGGGGAGTGACCCGGCCAGGATGGCGTAGGGCATAGCAAGGATGCTGGCCCAGGCAAGGCCGATTCCGATCATCGGAATGATGAGAAGATTTGGGTTCGGCATGAAGTAGATCGATATCAGGCTGAGTCCGCCCGCAATCAGCGCAATGGCATGAACAATCTTGCGGCTGGTTGCTTTTGCCATAGGCGCCAGCGCAAAGGCAATGACGGCCGCGAAACCGTTGTAAACAGCGAATAGAATTCCCACCCAGTCGGCTCCCTCGTTGTATAGAATGGATGTGGTGTCGCTGGTTCCATAGATGTGGGATGTAACGGCTGCGGTTGTATAGATCCACATTGCAAAAAGTGCAAACCAGGAGAAGAACTGTACCACCGCGAGCTGCACCATGGTTTTGGGCATGGTCAGAAAATCGTGAACCACAACCACCAAACCCTGGCTTGTATTGCCGGATTTCTGAAGGAACCCTGCCATCAGAGATACCAGCCCCAGCACGGCCGTGCCCACGGTGAGGATGTAGAGCTCACTGTCGTAACTCCCCGACCAGACCCAGTACGAGAGCAACAATCCCGCAAGGAGTGCGATGTTTCCAAACGTCACTTTCTTTTTCCCTTCCCCGGCTTCGATCGGGATATCCCGTTTTGCTTCATCAGCTCCGCTTATTTGTAAATCATCGTACGCTTCAAAAGCTTCCAGCTCATCCGGTGAGTATTCGTGGGAGCGAAAAACGGTCCACATAACCGCCAGCAGAAAGACCACACCTCCAATGTAGAACGACCACTTCACGGACGGCGGTATCACCCCTTCCGGAGCGGTGTTGGCCACATTGAACCAGTTGGTCATCATCCAGGGAAGCGCGGATGCGACCACGGCACCGGTTCCGATAAAAAAACTTTGCATGGCAAAACCCTTGGTGCGCTGTTCGGACGGCAGCGTATCGCCCACAAATGCACGAAACGGTTCCATGGAGATGTTGATGGATGCATCCAGGATCCAGAGCATCCCCGCAGCCACCCAGAGAACGGGAGAATTGGGCATCACAATAAGCGCCGCAGAGGCAAAAATGGCTCCCCATAGAAAATAGGGTCGCCTGCGACCAAGACGGGTCCAGGTCCGGTCGCTGAAATATCCGACAATCGGCTGAATGACAAGGCCGGTAACCGGAGCCGCGAGCCATAGAAGCGGAATCAGGTCTACATTGGCACCAAGCGTTTCAAAAATACGGCTCACGTTTGCATTCTGGAGTGCAAACCCAAACTGAATACCCAGAAATCCGAAACTCATGTTCCATATTTCCCAGAAACCAAGTTTGGGACGCGGCTGAGGAGAGATGCTCATATCGTTAGGTAATGAATTGATTATCGCGGTTGCGGAACAAGATCACAACTCATGCTTCCATGCCCCGGTGGCAACCCGACATAAGTTAAGTCAGTTTCAGCTTGTGGCCCAGGTTTTACCCACATCCTCAAACGGTATGCACCCCTGGTAAACACCCGGTATTTCCTGATACCTGAGCACCTGCGTAGCCCCGTATTCCGATGTAAAGAATCCTACCATGGTGAGTTCCTTCAGAATCAGGAAAAACTGCGGGCCTTCCGCATATCCGGCTTCAACTGCATTTGTGTTTTCAATCGTTGCAAAATCAAATTGTGCCTGCTCATCAAGCTCCGCAAAGTCGCTGCCGGTTTCAACAACGCATTTCTCGATAAGTGTGTCCATGGCGTCAATATACATCTCACGCTGCTCTTCGGTATAGATATCCTTCACCATGCTTTCGATAAATGCAGGGACGCCCTGCTCGGCGGCGCCGGGTAGAATGGTGTTGGCCATGGCTGTAGTAAACGCCGCCTGTCGCGAACTGAACAGTTCAGGCTGCCAGGGCCCGGGCGATGCGGTACATCCTTTCAGAACACCCAGGATGCTGGGAGCAAAAACCACGCCCCCCATCAGTGCCGCGGCTCGTTTGATCGCTTCTTTTCTGTCGATTTTTTCCATGATCTTACAGGTTTCCTTTTTTGAGTTCTTCAGCTGCATGGTTGGCTGCTCTTGCAGCGAATGCCATGTAGGTCAGTGATGGATTCTGGCAGGCGGCTGAG
Source organism: Rhodohalobacter mucosus (assembly GCF_003150675.1). Classification (NCBI taxonomy): domain Bacteria; kingdom Pseudomonadati; phylum Balneolota; class Balneolia; order Balneolales; family Balneolaceae; genus Rhodohalobacter; species Rhodohalobacter mucosus. The sequence continues at coordinate 348,602 of NZ_QGGB01000007.1, read as the reverse complement.
GTCATGCAGGCCCCGTCCGTCACATATACATTTTTACAGGCGTGAACCTGGTTCCATCCGTTCAGCACCGATGTTTTCGGATCCCGCCCCATTCTGGCGGTACCCATCTCGTGAATGCCAAGGCCGGGTCCGCCCGGATCGTCAAATGTCCGCACATTTTTCATCCCGGCCGCCTCAAGCATCTCAGCCGCGTCATTTTTCATGTCCTCACGCATCTTGTACTCATTTTCCTTGAATTCCACATCGAAAACCAGTGTAGGCTGACCCCACTTATCCGTTTTATCGCGATCGAGGTACACACGGTTGGAGTGATCGGGGAGCATTTCGCCAAATGCGGTCATCCCCATGGTCCACCTTCCGGGGGCCTGAACAAACTCCTTCAGGGGTTCGCCAATGGCAAGCTCACGTACGCCCCGCTGCCATCCCTCCCGGCTGGCTCCTCCCTGGTAGCCAAACCCCCGGAGGTAAGGACGGTCATTTCTTTCCAGGTTTCGGTAACGGGGGATATAAAATCCGGTTGGCCGGCGGCCCCAATAATATCTGTCTTCAAACCCGTCGTACTCGCCGTTTGCACCTACCCTGAAGTGATGGTCCATTACGTTGTGCCCCAGCTCACCGGAATCATTTCCAAGTCCATTCGGAAAACGGTCGGAAATGGAGTTCATCATGATGAGGGTCGTATTCATGCAGGATGCGTTCAGAAAGATGACATTTGCATAGTATTCAGTCGTTTCCAGTGTTTCGGCATCAATCACCCTTACACCGGTTGCTTTACCCAGCTCTTCATCGTAAATCACTGAATCGACGATGGAATGAGGCCTCAGGGTCATATTTCCTGTCGCGGCAGCAGCCGGAAGCGTAGATGCATTACTGCTGAAATATCCGCCATAGGGACAACCCCGGCTGCAGAGGTTTCGCGACATGCACTTTCCGCGGCCGTTGTGCGGTTGCGTCATATTTGCTGTCCGGCCGATTGTGAGCACGCGGTTAAATCGTTCGGCCATGGTCTCTTTCAGCACCTCCTCCAGACAGTTCAGCTCCCATGGAGGCAGAAAATCACTGTCGGGCAGCTGAGGCAGTCCCAGAGCCTCTCCGCTGATGCCCGCAAACTTCTCCACATGCGTGTACCACGGTGCCAGGTCGTCATACCGAATCGGCCAGTCCACTCCAATGCCATCTTTTGCGTTGGCTTCAAAATCCATCGGGGCCAGCCGGTAGCTTTGGCGGCCCCACATAATGGATCGGCCGCCCACGTGATATCCACGTATCCAGTCGAATCGCTTGACCTCTTCATAGGGCTGATCCGTATCGCGGACCCACCAGTGTTTCGTGGTCTGCCGGATTGTATAGCCGGTTCGCATCTGCTTCTGATAGTGTTTCGCCTCTTCCGGCGGAACCTGGTTATTGTACGGTATTTCCCAGGGCTTCATCAGCATTGTCGGATAGTCTTCAACGTGGCGCACATTACGTCCCCGCTCCAGCACCAGGGTGTTTAATCCGTTTTCAGTCAGTTCCTTTGCAGCCCAGCCGCCGCTAATTCCCGTACCCACCACGATAGCGTCGTAGGTATTGTTCTGTCTGGCTTTCAGGTTTAGGTTCATAATACACGTACTTACTTATGTTCTGATTCTGTTGCTAATTACGTACTTCTAAAGTTCCTTGATCTTGATGTTGCGAAATTTTACCACATCCCCGTGATCCTGAAGGCCAAGATGCCCTTCCCGCATCGCACCGAATTCGGGGTGACCGTTAAACTTGCTGTTCCGGATCATCTCGAACCATTCCGGGGTCCAGCGCTCATATTCAAGTATCTTTTCTCCGTTCTGCCAGTGCTCTACCCTGGGTCCGTCCGATACGATGGTAACGGAGTTCCATTGGTTATGGGGGCGCGTGTTCTGCGGATCGGCGGGGATCAGGTCATAGAGGGACCCCGCTTTTCTGTTGCCCGCAATTCCCTGGTCTGCATCGGGATGATTGATATTGTCAAGAATCTGCATCTCCAGTCCGGACCAGTAGATCGCCTGGGTTGGCTGTTCCAGCACATGATAAAAGATGCCGCTGTTTCCGGCCTCTTCAATCATCCACTCAATTTTGAACATAAAGTCACTGAATTTCTCCCGCGTGATGATATCAAGTGCTGAGCTCCAGGTATCGGTCTGCGGGGGACGATAGACCAGTGCACCATCCTCCACATGCCATCCCCTGTCGGGAAACTCATCCATGTTGTACCCGCGCCAGTGCTCTGTGCTTTCGCCGTCAAAAAGCAGCATCCATCCGTCCGCCTTCTCCTCTTCCGTAAGGGTATTGTGCTGAGCATATGCCATAGTGCCTGTCAGTGTGATCAGTATCAGGGTGAAAAAAATGGATCGTCTTTTACTCTTCATCGTTATCATTCAACTTGGTTTATGTTTAACCGGCCCTCATGGCTGTCGGATCCCAATCGATGGATCTCTTCTCTCTGAGGCTGACGCTGGTAAGAAGTGCCGGACCCGCTGCCCGAAGTCCGAATGTACTGTCCTGAACCACGGACGCCCCGTCGCGTATGGCACTCATCCAGTTCACAAAATGATCGTACCGATCGTTATAGCCATCGGGTGCGCGGTATACAAACTCGTTCGGTTCAATAATTTTGGCACGTGTTTCCGGATACCGTTCCGCATAATACTCCTGGAACTCCTCGCGGGTACTCGCGTCAAAATCACCGATGCTCATTCCGGGTGCGTCAGGTTCCCTCCATTTCCGAAGCGTCACGGTATTCCATCCGATCTCAATCACCCCGTCGGAACCCACCAGTTTAATGCTGGACCCGCCGCCTGAGCCATCCGCAAAATTAACTCTCAGTGCGAGGTTGAATGCAGGATGCTTCTCCGTTTCCGGGTAGTCGAACAGGCCCAGAACCATATCCTCAGCGTCGCGGCCATCTTCCCAGTAGCGAAGCCCGCCGGTACCCATCACCCGGTTGGGTCCCACAGAACCCGTAATCAGATGCAGGCCTGAAAAAAGGTGTACAAAAAGATCACCCGCAACCCCGGTACCATAATCATCGTAATTTCTCCATCTGAAAAAGTGGGTGGCATTAAAATCCATGGGCGGCAGTCCTTGGCGGAAGCGCTCCCAGTCTACGTTACGCGAATTTGCGCCCGGAGGAATAGAGTATTGCCAGGCGCCTATCGCTGAGCGCCGGTCCCAGTACGCCTCCACAAAGTTAAGTTCGCCGATCTCCCCATCATCAATGAGGTCGCGCGCTTTTTCATACAGTATAGAGCTGGTACGCTGGCTCCCGACAATCAGCGGAACACCGGTTCGGCGTTCGGCCTCAATCAGTCGGTGTCCCTCTTCCACGGTCTGGGTCATCGGCTTTTCAAGATAGACCGGTTTACCCGCCTCAAGTGCGGCAACGGTAATTCTTTCATGCCAATGGTCGGTGGTTGCCACGATCACCGCATCCACGTCGCTCCTGTTCAGAATCTCGCGATAATCACGGCTGATAAAAAGATCATCTCCCCAATGCTCACGGCAGCGATTCAGCCGGCTGTCGTAGAGGTCGCAGGCTGCAACCAGGCGGGTTCCATCGACATTGAGAGCCGTGAAGGTATTACCCTGGCCCATACCGCCTGCTCCGATCAGTGCCAGATTCACTTGATCATTTGCTGAAAACTTTTCAGCCTTTCGTTTACTACGGCTCAGCAAAAAATGATTGCCATGGGACTTTTCAGTGAAAACCGGCAAACCCATCAGTGCAGCAGCTCCGAAACCGGCCTTTTTAAGAAATGATTTACGCGACAATTCCGGTTTTTCTTTGTTGCTCATGCAGCCTTTAAACTCTTTATTGATTATCTGTTTTTTCAGAACTGTCTGTGAAAGTAGAAAAAATGAACTTCATTTATAAATGAACCGCTCAATTTTTTGTAAGGGCTTACATTTTGATGTGAAAAAAATTGAAAAACCGCCTATAAACGCCTTTGCGGTGAGCAATCCGGCCAAAATTGCGCTCTCTCTAAGACTCTTCTGCTGAGGGTTGAAAACTGCATTGGTAAAACGCATTATCTGCTCAGCGACCCCGTTCTCCGTAACGGTTCGGGCTGCGATGCTGTCGAACCGAATCGGGATGAAACCGGCTGTCCATTTTTTGAAGCTGAACACTGTCGAGGATGCCGGTCAGATCTGAACGAAATGATTCATAGTACTCTCTGATCAGCTGATGTTCGGCCATCCTGCGTTCACGCATCGCCTGCCCTACATCCACCCTGTATTCTTCCATCGATTCAAAGAACGGCTCCTCCTGAGCTTCTTCAAGTTCCAGGTACCGTGATAATCTTTGCTCCATCCTCTCTCGCATTTCAGGTCCGGGTCCGCCGCCACGCTCCCAGCCCCGCGGTTCACCGCGATGCTCCGGTCCCCATCCGCCAATTGAGCGGCTTGCCAGAAAACCCGATATAAATGCGATCACAAAGATGGCTGTATAAGCCAGTATGGCTTTTGTTTTTGATTTCATTGAGCTCCTGTTGTATTGGTTTCTTCGCCCTGAGTGTCTTCAATTCCACCTTCACCGGGCCAGTCGGAGATGTAGCTTACATACTCATCCGCAAAGCTGGGATCTTGCGGATAGATCAATTCATCCGCGGTTATCGCATCGGTATACGCTGCCCCGGAAAATGCACCCGTCAAAAAACCTGCAAGGGATGAGGCCGTCAGAATGAGCAGTGATGCGGCAAGCGCAAACTTTTTGAACCAGAAAACGGACGCCATTGAAAACGGTTCGTGTTCGATAAGGCGTTCCCGGATGCTTCTGATCGAGGATGCATCTCTGTGCTCATCCTCGGTTCCGTAGATACCTGATATATCCGGCAAGGCCATAATGTCACGGTAATCCTGCATCAGGTCAGGATACTGCTCCAGTTCCCGCTCAAGAACCACCCGTTCAGCATCGGTGAGAAGCCCGTCGGCGGCATCGTTTATTCTGTTCTCAAGTTCATTGCGTTTCATATCTATCACTGTCAGTTGTGAATACTATTTATTCAGGGCTGATGGACGCCCATTCGCTTCATCAGTATGGCCAGCTCTTTCCTGGCCCTGAACATTCTGTTCTTCACTGTTTCTTCATTCAGACCGGTTACCTCAGCAATTTCCGGATAGGTAAGGCCGTCAATCAGTTTCATCACTACAACGGATCGAAGCAGTTCGGGCAGCATGGCCACCGCTTTGCGCAGCAACAGGATCTCCTCCCTATCCCGCTCGTCATCCGATACGCTTGATTCAATACTGAGCTCATCGGAGGGAGTGCTTACCCTCATCTTTTCATATTTTCGCTTCCTGAATTCATCAATGGCCAGGTTCCGTGCGATGGCATAAACCCATGTATAAAATCCGGAATCTCCTTCAAATGAGTCCAGGTTTTTATATGCTTTCAAAAACGCTTCCTGTACCAGGTCTTCAGCGTCAACCGATGATCCGGCCAGGTAGGCCCGCATGGCACGATGAAGACGCGGGTAAATTTCACCCACGTTTCGCCTGAATTGCTCTTTCCGGACATCTTCCATAGACGTTTCATCGTATAACTGCCTGGCACAAATACGGATCGGCAGGCGTGGACACGGGCAGGCAACAATCGGTTTCAACGATCTGTACCTGCCGGTGTGTCTTCCGTCTGAACTACCTGTTGTTCCTGCGGTTTTGCATACGCTCTGCTGGCCGCTGCGGCATATTGGACCTCATCTGTTCCTGAAGTTTCTCGTATTCAGCTGCCGTAAGCAAATTTTTAATCCGTTCCCGGGTCTCTTGTCTGCGTTCGCGAATGTCTTCCATCTCATCGGAAGTGAACGGTTCGCCGCTCAGGATTCTCTCCTTCTGCAGTCCAGCCATGATCGCATGCTGTGCATTCATCACTTCAAGCACACTGCGTGCTTTCTCGCCTTCGATGCCCGCTTTTTCGACCATCACCTCATGACGCAGACGCACCAGTTCTACACGCTCGTCCACTTCGGCTACGAGGATATCCTTCAGCCTGGCCTCTTGTTCATCATTGAGGATATCAAGGAGTTCACTGCGCAGCTCCATTCTGTTTTCCATCATATTCTGTCGCATTTGAGGCCTGTCGGGCCGGTTCCTTTGACCCTGCTGTGCTGCGCGCCCGCGATTGTCCCGCCGGCGTTCCTGCATTTCAGCGCGCCGGTCAAGCCGCAGTTCCATGATCTGCATTTTCTGTGCATCGGTCAGCTCAAGCTCTTCGCCGTATGTCAGAATAAACTGGCCTCCGCCTCTCTGGCCCTGTGCCGCTGCTGTTGCAAAGAGGCCTGTTCCGAGTATCAATACAGTTGCTATTCCTAATCCAATTTTTTTAAACATCATTCTCACCTTGTTTGTTTGGGGTTGTGGGTTGCTTCTGTTCATTTAGACGCAATGAATCCGCTATCGTTTGAAAAAAATTCGGCTATAACTTTCATCCAAACTCCTCCGCGCCTCTGCGGTTAGGTCATACCCTTACAATTTCTCGCAGATAAACGCGGATGTTACCGCTGATTTTCGCAGATTTTTTGACACGCATTTCTGAACAGTCTGTCCCGGGTACCCGATTCCTTCACGCTCCTTCCCCATACAACCCTCTGTGTTTCCGTGGCTCCCCGGTTTGTACTCTATTCTTATCTAAAACCTCCACTGCCATCCTCCACGCACTCAGCGCCTCTGCGGTTCCCTTTTTTCACTGTTTTAAATCCCCCTCTCTTTTTCAGGTTTGGCGGCAGTTTCCGTACCTTTCACTCACATTTGAAAACAGGTTCAAATTCATCTTTTTACACCTTTGAGTTTAACATCAGTAACAGATGCTTACGACGCAGTTATCGTGGGTTCAGGCCCCAATGGACTTTCTGCTGCGATCCGGCTAGCCCTTGAAGGGCTGCATGTGAAGGTGTTTGAAGCCTCCGATACGATAGGCGGAGGCATGCGCACCAAAGAACTCATACAAGCGGGATTTCACCACGATGTCTGTTCGGCCATTCATCCCATGGCCATATCCTCCCCGTTCCTGAAAAAACTGCCTCTCGACCAGTACGGACTGCGATGGATCCATCCGGACTACGCCGCAGCACACCCGCTCGATGATGAGCCCGCGGCCATCCTGTCGCACGACTTACATGAAACGGCTTTCAAGCTGGAAAAGGATGAAAAAAGGTATAAATCGATCGTGACTCCGCTGGTTGAGAATTGGGATGAGCTGACCAAAGATTTCCTGGGGCCGCTCGGGTTGCCGAAAAACCCGCTCAAAATGGCCTCTTTTGGTTTTAAAGGCCTGCAGCCTGCATCTCTTTACAGAAAAAGATTTAAAACTGAGCGCGCTCAGGCTCTTTTTGCAGGCCTTGCGGCCCACAGCATGCTCCCGCTTTCATCCTTTGCCACGAGCGCAATCGGACTGGTTTTCTTTGGAACGGCACACACGGGCGGATGGCCTCTTCCGGAAGGCGGCTCGCAGTCTATTGCCGGTGCAATGGCCTCCTACCTCAAAAACCTTGGGGGTGAGATTGAGACGGATATGAAAATTGAGCGACTTGACCAGCTCCCAGAGTCCAAAGCAGTGCTCTTTGATCTGACTCCCTTTCAGGTGATGGATATTGTGGGAGATGCATTCCCGGCATCTTATGTTAGAAAACTGAAGAAATTCCGGTATGGTCCGGGTGCATTCAAGATCGACTATATCCTGAAAGAGCCTGTACCGTGGAGAGATCCCGAATGCAAAAAAGCCGGCACCGTGCATCTGGGCGGAACTTTTGATGAAGTTGCTGAATCGGAGAAACAGATGGCCGGCGGCGGGCACCCCGATAAACCCTTTGTTCTGGTGGCGCAACAGAGCATCTTCGACAAGAGCCGCACTCCCGACAACCGCCATACGCTCTGGGCCTACTGCCACGTTCCCAACGCCTCAACCGTAAATATGACTGCTGCCATCGAGCGGCAAATTGAGCGGTTCGCTCCGGGTTTCCGGGATGTGATTGAAAAACGACGCATCATGAATACGCTCGATTTTCAGCTTTACAATTCAAATTATGTAGGCGGCGACATCAACGGGGGAAGCCAGGATGTGAGGCAGCTCTTTTCACGGCCCGTATCCTTCACCAGCCCTTATGCCACGCCGGCAAACGGCATCTACTTCTGCTCATCCTCCACCCCACCCGGGGGAGGCGTTCACGGAATGTGCGGCTACCATGCAGCCACCCATGCACTGAAACAGGAGTTCGGCATCGCCGGATCCGATCTGAAGTTTACGATATGATCCAGAATCTTCTTGAATTCACCCGCGACAACCTGAACAGGCTGCAGCCCTCCGTTTCAAAACCCGGCTCCGGGCTCTGGAATATCCTAACCGTTACGGTAGCCCTGTTGGTTTCCATACCGGTGCTGACGGTTGCGGCGAACATTTTTGTGCCCAGCGGGGATATCTGGCAGCACCTTGCCTCCACGGTTTTACCCGGCTATATCAAAAATTCGTTCTGGCTGATGATCGGGGTTGGCAGCGGTGTATTTATTCTGGGCGTGGGCACCGCCTGGCTGGTAACCATGTGCCGTTTTCCCGGCAGCCGCTGGTTCAACTGGATGCTGATTCTGCCCATGGCCGTGCCCGCCTACCTGATGGCCTATACCTATACTGATTTTCTTGCCTACACCGGCACCTTTCAGAGCCTTCTGCGCGATATTACCGGCTGGGGACTCGGAGACTACTGGTTCCCGGACGTGCGCTCACTCGGCGGGGCCATCCTGATGATGTCGTTTGTCTTTTTTCCCTACGTCTATCTGCTCACCCGTACTGCTTTTTTGGAGCAGTCGTCCTCCCTCCTGGAGGCGAGCCGCAGCCTGGGCGCTACTCCCCTTCAAAGCTTTTACAAGATCGCCCTGCCGCTGGCGCGTCCCTCGATAGCCGCAGGTATGGCCCTGGCACTGATGGAGACGCTGAACGACTTCGGAACCGTTGATTATTTTGGCGTTCAGACCTTCACCACAGGCATCTATCGTACCTGGTTCGGCCTGGGCGAACGCGCCGCGGCGGCACAGCTTTCCGCTTTTTTGCTGCTTTTTATCCTGATCCTCATCCTTATGGAGCGCTGGAGCCGCAGCCGTATGAACGTGCGTCCGCAGGGAACCGGACGGTTTCGCCGCCTCAGCGTCTATCAACTGAAGGGCTGGAAAGCCTGGGGAGCAACCCTGTTTTGCGCCCTGCCGGTTCTGATTGGTTTCCTGATTCCCACGCTGATACTGGCCGAAATGATGATCTCCAACTTCAGTGCGGCCGTTGACGCCCGTTTCTTTCAATTCAGCTTCAATACCATTTTGGTGGCTCTGCTTGCGGGTTTTGTGGCACTGATCACTGCCCTGATCATGGCTTACGGCGTACGCCTGAACCCCAATTTGCTCACCCGAACAGCCACCCGCATCGGAGCGATGGGATATGCCATACCGGGCTCCGTGATTGCGGTGGGTATCCTGATCCCCTTCGGCTGGGCCGATAACACCATCGACGGCTGGCTTCGGGACACCTTCGGTTTTTCTTCCGGATTGATTCTGAGCGGAACCATCTTTGCACTCATCTTCGCCTATGTGGTGCGGTTTCTTGCGGTGGCCTATAACACGGTGGAGGCCAGCCTGGGCAAAATCACACAGAATATGGATGAAGCCGCCGAGGGCATGGGTTATGGTTTCGGGAAGATTTTGCGCAAAATCCACATCCCGATGATGTCGGGAAGTCTGTTTGCGGCAATCATGCTTGTGGTTGTTGACGTAATCAAGGAGCTGCCGGCCACTCTTATTGTTCGTCCATTTAATTTCGACACCCTTGCGGTGCAGGTGTACCGTCTGGCATCCGACGAGCGGCTGGCCGAGTCTTCAGGGGCCGCCCTTGCTATCATCCTGGTGGGTCTTGTTCCGGTCATCATTCTTAGCCGATCCATCACCCGGTCGCGGAAGACCGAGGGAGAAGGGAAGTAGGCAAGACGGTACTTTTTTTCTGCTATTAGCGGATCTTTGTAGCGTGCATTTTATAGCGGCACATTCATGCTCCATAGAACGCATCATAAAGCCACATAAAAAAATAAAATTTATTCGGCGCTTTATCCGGACATTCATTACGACCTGATAAATTATATCCGGACATAATGATGTTTTTTATTGCTTTGTTAGCACCTGAAACCTATTATAAAATATATCCGGCAACTCGGATGCTGTAAATAAATACATGTTATGCCTCCTCACTTCTACAATAGAAACCTACTTGATTAAGTTAACATTAATGTTAACATTTAGTCTGTGAAAGAAATCAAGTTCTATAAAACTGCATCTGGCAAAGTCCCGGTCAAAGAGTTTTTAGATTCTTTGAGTTCGAAACATGCCCAAAAGGTTGTTTGGGTTCTTGAATTGGTTGAAAGACTGGATCAGGTCCCTGTTCATTACTTTAAGAAATTGAAAAGCACAGATGACATCTGGGAGGTTCGAGCAAGAATCGGATCGAACAGTTTCAGGATTCTTGGTTTTATTGATGGGGATGAGTTTATCATCCTTACAAATGGTTTTCCCAAAAAATCACAGAAAACACCAAAAAAGGAAATTAAACTGGCAGAGCAGCGTAAAGCTGATTATCTGTCCCGAAAAGGAGGTAAACAATGAGTGATCTTCAAGCATATATCAGCGACAGAAAGAAACGTGACCCTGAATTTGCCGAGGGGTATGATGAAGGATTCCGAAGTTTTAAAATTGGTGTGCTACTGAAGCAAGCCCGTGAAGAAGCGGGACTGACGCAGGATGAACTCGCCAAACAATTAAACACGAAAAAAACCGCCATCTCACGAATCGAGAACCATGCCGAAGATATTCGGCTATCAACTCTTGAAAAATATGCCCAGGCATTTGGGAAAAAGCTCAAAGTTGAACTCGTAGAATGAGACAGGCATAATATACCGTTATCCGGCACTATAAAAACTGCAACTAAACCTTCAACTCTTCGTTTAGTACACAGAATTTCAAACAAGCAATTACCCCCCCTTGCGATATATAATTTTAGCGGTACTTTTATCCTTTCCATACGTAGCAATTTCTCAAAATGTTAGTCAACAAAAAGATACTGAGCAGCTGTTTAAGACATTCTCTGTAGAATTAGATTCATTGCGAAAAGCGAATCATATTCCCGGACTTGCTGCTGCCGTGGTAACAGATCAGGAGCTCGCATGGTCAAAAAGTTATGGAAGCTCCCATTTTGATACCGGTGATGGCGCCACATTTAAAGCCGTAACGCCTGATACTCCATTCTGGATTGCATCGGTAACAAAAACATTTCTGGGACTACTATTTCTTCAGCTCGAAGAACAAAGCAAAATTGACCTAAACAGTAAGATCAACGATATGCCTGGCTGGGAAAATTTTTGCGGTTGGCTTTCAAATTCCAACATTATTTTTGGCCAGAATCTTCACTGTGATAAGCCAATCACCATCCGAAACGTCCTTAACCACACCGTCAATGGAGAACCGGGAACCGAGTTTTTATACAATCCCATCATGTATTCCCGGCTTTCGCGATACATTGAATATGTTTACAGCAACCCTATTTCAACCGCTGAAGGCCGTCATAATACCATGGCACAATTGACTCAGGAGAACATTCTTGGTCCTGCCGGAATGGATCGGACGATGGCCGGCATGTGGCAGCGCGAAAAGGCATTGGTATTTTTTGATATGGCACAGGGATTTGAATATACAGAGGGAGGTTATAGTCGAAAAAAGCACCTCGAACGACATTTTGCAGGAGGCGCGGGTATCGTTTCAACAGTCAATGACCTTGCCAAATATGACATTGCCCTTGATAACGGTACACTTGCTTCAGACCAAGTAATGGAAAAGCTATTCACTCCCGCCGTAGCTCCAGATGGGTCTAATCTTCCCTATGCTTTTGGCTGGTATGTTCAATATTACAAAGGTGAAAAACTGATCTGGCATTCTGGCTGGGATGAAAAAGCCGGATTTTCTGCTCTTTATTTGAAAGTACCTGAAAGAAATCTGACGCTAATTTTGCTGGCAAACAGTGAAGGAATATGGTGGGGTAATCCACTAAATGAAGCAAAAGTTGAAGGATCACTCTTTGCTCAGTTATTTCTTAGTCATTTCGTCTTCGACACTAAATAAAAACCTTGTGCCGCATAACCAGCGCATTAAGCGGACACGCCTCGTCAAGTCTTTGCCTCTCTCGGGTTTGAGTTTCTACTTTCGTTAATTGCTAATTCAGCATTCACGCCTGTGCAGCTATTGCGCAAGGCCGTATGACTACGGACAAGTTTTCATCCGTTTTCTGGGTACTCATGCTGAATCGATGATGCCATAACTGAAATATTCATTTCCGGGATCTGAACTGGGGTTCAGAAAAGGCAGAATAGCTATGGATGTGTTATCAATCAAAAATATAAAGGTGTTTGAGTGCTAGCCGTTATTCATTTATAAAGGACGAAGATATAAAATCATGGGAATCAAGCAACAGACATTGAAAATGATGCACAGCCTCAATTGAGCATCCGGGAACAGAGCTCCGGTTCGGGGACAAGTGAAAAAATGCAACCATTGGTTTAATTTTTCTCCATACACCCCCAAAAGTCCTAAATCTCACCAATACGTCCGCAATTTCATATCAGGACGTTTGCCCTGCTATTTCTTACGATCATTGATCTGTCGATTCGATAAAGTGGTTTTTTAAGACTGAATTTATCGACAAACATCAAACCGATCTTTGATCATAAAAATTCAGAACCATGAAATACCTGATATTAATTGTTTTTACTCTAGCCTCATTTAGCGCTTTTGCTCAAGAAATCTCTCCTTTGGGTAAAGAAACTGACGTAGCCCAAAAATACAGTGTCAGCTTACCCGTAATCATTTTACCTCAGCTGGCGATGGACTCATGGAATGACAGGATGCATACACAGCACATCGAATTTCATATCAAGCGCAATGTAGATGATAAGAACATTATTGGGTTGAAGCTGGCTACGTGGCGGTTATTTCAACCTATGGGCATTGTATGGTGGGACGGACTTTTGGATAAATTAGACACTAAAAGCGAATTCTACCCCGGCTATGTGCGACATACAGGAATAGGTATGTCTTATCAGCGCATGTTATGGAAAGGTCTGTTTACGTCGGTTGAAGTCTTGCCGCAGTATAAAACCTATCTGGATTTAGACAATAATAAAATCGCTAATGGCTTTAAGCTGTATAATTCCTTCCATCTCGGCTATCATATTTCACTTGGTAAGAAAAAACGATTCTTCATCGAACCACAGGTCCATTCCCAATTCTGGGTATTCGATACCAACACACCGGATGAATTTAAAGCACTGGATGACAAATGGAGAAATTACTTCCTCTTTGAGCCCAATATTTACGTTGGGATTAATTTCTGAAGTATGGTTACACAGATATATGCTGGTGACTTGCGTATCAGGAAAGACGAAAGCAAAGTTCTCAGCAAACGGAGCTTTGCCGGTAAAGGAAACCAGGCGTTTATTGCACATGCTTCTTGAGATCATTGAAGCCGGAAAGCTGAGAGGAATTCTCTGCCGAACGTATCCGCTGGAGCAGTTTGCACAGGCTTATAAATACGTGGATACAGGCCGCAAAAAAGGGTATGTAGTTTTAAATCCAATTCTGTAATCTTAATAAATCCAGCAAGATGAAGAAAAATAAGCAGACAAATTATATAGCCGCAGGAATGGCAATTGGAACAGCCATCGGCGCAGCAATAGGAATTGGTATAGAAAACCCTGGTATTGGAATATCTGTCGGGATTGCTATCGGTGCTTTTATCGGATATGGAAAACAAAAAGATGTCGCAACAAATCAGAATAGTGAATCATAGTTAAACATCTCAAAAATATGAGCTCATTATTTAAATCCGAACAGGGAAAGAGTGAAATTCTCCAGCTATACGATGCAAAACTGGAAAGTCTAAACATTGACTATGAATACATAACGGTACAAACCAGTTTTGGACACACCCATATCATAGCTGCGGGAGATCCTGCGAATCCGCCGGTCATACTTGTTCATGGTTCTAATGGGTGTGCACCTATTGCACTTGAGACCTATGCTAATCTGCATAAAGAGTATAGAGTTTATGCTATTGATGTATTGGCTCAACCCAATAAAAGTGCCGAGACTCGCCTGAGTATGAAAGATGATTCCTATGGAAAATGGATGAATGAAATCATCACTGACCTGAAGATTGAGTCCGTAACGATGGCAGGATTCTCTTTTGGCGGATTGATCATTCTGAAAACACTGGAAAATGATGAGACCAGGATCAAAGAAGTGTACTTATCAGCACCGGCTTATATCGTAAATGGAAATCCATTGAAAGCCATTTTCAAAGTGTTCATCCCGATGAAGAGGTACATGAAGACTAAAAAAGTAAAGTATGTTGAGAAGTTTCTGTCCCACCTGTTCACTGACCGGGATGAATTTGCTATCGAATTTCTTTCTAAAGTCTTTTTAGAATTTAAAATGGACTTTACTCCGGTTCCGGTAATCGACACCAAAAAAGCTCAGGCAATAAATACCCCTATCACCATTTTCGCCGCCAAACATGACATTTTATTTCCCGGGCAGAAAATGTTGAAAAGAGCGAAGAAAATATTCCCTTCACTCAATGAAAGCAGCCTTTTAGAACATTCTAAACATGTGCAAAACAGAGCCCAGAATAAGGTGATTGAAAAAGAAATTATGAACCAAGCAAAGGCGGCACAAATTTCAGCCATTACTATTCAATGAAAAAATCATGTCCCGGATAATAAGCATGTTTGCCTCATCAGTTGTTCAGAACCAAGATGAAAAGAAAAAGTACCGATGGAAGGTGTCCTTCACGGTTCTTCTCCTATTTATTTTTGGCGCGATAATTAATCTGCCATTCAGCAGAGAGGTAAAAAACTTAGCTATTGAAGCCGGTAAGAAGGACATCACCTTAAATGAATCTATTTTTAGCGAGTTATTAACAATTGGTATCAGTGGTCTCATCCTTGGATCTATACTTGTGTTCATCGGTCTATGGGTTTCGTCAAATGCCAATTTGGGAGCCCCGCTTATTGCCAGGTACTTCTCGAATAAACCGATGAGTGAGATAATTGACAGAAAGGCTATCCTGTCGAGTATTTTCCTGTCTGTAATAATTGCTTTAATACTTTTGGTATTGTTTGAAATTCAAAGCGAAGTTTATCCTGTTCCAAATAAGCTACCGCGTCCATCCAAAATGTATTATTTAATCGTGGCGTTCTCTGCCGGCATTACTGAAGAAATCATGTTTAGATTGGGGTTAATGTCGTTTATAGTGACAGTAATCCATTCATTTAAAAGTGCAGATAACCCAGGTAATGGAACGGTTTGGGCAGCCATCATTATTTCAGCCCTGTTTTTTGGCCTGATGCATCTTCCATTATCCAATAATTTTGTAGATCTGACCCCTTTTACAATTTCCGTAACAATGATTGGAAATTTAATCACGGGTTCAACATTTGGCTGGATATTCTGGAAACGAGGTCTGTTGGTAGCGATACTGTCGCATATTGTATTCGACTTGGTTTTTCATGTAATCGGCTCACCATACTCTTAACGAGTCACGATAACCAAAAATCAATATGAGTTATGAAATCACTGTCAAGTACTAAAGGATTCCCAAAGCCACGTATTATTCATGTAAATGGCATCAAACTGGAAGTCTTTGAAGCAGGTGAGCAAAATGCAGGAAAACCGATTGTTCTCTGTCATGGCTGGCCCGAACACGCCTTTACCTGGCGGCATCAGATTCCTTCTTTAGTTAATGCAGGCTATCATGTGATCGCACCAAATCAGAGAGGTTATGGGTACTCTTCACGTCCGGCAGAAGTTACCGATTATGATATTGTACACCTGACCGATGATCTGATCGGATTGCTTGATCATTATGGATATGAGGATGCCACCTTTGTAGGTCATGACTGGGGAGCAAATGTCGTTTGGAGCCTGGCACAGCTACATCCGGAACGGGTAAATAAATTATAAACCTGGCTTTACCGTATCAGGAGAGAGGTGAAATTCCCTGGATTGAGCTTATGGAAAAATATATGGGGAGTGACAACTATTTTGTTCACTTCAACAGACAGCCGGGTGTAGCCGATGCAATTCTGGATGAGAATGTATCCCGTTTTATGCGTAATCTTTTCCGAAAAAATGTTCCTCCGTCTCCGCCTGAGCCTGGAATGTTGATGATCAATCTTGCCAGGGCATACGAGCCACAAGGGGAACCGATTATGAGTGACCGGGAATTAGCCGTTTTTGTTTCTTCTTTTCAGTCAACCGGGTTTACCAGTAGCATAAACTGGTACAGAAACCTCGATCGCAACTGGCGTGTCTTAGCGGACGTAGATCCGGTCATTCAACAACCCACACTCATGATCTATGGGGATCGGGATATGATTCCAAAATCTGAAAGACTATCAGATTTCGTGCCCAATGTGGAAGAAGTAAGTATTGATTGTGGACACTGGATTCAACAGGAAGCACCCGAAAAGACAACTCAGCATATTCTAAACTGGCTCGATAAAACAAAAAATGATGAAAGCGATTAAATGTTTGAAATACGGAGGTTCTGAAAACCTGGTGTTGGCAGATGTTGAAAAGCCAAACCCGAAAAACAATGAGGTGCTGATAGAAATAAAAGCTACATCAGTCACCGCCAGTGATGTACTGATACGAAGATTGGATGAGCCGCTTATTCCAAAATTTATACTCCAAATCGTCTTCGGTTTTGGGAAACCACGCAACCCCATTTTGGGGATGGTATCATCCGGAGTGGTGGTAGCGAAGGGCGAAAACGCAACCTCCTTTCAGATTGGTGAAGAAGTATTTGCCTACGGTTCTGTTTCGGCTACAAATCACCGTTTTGGGTCTTATGCAGAGTATATATGTCTGCCCGAAGACTGGAGTATCGCCCTGAAACCGGCCAACATCAGTCATAATGAGGCTGCCGCGACTCCCTATGGCGGCTTACTGGCTATGCATCTGCTAAGCAAAACCTCCATTCAGAAAGGTGATGAAGTCCTGATCTACGGGGCTTCAGGCAGTATTGGGACAATGGCGGTGCAATTAGCCAAAATTGCCGGCGCAAAGGTAACCGCTGTTTGCAGCGGCAAAAACGTTGACCTGGTCAAATCGCTGGGTAGTGATCGGGTGATTGATTACACCCTGCAAGGCGCTGAAAAACAGTTATCAACTTATACATATGTAATAGACGCAGTCGGAAACTCAAAGTCTTCACTACTTAAAGAAATAAGCAAAAAGGCGTTAACTGTAAATGGTAAATACATATCCATTGATACCGGCGTACCCAAAACCCCAAGAAGTGCTTTTATACAATTGAAAAACTACCTCGCAGCAGGGAAAATCAAACCGGTCATTGATCGAGTCTACCCATTAGAAAAAATGGCCGAGGCCCACGATTATGTTGAACTCGGGCATAAGCGAGGCAATGTTATCATACGTGTTTCCCTTTGACATATCTGATTAAAAAATATAAACAACCTTGAATTCAACACTTAAATCATTATCAAATAAACCAAAGATGAAAACTCAACTTATAGCACTCTTATCCTTGATTATATTAGGTGCTTGCGCCAGCCCAAAAAAACCTGACCTTACCCAACAACCCACCTTAGCTGATTATCAAGTTGGAGAAAAATGGGTTTGGAAATATAGGGGTGTAACTACGGAAGGAGAAGTCCGTTCGGATGGCACCGACACACGAATGATCGTACAAATGAATGAAGGATTGGGAATGACCGTAGGCAATGACACCATTCCCCTCGCTGATATCGTAAAACCGGATGTAAGTGAAACGCCTAAGTACGACTGGCCATTGGAAGTTGGTAAAACATGGAGATACGAAAACAACTGGACCAGTCAGGATGGTACTACCGGAACACAAAATCAAATTGCGGAGGTGTTATCCTATCAGGAGGAAACGGTAGAAGCCGGAACTTTCATGGCTTATACCATTAAATACTCCGGTAATACTACGAATTCACGAGGCTATAATGCAGATGAAGAGGAAATTTGGCTGTATGCTCCGGCGGTAAAAACCTTTATTAAACTGACTCAGTCTCAAGGGGATTTTAATTATGTAGAGGAGCTCATTGAATATTCTAAACCCGAATAATCCGGAAAAGAAAAGAAGGATAGCCAAATTAATTTTGAGTGCATCGCACCGCTTATCCTGAAGGTCATTATCTGGCAACCTACTCAACCGCCCATGAAATGCTCCGTTTACATAGCCACCAGCACAGACGGTTTTATCGCCAAAACCGACGGGAATATTGAATGGCTGACCCGGCCGGAATACCAGGATGCAGCCCGTCTCGGCCTGACGTACAATGATTTTATCTCCACCGTGGATGCCATCGTGATGGGAAGGCATACCTTCGAAAAGGTACTCTCTTTTGATGAGTGGCATTACGGGTATACGGAAGTCATTGTACTGACCACACGCGATCTGAGATTGCCCGAAACACTTGCCGGCAAGGCCAGGGTGCGGTTCAAGTCCGGGTCCCCGGATGCAATCACGGCGATGCTTTCGGAAGAGGGAAAAAAGCATCTCTATATTGACGGCGGAATCACCATTCAGCGATTTCTGGATGCAGGATTGATTCATGAACTGACCATCACCGAAATACCAATCCTGCTGGGCAACGGCATCCCGTTGTTTGGCAACGAAACTGTGGAGCAGAAGCTCGAACTCCTTGACGTGGTTGCGTCACCCGGCGGGACGATTCAGAAACGATACAAAGTAAAACCGGTGGAGTGACGAGCGCTCATATTGCTGGCCATAAGCTGCATGCAACATGCTGCAAGACTTTTCTGTAAAATCATACCGGTGAGATATTATTTAACAAGTCGATCTTGATGCACCATCGATTCTTTCCCGTCTTGCACCGGATGTATCCGCCTGAGAATCTTTTCGCCTGTGATTTTAGCCCCGAATCATCGGTAAGATCATTAAAAACCTACAAGAGAAAGATCATAGACCATCCTTGTAAGGATTTCTATGCAGGAAACTTCAGAATTCCCGGATACAAATCGAAAAATTGTTCAGAATCCCGTCTCGTGGCTCAATCCCGGTCAGTTCTCTATTCAATAACTTTTCAGTGTAAAACCAAAGGTTAAAAATCTGTCCTGTTGTTTTTCATTTGCAACAACGATACTCTCGAAAGACTGCAGATAGTTCACAGTTAAATTCAAAAATTCCCATACGGGAAACTCCAATCCAATATCTGTTCTCCAGCGAAAGTTGTTTCTTTTCTCAAGGGAGGGCTGGATATAGCTTTGATGATTAAGTATTAACCTGTCGCGTACCACGTGATGTTTCCCGCTGATCCATAAAGTACCCCGGATCGTTCTCAGTGTTTTATCACCGTAATACTGTGGCCGGTTGAAATCGGCTGTAGCAAATTCCGTCCGCTCTATCTCGCTGGATATTGAAAACTCAAGCCATTGGTGTTCTCTTTTCAGGACCCCGAATGTCAACCCTGCACCCAGCAGATATCTGAGATTGATTTTCCTTCGAAAGTTGGTGCTTACAAATCCCAGCACCAGCGGATGTATTCTATTCTCCTCCTTGATATAGAGAAAATTTCGGCTCAGGATATCTTCATCCGCTTTTTGATTACCAAACTCCTGGTACACATACGAGTTGCTTGTCTTAAAAACGGTGCTTTTCCACGGATGAAAACTGAAATCCGATTGTGCCCTGAAAATTAAGGTTTCCACATTTCCCTCCTGGAAAAACCCTGTCAGGGAGAGGCTGGCTTTGGTCCTGAGAGTATCACTTTCATTGAACTGGGCAAACAGAGTTAAAGGAGATAAGTAAACGAAAATGAACAGTACCTTTATTTTGCTTAAGCAATTTTTATTGATAAACAGTTGCATGCCCAGCCTTTGGTTTGCGAATTCTCTTCTGCCTGACGTTCAATCCGGCAGATTTCTGCCCTGAGATCTAACCGGCCTGTCCCTTTCGGTAATCAGGAATATCTTCATTCCTGAAATAATTAAAAAAGTCCGGAATCACCTCCAGCGGATAGCTGGAACTGGTATTAATCAGGATGCAGATCCCCACCCCATCCGCGGGCGCGAATGCAATTTCACTGCGGTACCCGTTTACGTATCCGCCGTGGTAAACCACTTTCTGTCCATGGTTATCCAGAACTCTCCAGCCCATTGCGTAGTGCGACCGGTTCACACCGTTCCAATGCCTGCTGAACCGCCGGTTGTTGATATCGGCCAGCGGATTAAATATTTCATCAAGCGTCTCATTAGAAATCACATCGGGAGCATTCCCGGTTAACAGTAGCATCCATTTGCCCATATCGGAGGCGGACGCGTTGATGCCTCCTGATGAAACCGCGTTATAATATTTTCCGGTGATTGAGACTGGCACGTATCCGCGTCTGCGGGAGTGGTATATGTGCGGCAGTGTGCGGTTCTCCGAAGACTGAATGCCTTCCCGGGTAGCCGATGCAAAATCCATCCCTAAGGGACCAAACAGCTTTTGCTCCAGCAGCGTGTTAAAATCCGATCCGGTTTGTCCTTCCAGGACTTTCTCAATCGTTGAGTAGGCTGCATTCTGGTAAGCAATTTGTTCGCCCTCCCTTGAAATTAACGGAACCGACTCGAACCGGGGAATAATGCGCTCGAGCGACAGTCCGTCTTCCACAAGGTTGGTATAGGCATGGCGCGGCAGTCCGGAGGTATGAGACAGCAGATGGCGGACCTGAACGCGCTCGGTCTGCTCCGGGTCGTTCAGCCTGAATTCATCCAGATAATCCGATACGGAATCATCCCAGTCTACCAGCCCCTCTTCCACCAGTACACCCGTCAGTACCGATGCAAAGCCCTTGGAAACGCTGCCCAGCCGGAAGACGGTATGCTCGTTTACCGGTTCCTCCGATCCGGTATCCTTCACCCCAAATCCCTTTTGAAACACCACGCGGCCGTCTTTCACAATCGCTACCGCTGCCCCCGGTATGCGTTTGCCATCCAGCCCCTCTTTAAAATCCTTTTCAAACTGGTTTAGGTATGCGGCCAGCTCATCATCCATCACCCACTCATCCGATTCGGGATCGTTTGCCGGCGGTTCGGTACCCGGACTTGCAAATGCCAGGTACGAGGCAAGAATCACGATGGGTAATAAAAGCGCGGAAAAAATACGATTCACAGAATATCGGTTTGAGGCAGCAGGAAATGGTTCCGGTTTATGCTTAAACACCCACAAGGATACTAAAAAGAGACTTTAATAAACACATTTGATGTTAAAAATGAGGTTCAAACTTCAGAATGCATTTTTCCGGCATGCGTATGCGATCTATCCTGTTGGTAATAAATTTGCATATCGGGCTAAAAGCATCGAATTTTCCATAGAGCCTGTTAAGGCTGAAGCCCCGATAATGAATCATCAGACTGAAAAAACAAAAATAAAAAGCAGCATACCTGCTTTTTGTGTTTTCAGACAGATCATTTACTTACGATGAAAGATCAAAGGCCTATCCATGAACAGTCAAAACCATGACAATCTTCATTTTCATGCTTCAACGCCGGAAGAGGTTCTCAGGCATTTTGAAACATCTGAGGAATCGGGGTTAACTGACAAGGAATCAAAGAAGAGAAGTGAAAAATACGGTGAAAACCGGCTAAGGGAGAGAAAGAAGAAAAACCCCTGGAAAATCCTTCTGGAGCAGTTTCTCAGCGTAGTGATCCTCGTTCTTCTCCTTGCAGCTATCGCTGCTTTTTCATTTCGCCACTGGACCGAGGGAATCGCAATCAGCGCCGTCATCATTGTAAATACCATTATCGGTTTCTATACGGAGTGGAAAGCTGTTCGTTCGATGGAAGCGCTGCATGAAATGAACGTGGACAAAATCAGGGTGAGGCGTGATGGAGAAGAAAAAGAGATAGATTCCAGATTCCTGGTTCCGGGTGACATTATTATCATAGAAAGCGGAGACCTGATTCCTGCCGATGTACGCATCTTGGAGGCCAACAATGTGAGGGTAAACGAGTCTGCACTCACCGGAGAATCGGTGCCCGTCTTAAAATCACCCGATGCAACGGGAGAAGAGACCGCACTGTCCGACCGAACATCCATGCTGTTCAAGGGAACCGTGGTTACGGATGGTTCTGCGAAAGGCGTTGTAACCGGAACGGGCATGAATACCGAACTGGGCCACATTTCCGATCTCGCGGAAGAGGCTGAGAAAGACACAACACCGCTCCAGAAAAAGCTGGATCAGCTGGGCCGGCGGCTGGCATGGATAACCATTTCCATTGCCATTCTGATTGCAGTAACCGGTTTGATGGTAGGCCGGGATACGATGGAAATGGTTGAAACAGCCATCGCGCTGGGCGTTGCGGCCATACCCGAGGGTCTGCCGATTGTGGCAACCATTGCCCTTGCCCGCGGCATGTACATCATGGCAAAAAAGAATGTACTGATCAACAAACTGCAGGCTGTGGAAACACTCGGGGCTACCGGCGTCATTTTTACCGATAAAACAGGCACCCTTACTGAAAACAGAATGACGGTACGGGCGGTACATACTGCCGATGAAGAAGAGTTTCGCCTTAAAGACGATGATGACTATGAAGAGGAAAAATCCGAAAGACCGTCAGACCCGGAAATCAAATCACCCGCCCTCAATCAGCTGCTTAAAACCACTGTTCTGTGCAATAATGCATCCGTCACAGACGTCGATAACGACCTGATTGCCGAGGACGAACAGGGCGATCCCACCGAAACAGCGCTTTTACGGGCCGGACTCAGGTTTGGCATGAACCGCCAGGAATTGCTATCGGAGTATCCGGAAGTCCGGGAAATCGCATTCGACTCCGACACCATGATGATGGCAACCATCCATGAATCGGAAGACCGTTATTATGCAGCCGTAAAAGGGGCTCCCGAGAAAGTATTGCGGGCCTGCACTGTACGTTTCAGAGAGGATGATTCTGAAGCGGAGCTGACAGAGGAAGAGACTGAACAGTGGCTGAAAAGGTCAGAAGAGCTTGCAAAAAAGGGGTTAAGGCTTTTGGCGGTGGCAGATAAATACCTCAGCGATAAAGATGAAGAGCCCTACAAGGAGTTACGGTTTCTGGGTCTTGCAGGCTTGCTCGATCCTGCCCGGAGCGATGTGAAAAATGCCATTGAACAGTGTCATTCAGCCGGAATTCGTGTGATTATGGTTACGGGCGACCAGGGTCCGACCGCATCGGCGATCGCATTTGAAACCGGCATTGCGGAAGAAGAAAACCCCGACTATATCCATAGTGAGGACTTTAGGGCTCCGGAAGAGCTGAACGATGAGGAGAAGAAAAAAATCCTTGAGACGGATATCTTTGCAAGGGTGAGCCCCGAGCAGAAGCTTCAGCTGATCACCCTGATGCAGAAAAACGGTTATACGGTTGCGATGATCGGCGATGGAATTAATGATGCCCCCGCACTGAAAAAAGCCGATATCGGGGTTGCAATGGGGCAGCGGGGCACCGATGCCGCCAGGCAGATTGCGGACATGGTGCTGCTCGACGATGCATTCAAATCGATTGTTTCCGCGGTTAAATACGGACGGGTGATCTTTGGGAATATCCGCAAATCGGTGATGTTTATGCTCTGCACCAATGTAGCCGAGGTACTTGCCGTAACCATCGCTACGGTAATCGGAGGTTTTTACTTCTTCCCGCTGCCGCTCCTCCCCCTTCAGATACTCTATCTGAATGTGGTAACCGATGTATTGCCCGCACTGGCGCTGGGATTTGGCAAGGGTGAGGAACACATAATGGAAGAGAAACCGCGCCCCAAAAATGAGCCGGTACTGACTGCCGATCACTGGCAAGCAATCGGCGGCTGGTCGCTGATCATCTCCGCATCCGTGTTGGCAGCGCTCACAGTAGCCATCTATCAATTTGGATTCGAAACCGATCAGGCTGTAACCATATCCTTTCTCACACTGGGCTTCAGTAAACTGTGGTTCACCTACAACCTGAGGAGTCCGCAGTCTACATTTTTTTCCAATGAGATCGTACGAAACCCCTATGTGGCCGGTGCCATTGTTGTCTGCATATTCCTGCTCCTGGCCACCGTTTATCTGCCCGTACTGTCGGATGTACTTCAGACAGCCGATCCCGGCAAAACCGGCTGGTATCTGCTGCTGGGGATGAGTCTCATTCCGTTTATTTGGGGACAGCTGGTCAGGTCATTCAAGGCAAAAGGTGAAGTGTAAGAACGGAAGAACAGAGGATCCGAACGATCGAATGACCGAATGACCGAATGACCGAATGACCGAATGACCGGTACAAGGTGCTTGCACAGATCATGAACTGCAACCGTAAACGGAAATATTGAAACACATATATTCGTAAAAACGTAGATGTGTTGACCGTGAATCACAAACCACCAACCACTGACAACTAACAACTGACAGCTGATAGCTGATAGCTGATAGCTGATAGCAAAAGAAACACTTTAAAAGGATTAAATCCTGTCACAACTCTTCGCCGGGTCTACCGGATCATTGAACAGGATAATCAGGGAAATAATGAATCCTAAACCGAACCAGAGAACGAGTGAGCAGGGGGGCTTAGTCTTTTGATGTCTGATAAGAAAAACATTAAAAATAGTATCAGAGCAGCACTCGCTCTTGGTACCATCATTTCCCTCTACTTCGTACCCTGGACCCTGCTATGGGCCTGGATCACGCCACTGCCCGATACGGTTCAGGAACAGGTCGAAAATGCGACGGATCTTGGTTTTGACGGAATCATCGTCTATGTGAATCAGGGCGGAAAAGAACCCGCATCGTATGCCGCCGGCTGGCACAACAGCGAACAGATGATTCCCGCCGATCCGCAGGCCCTTTTCAAAATTGCCAGTATCCGGAAGCTGTATGACGCCGTTGCGATCACCAAGCTGATCCATGATAACCGTCTCTCTCTGGACGATACCGTCGCCGAAACCTTTCCGGGACTTCAGGGAAGAATTGAAAATGCCGATGTTATCACATTGCGAATGCTGGTGCAGCACCGCAGCGGCATTCCCAATGTAACGGATACGCCAAATTTCTGGACAGACCCGCCTGAAACCAACGAGGAAGCCCTTGAACGGGTACTGGACCTGCCCGCAGATTTTGAGCCCGACACAGACTATTCCTATTCGAACACCAACTATGTTATTCTCACCGAACTCATTGAGCAGGTGACGGGAATGAGCAAATTTCAGTTTATCAAAGAAGAGATTCTGAACCCGCTGGGACTAAACAATACTTTTGGCTCACTCCAAGAGGTGGATATCAACAGATTGATGAGCGGGTATTACGTGGGGGTTGAGGAGGATATCAAAACAGCCGATTACGGCTCCATGATTGCCACGGCAGAGGATGTGGGCATCTTCCTGAGAGCACTTAACGACGGTTCACTGTTTGAAGAAGGTGAGCAGGAGATCTATTCATCGATCTATGCTTATGATCACACCGGACTCATCCCCGGCTATCAGAGCATTGCCAAATACCACCGGGATATCGATACGGTTGTCATTCAGTTCACGAACACAACGGATTTTGAAGGATATAACTGGTCGCTCTCGGAGATCCTGTATGATCGTATTGTGAGTATTCTGAAAAGGCAATAGTCGAGCGTACCGAAACAGCGAACCAGCCTATTCCCGTTCAAACCACACATCCAGGGTCCGGCCGGAGTTAATATAAAATCCGGTCACCCTGCCGGAACTATCGCGATCAAACTCGAGCATCATGCCGTTACCGGCCTGGAAAATATCTCTTGCCAGAGGACGCAAAGGCGCCGTTCCCAGCCAGCGATGATTCACCTGCAGCGAGCCTTCTTCATTCACGCTGAGGCGCATGATGGAATCAATCTCATCGCTCCTGTATTCGCCTGAATACATTCTGAGTTCGTTTTCAACCGGCTCCCAGGCATCCACCTTCGTAAAGATTCTTATGCCGTTGGTTCCGCTGGCGATAATCCGAGAAGGTCCGGTACCTTCATTACCGGCTTCAATGTCATAGCGGTTCGTGCTGCCATTCACACGAAACATGCCGCCACCTATGGGAATCATTTCCGTTCTTCCGTCCGCCAGCAATTTCCCTTCGTCCACCTGCAATTCCACCATGTCGTTGCGGTCTTCATTAATGTACCTTCCGGGAAGAGCTGCCTGCAGGTCATCGCTTAGTGCAATCCGTTCTTCCTCGTAGCTGGCTTCCGGATCCATCTGATCTCCCAGGATCAATTCTGCTATATCTTCCGACGGCAGCCAGCCGCGGCTGTAATTTGAGACGATAAAAATTCCCAGGTCATAATCGGGATAGTAGCTCAGCTGGGTTCCGAAGGCGGCGTGTCCGCCGGTATGGCGATAGCGCCTGAGTCCTCTGTACTCACCCACGCCAATCCCCATGGCATAACCCGAGTTGATGCCGTTGGTGAGTTCGTTAGGTTCCAGGAACAGGTCGAGCACCTCCTGCCCGCCGAGTTCGCCGGTTTTCATATTGTTGATCCACTTTGCCGCATCCGGCACATTCATGAAAACGTCGGCTGCGCCAAAAATGGCACGATTGCTCTTCTCATTGGTGTAACCGGTCTCATCACTGAAGGAGTATGACTCGGCTGCGTTCTCAATCACCTGACCCACGTGTGTTTCAATCTGCGTGTCGTTCATTCTGAGTGCGTCCAGGATATTTTCCTCAACCCATGCTGCTGCATGTATTCCCGTCGCTTCTTTAAAGATTTCGGACAGAATTACCCATGCCGTGCTGTTGTAGGTATACCTTGAGTCGGGCGAAAACTCCAGTACCGGCTGCCTCCTAACCACCTCCATCGCTTCAGAAGCCGCCATACGATCCACCCCGATCTCTCTCCCCGCGAGGCTCGACATGGTGTACGCCTCACGGTACCCGCTGCTATGATTCAGAAGATGCCGAATCGTCACTGTCTCCTCAAATTCAGGCCAGTCATCTAAATAATCACTGACCGGATCATCAATATTCAGCGTTCCGGCATCGTGCTGCATGGCAAAGGCATACCCCAAAAATTGTTTGGCCACCGAACCGATGTTGTAGACCATTTCCGGATCATTGGGGATGCTGTAGTTCAGATTGGCAAGTCCGTACCCTTTTTGAAAGATGATCTCCCCATTTTGTACCACACCAATGATCAGTCCGGGTGTCGTATCGTTGACGGCTGAAGGGATCAATTCATCGATTTCCCGTTCAAGGCCGGACCATTGGCTTTGATTAGTACAAGCCGTGCCCGCAATTAGCAGGCCGATAAAGATTATCAGAAACGAGTTTCGTGTGGTCATTTGGGTAGGATTTGTTGGGTATTGATTCTAAATAGTCAAATCAGACAGACCTATCAACGCATATTACGGGAACCATGGAAAAATGGTTCGCACAATTAATTCACTGAATTATCTATTCCCTCTTCAAAATCACGTCCCTTACTGCCTTGCTGTAGGTTTGGCCGATCGAGATCTCCGTCTCACCAACGGTGACCGTGTCACTGTGCAGGGTTTTGATCTTATCGAGTGCAACGATGAATGACCGGTGGATCCGGATAAAACGGTCCGCCGGCAGCTGCTCCTCCAGATCCGAGATTTTTTCATGCACTACGATCTGTCCATCCGTGAGATTCACTTTACAGTAATTGCCACTGGCTTCCACATATAAAAGCTCTCGCATATCAATCCGGTAATACCCGTTATCCCCCTTTATAAAGAAACCCGTGTTCGGTCCAGATTCATGATTATCATTCACGACCGGACGCGGATCAGGCACAGCTGAAACCGCCCGGTTCACCGCCTTAAGGAATCGCTCAAAACTGAAGGGCTTTACCAGGTAGTCGGCCACAGCCAGTTCAAAACCTTCCAAAGCGTGCTCATTATAGGCAGTTGTGACAATCACCTTAGGCGGATTCTGAAGGGTCCGTAAAAAATCAAACCCTTTAAGCTTTGGCATGTTCAGATCCAGAAACATCAGGTCTGCACGGTTGGAACTCAGCCACTCCAGGGCTTCCATGGCATCATAGCAGTCAGCCACTACCTCCAAATGCGGCAGGCGGTCGCAGTACGTATTCAGCAGCTCGTGAGCCAGCGGTTCATCATCAACAAGGATACATCGGATCATAGGGTATTCAGTTCAAGCGTGACCGTGAAGTTATTATTCTCCTTCACAATATCCAGTGAGTGCCGGCCGGGATAGAGGAGTCTCAGGCGTTTCTTCAGGTTCTCCAGACCAATCCCGCTTGTTTCTTCTACAGTGAATTCATTAAAATTGTTACGAATCTCAAAACGCACGTTGCCGCCTTCGTTCTCCAGTGTGATGTGGATGTACGCCCCTTCGCGCATCGTTTCCACCCCGTGTTTGAACGCATTTTCAAGGAGCACAATAAACAGCAGCGGTGCCACAAAAGTATCAGCCGCATCCGGTGCATTAAAACGGACATCCACTTTTTTGTTATAGCGAATTTTGTGCAAGTCAATATATTGTTGAAGATAGCCGATTTCATCCTCCAGCCTCACACTTTCCTTGTCTCCTTCATAAATTGTGTAGCGCATCATATCCGATAATTTCAGGATCACATCAGGCGCTTTATCCGACTTTTGCACCACCAGGGAATAGAGGTTGTTCAGAGTGTTGAAGAAAAAATGCGGATTTACCTGGCTTCTCAGTAATGCCAGTTCCGCCTTTGATTTCTCAGCCTTAAGCGTTCGGAACCACTTCCATTGCTCATAGATCCAGAGGATCACTAAAATGGGAACAGGCAGTACGAAGAGCGTCAGCGCCCACATTTTGTACTCGCTCTCATAGATTTCAAAACTCCCGGTAAATAGCCTCGCGTAGAGAAAAAAGATCGCGGACCCACAATACAAGATCAGGATCAGGATACTGTACTTTCTGAAAAAGTCCGGCAGTATGAAGTAGAAGAGCATCAGCCAGAAAAAGACCAGAAGCAGTATCACCAGCGGATTGTCACGCAGGTGGCCGGTATAGTAACCGGTAGTAAAGATAACGATCACCAGGATCAGCAGACCGGCGCCTACTCTGAGCAGAGTTCCGCCTTTCTGCAGGTACTTGTGCATGGCAAGGGAGATAAAGAACGCATAGAAGAAAAATCCAAGGAAATTGGAGATCCAGCTATCGGGCGGTATCCGGATGAGGCCGATATACTCCATAAAGAGAATCAGCAGGTACGTGACCGCAAAACCCACAGGAAAGGCCCGGTATCTGAAAAGGGTGCTTTTCATGGCCTCAAAATAGAGGAATTCGCACACTCATTCCCGGTTCAATGACGAACAGTATCATTTTCCTTTTGGATCAGCCCATTTTCCGCACCATTTGCCTTGATGATGGATTTGACTTGATCTGCATTCAAAAACCTGTTGTTCGTCCAATTCCTTAAACAAGCCGGTATCGTCCGCGTAAGTTGGGGTCAAAACTTTCAAGTAATCAATCAATCCGGGCCATGAAAAATACATTGCAGATTCAAAATATTTCCAAAACCTACTCCAACGGCGTGAAGGCTCTGGATGACATCAGCCTCACCCTGTCGAATGGCATGTTTGGCTTGCTGGGAGCGAACGGGGCCGGTAAATCCTCCCTGATGCGGACCATCGCCACGCTGCAGACACCTACTTCAGGCAGAATTTTCTTTAACGGCGACGATATTGGGAAACACCCCAACTCCGTACGCTCCTGCCTGGGATACCTGCCGCAGGAGTTCGGGGTCTATCCGGGTGTGTCAGCCGAGGAACTGCTACACCACATCGGAGTGCTGAAGGGGCTGACGGACAAAGCATCCCGGAGCCTGCAGGTGGAAAGCCTGCTGGAACAGACCAATCTGTGGGAACACCGCAAAAAGCATGTGCACACCTTTTCGGGCGGAATGCGCCGGCGTTTCGGGATTGCGCAGGCCCTGTTGGGGTCGCCGCGGATCATCATTGTGGATGAACCCACTGCCGGGCTTGATCCCGAAGAGCGGCACAGGTTTCTGAACCTGCTCAGCAGCATCGGTGAGAAACAGATCGTGATCCTCTCCACCCACATCGTGGCCGACATCTATAATCTCTGCACCCGAATGGCAGTGATGAGCCGGGGACGAATTATCGAACACGGCACACCTTCCGATCTGGTTGGCACGCTTAAAGGCACGATCTGGAGCAAAACCGTAACCAACGATGAACTGACCCGCCTTCTCAGGGAGCATCATGTGATATCCACCCGGCTGGTAGCCGGAAAGAAACAGGTTCACGTGAAGGCGGAATCCTCCCCCGGGGGCGGATTTAAGGAGGTGGATCCCACGCTTGAGGATTTCTACTTCTCCGTGACCTCATCAAAGCAACCCGCAAATGAAAATCCTGTACTATGATTATCTCGTTATTCTCATTCGAATGGCTCTATCAAAGAAAACAGTGGGCGCTGTTTGCAGCCATTCTGCTTTTCTTTGTCACGGGGCTTCAAATAGGCGGACAGGGGTTTGCACCGGACCTGATCAACTACAACGCACCGTACCAAATCAGTTACTATACCTCCATTTTTACACTGGGGGCTGTATTCGCCATCATGTTTTTTGTAATCAGCGGTGTACTGCGCGACCGCACCCACACGTTTGAGGAGATTGTATTCAGTTCCGGAATTCGCAAGCATCACTTTTTCATCAGCAGGTTTTCCGGGGGCTTTCTCTTCAGCCTGATTGCCGTGAGTCCGCTCGTGCTCGGAATGATGACGGGAGCCCACCTTTTCGATCATGATCCCGGCCGGATGGCCCCTTTCAGCGGGATGCTCTATGCCTGGAACTGGCTGGTTTTTGTGGTGCCGAATGTATTTATCTGCACCGTCCTGATCTTTTCTGTGGGCCTGCTCTCCAAAAACCGGATGGCGATCTATGCATCGGCCGTGCTCGTGTATGTGCTCTATTTTGTCTGCTCGTTCTATTTTGAATCACCCATACTGGCCGGTTCCGCTCCTGCACATTCCAAAGACCTGACGGCTGCAGCACTGGGAGATCCTTTTGGCATATCCGCTTTTATGGAACAGAGCCGGTACCTCACCCCTGTCCAAAAAAACTCGGTATGGGTTTCCATGGAGGGGTACTTCCTGCTTAACCGCACCCTCTGGATTTCAATTTCATTTGTCCTGCTCGGAATCACCTACCGTCTCTTCTCATTTCGCACCCTTCAGGAGAGAAATCAGAAAACTTCAGCTTTAGCCGACGACGCTCCGGCATCGAAAAGTACCTATGAACCGCGGAGCGTTGTTTTAAAAACAAAAAGGGCCCTTTGGGCAGGCTTTTTTGCACAAAGCAGACTGGGAGTAAAACAGCTGCTGAAAAGTCTGCCCTTTCAGATAATACTGGCCTGTACCGCATTTGTAATGGGGTCTGAATTTTACTCCACACTGGTGGAAGGCGGCAGCTACTCTGAAAGCCTGTACCCGCTAACTTCCGTACTGGCCGATCTGAACAATATGGCCATATTCCTGTTCGGCTTTCTGCTGATCATCTTTTTCAGCGGCGAGTGGGTGTGGAAAGAACGGAACATTAACATGCACCAAATTCTGGATGCCACCCCTTTCTCAAACACCGGTTTCTTTCTGTCGAAGGTATCTGTACTCATCTGCATTCCGATACTCCTTATTACCCTTGAGATCGTGATTGCCATTGCTTTCCAATTGGTGCTGGGTGCCCCGCAGATCCATACGGGCGTCTATCTTGCCCTCTATTATTTCCAGGGGGTCCCTCTTCTTTTCTATATCCTGCTCGCACTGTTCTTACAATCTCTCTTGCCGAACAAATACCTGGCCATAGCCGTCACGGGACTTCTGGCCGCTGCATTTGGCACAAATCTGTCCGGAACCCTGGGGATTGAACATCCTCTCTTGAGAATCGGAGCCATGCCCGATGTCACCTTCTCCGGCATGACGGGAGTTGATAACAATGCTTACGCATTTTATCTGCTTTCCGGACACTGGATGATATTGGGCTGCATCCTGTCACTTCTTGCCTTCCGCGGATGGCGCCGGGGTGTGGAGGAACGATTCATGGATCGCGTCAGACAGATTGTAACCGGCTGGCCGGCCCAACACGCAATCATCCTGATTGTGCTGATTTTGGCCTTTCTTGGCACATCCTCGATGATCCTCTACAAAACAAATATTGAGGTGGATTACCTGTCAACCGCCAAACGACTTGACCTGCTTGCAGAGTACGAAAAAAAGTACAAGCCGTATGAATCGTTGGGGCAGCTCTTTCCTGTATCGATCACAACCGATATGGATCTTTATCCTGTTGACCGAAGCTATCGGGTGGATGCCCGGTATCTCCTCATCAACAAGAGTGAAATGCCGGTTGAACGCGTGCTCATCACAGAGAAAAAGCCGACTTCGGATGTCCGGCTCGAAGGCGCTGCTCTCACCGGACAGGACGCCGCTCTCGGAACTTTTGAATACGAATTTCACTCGCCTGTCATGCCCGGCGATACCGTTGCATTCAGCTATACCGCCGACGGTACACACCTGGGCCTTTTTTCCGGACATGACCTTGTAGATAACGGAAGCCTGGTGCATTTGGCCGATTTCAGTCCATTCCTGGGTTACGCCGACAGCCGGGAGATCAGGGACAGATCCGAGCGCCGCAAACGCGGCCTGCCTGATCGCATCGAGGAGATCCCTTCTGATGCCGACTTTGACGTTCCTGAATCCGGGTTCGGCCGGGTACAGTTTGAGACAACACTCTCCGTTCCCGCTTCGCAGCGCGGCATCTCTGTCGGCAGCCTGGAAGAGGAGTGGACCGAGAACGGTAGAAATTATTACAGGTACAAGGCTGACGTTCCGGTCATGCCCGCCATCACCTACCAATCGGCAGCCTATGACGTGGATATGGAATTCTATGGGGGCATCCGAATGGAATACTACACCCACCCCGGGCATGACTACAATATGTGTACCATCAGTGAGAGTGCACGTCACACTCTTGACTATGCCCTTCGGGAGTTTGGAGAGTACCGGCATGATCATCTTCGCATCGTGCAGGTGCCCTCGGTTTGGCGGTTCGGCGGGTATGCTCCCGCGGGTACCATCAGCATGACCGAAGACCGCCTTTATCTGGTAGACGAACGGGATCCGGAGGCGTTCAGTCTGGTGGCGAAACGCACAATACATGAGGTGGCACATCAATGGTGGGGTCATTTGCTGGCAACCCAGAATATCAGCGGTGGATCCATTTTCGTGGAAGGATTCGCCAAATACACCGAAGGCGTCGTAATGGAAAAACATTACGGCATGCCGTCTCTTTATCAGCTGGGTGAATCGGCAGGCCATCGCTATTTCACCGGCAGATCATACGCATCCACACCGGAGCAACCGCTCTACCTGGAACAGGGCGAGGGCTACATGCTGTACGGCAAAAGCTATTTTGTGATGATGGCTCTGAAAGAGCTGATTGGCGAAACCAGACTTAACGGGGTGCTCAGAACGCTGGTCGAACGTCATAAAGACGAAACCGATCCCACCGTCACTGCTCCCGATTTTCTGGATGAACTATACCGGGTCACTCCGGAAGAGAATCACAGTCTGATCGACGATTGGTTCAAAAAGATTATAACCTATGATTTATCGGTGACAGGAGCAGAGTATGATCGCCTCCCGGACGGTTCCTATGACATCACCCTCACTATCGAAGCGGAAAAACTGGAATCGGTTGACGGAGTGGAGTCGCCGGGTTCAATGAATGAACCCGTACCGATCGCGCTGTTCAGCGAACACCCTTCCAGAGCGTCAGGTGATCAAATTCTCTGGCTCAATCCGTTGGAGATCCGGTCCGGCAGTCAGCAGATTACGCTGAAGGTGAACTCACTGCCCCGCTACGCTTCGATCGATCCCTACGGAACCCGTCCCGATCCGGTACGACGTGACAATACGCTGCAATTGCCGGTGGAGGCAGATTAACCGTTGAAAAGGCCAAGATATGCACTTTTTTGCCTGTCACCTGGATTTGAGTTACTATGTAACGCATTAAAAAACAGGGTTTCCTGTGGAATGGTAATAAAAGCGGGTCCTAAGAAAAGATTATTGTAATCAGGTTTGAAAACACTCATTGTTTCATGTTTCGCATTCATTCTTGCAGTTTGCATGCCGGATTACGCCCTGAGCCAGTCATCCTCCTACAATTACTTTGAGCCGGAATACCAGCTAACCCGAATGTTTGGCGGTAACGCAAGCTTCATCGGGGTTGAGGCCGGAAGACAGCTTGCAGGAGGGTTTTCGTACGGCGCAGCCGCTCACTTTTTAGTCAACAGTGTCAACAGATCCTCGGCCAATTTTGAGGAGAGTGTTTCTTCATTATGGTATGCGGGTCCAAGGCTGCAATACAGTTCTCAGTTCTCTAATCAACTTTCATGGTTTGGCGGAGGAACGGTAGGTCTGGGTTCAACAAACTACACAGAGGCCGAATTCGGTACAGCCATTACCGGTGGTTTTTTAATCGGGTTCAGGCCTGAAATGGGTATCCGCTACAAGTTCTCAGACGTTTTGCAACTGAACGTGGGACTCAATGCTTTTTTTGCCCGAATACAGTCACGTTCGAACATATCGGGTGCTCCGGCCGTAAGAGTCGGAATCCGGTTGGGCAGATAAAATATCAGCCTTTGAAACAATGTTTTCCTAACCTTCTGCGGTAGTGGGGTCGATGATCGTCTCCACCCTGGTAATTTCCAACACGGAGGCCCCGCTGATTTCGGCGTGTTTATGTATGATCTCTTCGTTTTTGGCGATATAGACACAGTGCGTGCCTTCTTCCCTCACATAACTGTGCAGCCACTGGATATCGGGTCCAAGACTGTTCAGTACGCGGTTTGACTGTTCTGCAACTTTTCTCTGCTCATCATCAGACATCTTGCCTATACCCGGTATGGACCGTTTAATGACATATTTTGGCATAACCTAACCTTTTGTTTTATTATTATTTCTAATGTTTGCGTCAAGTGCACGGTATGAATATGACTTCATATCGACATTTTTTGAAGAGGCTATAGCGACAGAGGAACGGGGGAATCTTGCCATCTATGGAAACGATTGATGTCACCGTTATTTTTCTTGAAGGAGGAACGCCATCCACGGCTGTAACGCCGGTAGAGATACTGGGCAGCGCGGGATACCTTTATCAAACTCTTCAGGGATTGGAAGGTGAACGAATGTTTGATGTAAAAACAGCATCCCTGAGCGGCAAAAGAGTTCAAACCCTGTCGGCACTTTCGCTTTATCCGGATGGTTCCATTGATGAAATTCAGGCGGCCGACCTGTTGGTGGTTTCCGCGGGAGGAGGAGACCTGGACGTTGAATGCAGGCGAAATCAAGGTCTTCCCTCCTTCCTGCGCAGGGCCTATGATCATGGCACTGCAATCGCAGGCATCTGTTCGGGCGTTGTGCAGCTTGCAGAGGCAGGGATACTGGACGGCCGACCTGCCACCACCCACTGGGCACTTTCGGATGACTGCAGGGAACGGTATCCGGAGGTTGACTGGCAGCCAGAGCGATATGTCACGGAATCTGATGGGGTTTTCTGCAGCGGCGGCGTATACAGCGGGGTAGATTTATGTCTCTACCTGATTGAAAAATATTGCGGTCATCAGTCGGCAATGAAGACCGCTAAAGCGCTGCTTGTGAGAACCCCGAGGGTATGGCAAGCCGGTTACTCACCGGAAACACCGAAGATTCATCATGATGACAAGCAAATCCGAAGCCTGCAGGAGTGGCTGTTCAAACATTTCAGCCGGCCAATCACCGTTAACAAGCTCGCTGAAAGAGCCTGTATGAGTCCACGCACCTTTATGCGCCGGTTCAAAAAGGCTACCGGGGTAACACCCATCGTCTATGTACAGAGAGTTCGTATCAACGCGGCCAGGCACCTGCTTGAAAATGACCTGAAATCCGTTCGGCAGGTATGCCTTGAAGTCGGCTACGAAGATATCGGTTTCTTCCGCAAGCTGTTCAGGCGAATCACCGGACTGAACCCCTCGGATTACCGAAAAAGGTTTTCAGTCAACTTGTCGGAGCACGTCCGTTATGGCGAGAGAGTTCATCATCACTAATACGGTAAGTCAGATGGATTCCGGGCACAGCAAGCATTATCAGTTGCATACCTTGTTGTAATTACCGAATCTGTTTGGCAACTCCTGAATTATAAGGGCGTAATTCAATCACAATATACCTGAACTGATGTTAAATCATTCTGCACCAATCGCAATATCTAACCTGATTATCATCCTCGGTTCCCTCCTGGTACTTCCCTCCTGCTCCGATGTCACCAGTATTTCGGGTGAACAATTGGAGGGTTTCACCGTTACACTTGACAAGCGCAGCCCCGGAATCAACTACGAGAGCCAGCCATTATGGGTTATCAACGGAGAGATTATCACCGAATCCCCGCTTCAACGCATGAAACCGGCTTATATCGACTCGATTGTTATCCTGCATAAAGAAGCCGCGATTGAGGCCTATGGTGAAAAAGGAAAAAACGGGGTGGTTCAGATATTTGCCGATAAGCGGATATTAACGGATTTGGAGCCCGACTCGACCGGTTTGGAAGAGTGACTTGAGTCTTGAGTCTTGAGTCTTGAGTCTTGAGTCTTGAGTCTTGAGTCTTGAGTCTTGAGTCTTGAGTCTTGAGTCTTGAAGGTAAATTTTATTGCGTATAGATTGCAAGCACCAAGCACCAAGCACCAAGCACCAAAAATAAATTTCTTATCTCTATCCAATTCTCAAAACCACAAACAACCAACAACTGACCACTGACAGCTGATAGCTGATAGCTGATAGCTGATAGCTAAAAAACACTTTACAAACATTAAATCCTGTCACAAACCCCATCCGCCCACTTCCTTTTAGCCTGAACCGGTCATTTTCGTACCGGAATGTTCTCATAAATAGCGGAATCTGATGAAAACACCCCCTTTCAATGTCAGAACGGGTCTTCCTGCAGCAATGGCGGTCTGCTTTTGCGCACTGATATTCCCCTCCTGCATCACTTTCGAGGACGTCGATCAATTTATAGAGCAGATGCAGGCCGAAAAAGCCATGCCGGCTGCTACCGTTCAGCGCGACTTTCCGGAGATCTCCAATAGCGGTGTGCTGCGTATGATTACCCGCTACGGCCCGGATACCTACTTTCTCAACCGGGGAATGGACGCGGGCTTCGAATTTGAACTGCTTCACGCCTTTGCTCGCGAACACAATTTGCTGCTTGAAGTTGAGATTATGAGTCAGGATGATGACCCCATAACTATTCTCAAGAGCGGACAGGGTGACGTGATTGCCATGGGACTGGCCGCTTCTCCGCACCGGACCAACGGTGCAATTTTCACACACCCGTATCTTCTGACCGACCGCTTTCTGGTCTACTCTCCGCACCTGGAGGAGCAACCGGATTCTCTGGCTGCACTGGCTGAAGAAGGCATTCCAATTACCGTGCTGTCCGGCAGCGATGCCGCTTACCATCTGGAAAAGATCCGGGGAAACGGAATCAGCCTGAATCTGGATCCCCTTTCCGGCAATGCAGACCAGGATATGATCTACCGCATGCTGGCCGACGGACGCGCACTGGCTGCCGTTTCAAACAGCTACTCCTTCCAAAAAGCAGCCGGGCTTCATCCGGGTCTGTCCAGGGGCCCTGTGATTGCAGAAAGTGACTCTATCGCGTGGGCGGTCCGGCCGAATGCACCGGAACTTGAACAGGAACTGAGCCGTTATCTGCAGAAACATTTTCGGATTTCCGACACCGGAGAGGCGGGATACAGTTCCGCATTTCTGAATATTCTGAAGAGGCACTACTTTGAGGAGAGCCCGCAGCTCTCCGCCTACTATGACACGACGACTGCAGCTATAGAGAGAGGCATGCTTTTTTCTCCGTACTCCGGTCTTGTACAGTCGGCAGCCGACTCCATCGGTATCGATCCGCTGCTGCTCACGGCTGTGATTGCACAGGAGTCTTCTTTTAACCCGGGTTCCAAAAGCTTTGCGGGCGCCGTGGGACTGATGCAGATCCTTCCCCGTTACTCTGAAAATGACTACCCCACACTGTACGACCCGGAAACCAATATCCGTGAGGGAGCGGCCATTCTGAAGAGCCACCTGAACCACTACGCCTACCTCGACAGCCTGGACCAGGTGAAATTTGCGCTGGCCACCTACAATGCAGGCATCGGCCACTTGGTGGATGCCCGCCGGCTGGTGATGGAGCAAAACCGCAATCCCAACGACTGGCCGTCCACGGCCAATGCCCTGTTGATGCTGATGGAAAGACGGCATTTCGAACGCGCCGAGCACGGATACGTCCGCGGCAGGGAAACCGTACAATATGTAGACCGGGTGATTTCCAGGTACAACCGGTACAGGAGTGTGATGGCGCTATCTGCTCAGTGAAATTTCTCTGACATGAATTGAACCGGGAATTCTATTTAAATTCCAGTCTCATTAAAACCGGATTGCTGTTTTCACTCATTGAATTCGCTAACCGTCTTAATTCAATCATCCTATTACTGGAATATCTTTCCCGATTACTTTCATATACTGAATTCATATGCCTTAAAAAGTCATTTGCATTCACATAGGAATACAAATGTTTATCAGAGCTCATAAAAATAAATGGGCTAGGACCAAAATCGATATCATTTATAAACCTATCTTCTCCAACATATGTCTCTTTCTTATCCTTATGATAAAGTATCATATACTTTGAGTCGTTATTCCCAACTCTCATATGAATATATTTCTCAGTGATTTCAAAGTTTGTCTTATATACAATGTAATCATAAGGTTCTATCTCATTATCCCAAAATTCGGTCCATTGCCAAATTTCATTTCCATAATCCTTCCTTCTTTCAAACACTTCATCCGGCAATGCATAATCCCCAAAATCAAGAGCATAGGCAGGTTGAACTTCATCACCTTCGATTTTATAAACGGTATCATGAAGATGCTTGAAAAAATAGTACTCCCCGTTGAATGTGGGAAAGTAGTTGGGGATACCATAGGATATCCCCTGCTTATTCTTTTCTATCGGAATAAAGCTTTTTTCAATAACACCGGTATCATCGAATTTGAACAGATCAAATCCTTTAAATTCATCCGGAATGCGCACATTTGAATTTCCACTTCCAAATCCATAATACCTATTTGAATTTACATCGTAGGTAAAATACCTGGCAAAGAGGTCCATTGATGACTCCGCTATCAAATTTCCATTCATGTTCAGGGTCATAATTTTAAATGCACCCAGGACATGAATTTTGAAATCTTCATCAAAATAAACATCTGATATATGTTCAAGCTCACCTGGTCCTTTTCCTTCAGGAATCTTAACCTCTCCAATAAAAGCACCTCCTTCCTTGTAAATCCATACGCTTTTTTTTGTTCGGTCGTAGAGCGCTATCATATTGCCTTGAGGCATTATTTTAGTAATAATACCCATAGGACTCTTGCCAGGGTTTTTCAGTGGGATATATGTTATACCTGAAAAAAAATCAGACATATATATGGGTTCGGCTTGATCAACATCAATAAAAATTTCCTGAATATCTCCTGGTCTGTTTATAGATCTGTCAGAAGATCTATTTGTACATCCGGTAATTAACAGTAAGATCAATAAGTAATATTTCATTTTGGATATTAATAGACCCCCGAATTTGGTTCGAGGGTTATTGATTATCATTAATTTTCACCCGGATTTGAATCACTGCATGTGTCCTGAGCCGGTACATCGCAGATCATATTAGGACTATATCTGCAGATATCAATTTCTTCTCCGGTAACCCAGCAAATCTCTTCTTCCATTATATGGTCATGCTCCAGTGTGGAAGATGCTTGAATATCACTTATTTCAACTCCAAATTGAAGATCAAATGGGTTGAGTTGATAAACAAAATTTAGGTTCAATGTGGTTAATATCAGAATTAACGCAACAGCTAAAGACTTTGCAATTATTTTCATAACTCTAAGTATTATGTTTGTGTTGAGTTAGAAATAACATTTTTTTTTTTTTTTGAAAGTCAAGTCTTTTATCACTGCTGGACAAATTTGGTTCATTCACTAAAGAATGTTGCAGTAGTGCTCAAATACATTATCCAACTTTATGGGCAGTGTAAACCCTCCTTTTTTTCTTGGGTCACCTTTTCTAACGGACTTATTCTTCAGGATCACTCTGCTTTTCTTACATTGAGTGTATGTGCAAAAAATGGGATAATCGATGAGAGCAACGAAAATCAGCCTTTTTATACTTTTGTTTCTGCTTTTGGGAATCGCGGGGTGTTCGGATCGTGAAGAAGCCCGGGTGGAGACAAAGGACCTTGTCCAGGGTGTTTACGCATCGGGACAGGTGCTTCCGGAAAATTACTACCGTGTAAACAGCAAGGTTTCCGGCGTGCTGTCGGAGATCCTGGTAGAGGTCGGCCGTGACGTGGAAATGGGAACACCGCTTCTGCGAATTGAAAACGAGCCGAGCGAACGCAGCCTGGAGATTGCAGAAAATCAGCTGGAGCTGGCGCGGAAACATGCTGCACCCGATTCGGATATTCTGAACCGGCTTCGGGAGCAGGTGGATAAAGCATATGCTGTCTTCAGTCAGGATTCTCTCGATTTTGCACGTTTCGGACGGCTGCAGGATGACGATATCGGTTCACGTCAGGCTTATGACCGCGCACGCCTGCAGTACCGCACATCACTCAGCAGCTACGAGATTGCAAAGAGCAACCTGCGGGAAACCCGCGACCGCCTCCGGATTGAGCTTGAAAATGCTCGAAACAGCTATCTGGCGCAACAGAGCAGGACGGGTGATTACACGCTGCTCTCCGTCATTGAGGGTACCGTCTATGACATCCATCCGAATAAGGGAGAGCTGATTTCCCCAAATCAGCCCATTATGGAGATCGGCGCATCCGGCCGGTTTGAAGCCGAACTGGACGTGGACGAGACGGACATCACGCTGATTGAAGAGGGCCAGTCCGTCTTTTTTGAGCTGGATGCTTTGGAAGATTCCGTTCTGGAAGGAAAGATTATGAGGATCTATCCGCGAATCGACCCCGTTGAGCGGACAGCCAGGGTCGTCGCTTCCATTGACCCCGAAGACCATCGGCTCTATCCCGGGATGTCGCTTGAAGCCAACATCGTGATTCGCGAAAAAGAGGGTGTGCTGGTGCTGCCCGTGCTCTATGTGAGTGAATCGAATGAGGTGATCCTGGAAGACGGATCCCGTAAAACCGTAGAAACGGGAATCCGCGACCTGAGCTATGTGGAGATCACAGACGGACTTGAAGAAGGAGACATCGTATTAAAACCGGAACCATGAGCCGATTTCCCATATTAAAAATTGTGCTGACCCACCTGACGGGCCGAAAGCGCCAGACACTGGTCTCCATGCTGGGAGTTACCTTCGGTATCACCGTGTTTATTTTCCAGGCAGGCGTGATTACAGGGCTTCAGGACTTTTTTATTGAGAAAACAATTGATTCAACGGCTCATATTCACATCTACCGTGACACAAACCTGAAATCGGACCCGCTGCTTAACGATTTGTATACGGGAGACGATACCTGGGTATCGGTCTCCAATATCCGCAGCAAGGATCAACTCCCGAAACTGAAACGCGGCATGCAGATCGTGGATATTCTGGAGGAGTACCCGGAGGTTTCCGGCGTATCGCCCGGGCTCAGCACACAGGCCATTTTCAAGCTGGGCATTGCCGACGTATCCGGCATCATCAACGGAGTGAATATTCGCAGGGAGAACCGCCTCTTCAGCCTCGAGGAGGATCTGACCGCTGGTTCCATCATCCGGATGGAGACCGTGCCCAACGGAGTGATTATGGGTTCGGGACTGGCAGAGTCGCTCGGAGCAGAACTCAATGATAATCTATCCGTGGTTTCACCCGGGGGCATTACCCTTCAAATGAAGGTGGTGGGAATTCTGGAAACCGGCCTGCGCGAACTGGACAACTCCCGCGCGTACAGCAGCATTCGAAACGCGCAAAAACTGATGAGCGTGACCGGCAACTACATCACCGATATTAACCTGAAACTGCATGATATTGACCGTGCGGGTGTTCTTGCCGATGAATTTCAAAAGCGGTTCGGATATACCGCGGAAGACTGGAAAGAGGTGAACGAAGGCATCTTCAGCGTCTTCCGCATACAGAATATCGTGACCTACCTGGTCATCATCTCCATCCTGCTGGTGTCCGGTTTCGGTATTTTCAACGTGCTCTCGATGATGATATACGAGAAGATGAACGATATCGCCATCCTGAAGTCGATCGGGTACTCCGATAAAGATGTTCGCAATATCTTTCTGCTGGAAGCCCTGTTCATCGGTTTTGCAGGAGGTCTTGTCGGCCTGGTGACGGGATTCATCATCTCCTGGGTCACATCGGTCATTCCCGCCAACATAGAAGGGTTTGTCACCTCCGAATACCTGACCATCAACTTTGATCCCGCATTTTACCTGCTTGCATTCGCCTTCGGCCTGGTGGCTACAGCCATAGCGGGCTACCTGCCGGCATTGAAAGCATCCAAAATCGATCCCATTGAGATCATCAGAACCCAGTGACCGTGAGTAACGTCGTAGAGGCCATAGATGTAAACAAATATTTCCGCGAACCGGTGGAATTTCACGTATTGAAAGATATCAACCTGACAATTGAATCGGGCGAATTCGTCTCCATCATAGGTCCCTCCGGCAGCGGTAAATCGACGCTTTTGTATGTACTTTCATCGCTTGACCGAGACTACGAGGGCAGCGTGCACATCGATGGTACGGAACTGAAGACACTCACCAACCACAAGCTCTCCACCCTCCGCAACAAGTCCATCGGCTTTATTTTCCAGTTTCACTATCTCCTGTCCGACTTTACTGCGCTCGACAATGTGATGCTCCCGGGGCTGAAGCTGGGGGAGCTTTCCCATGAAGAGCTGGAAGAAAAAGCGATGGAGAAGCTGGATCTTCTGGGTATTGCTGATCAGGCAGGTAAAAAGATAAATCTGATGTCGGGCGGGCAGCAGCAGCGCGTCTCCGTTGCCCGTGCACTGATCAACGAACCCCGAATTATCTTTTGTGATGAACCCACCGGCAACCTGGATTCGGAAAATGCATCCATCGTCTTCGACATGTTGAAAAAACTGACGCGCTCCTTTGATCAGACCATTTTGATGGTAACACACGACGACACCTATTCCTCAAAAACCGATCGCCAGATCCGGATGCTGGACGGCAGGATCGAGAAATAATCACACGGACTTTGTGGTATCATCTGGGCGGCGGGTCTCATGTTACGAAAGCGTGATGATTTCAACGTCTGATTAACGGATTTTTTGTTACTTAACGTGAGTTTCTCACGTCATTTAAATATCGAAGCCATGGACAACAACGGTAAAACGATTCTTATTGCTGAAGATAACAGGGATCTTCTGAACCTGCTTAAAATCAATCTCACCGATCAGAGTTATCAGGTTATTACCGCTACTGACGGAAAAAAAGCAATGGAGGCGTTTCATCAGGAGCAGCCCGGCCTGGTTATTCTGGATGTAATGATGCCCGAAATGGACGGG
The DNA here is from genome assembly GCF_003150675.1 of Rhodohalobacter mucosus. Classification (NCBI taxonomy): domain Bacteria; kingdom Pseudomonadati; phylum Balneolota; class Balneolia; order Balneolales; family Balneolaceae; genus Rhodohalobacter; species Rhodohalobacter mucosus. Next base: position 304,927 of record NZ_QGGB01000007.1, on the reverse strand, counting down.
TTTGACGTCTGTAAAGCCATCCGAAGTGAAAACAAGCAGGTTCCGATTCTGATGCTGACCGCCAAAACCGAAGAGGTGGATAAAGTATTGGGCCTTGAAATCGGCGCTGATGACTATATGACCAAGCCGTTCAGTATCCGGGAACTGCTGGCAAGGGTGAAAGCCATCTTTCGTCGTGTGGAGGTTGGCTTAGACAGCTCTGTCAGAGAGAATTCAGTGTACAAGTTTGACGGACTGATGCTGGATGTATCCAAGCGCAAGGTCACCCTGAACGGCCGGCCCATAGAGCTTACCAGCAAAGAGTATGATCTGCTGCACCTTTTTTTCTCCAATCCGGGCAAAGCGTACAGCCGTGAGGAACTCCTCAACACAATCTGGGGGTACAGTTTTGAGGGATACAGCCATACCGTTAATTCTCATATCAACCGGCTTCGCAGCAAGATTGAGGACGATGCCTCAGATCCACACTATATCCGTACGGTATGGGGGGTCGGATACCGGTTCGCTGACCTTGAAGAAGCAGAAGTGTAAATCCAATACCACGGCAGATGAACAGATTTTATTTAAAAATAGCGGCCATTTTTTCAGTCATCCTGATCGTATTCGGCATTGCCGTTGCTTTGATCACAACAAAAGCTTCATCCGATGTGGTGCAGGAGGCCATCCAGACAACAAACAAAGACCTGGCACCGCTTCTTGCCAAAGAGTTTCAGCCGATGCTGATCGACGAATTCGATCAGCAGAAAATTGAACAAAAGCTTACCGAGCTCAGCGGCAAGAACCCGCAGTTCGATTTTTACCTTCTCAACTATGAAGGAAAGGTAAAAAGCGTGATACCGGCCAGCCGCGAGCTGGTGGTGCTCGAAAACTCCATGATCGACACGCGCCCGCTCGATGCATTTATTCAGGGTAAGGCACTTCCTATCGTAGCGCAGGACCCCCTGAATCCGGATAAGAGAAAAACGTTCAGCGCGGCCAATATCAGCATCATGGGATCCGAAGGGTGTTATCTCTATGTGGTTCTGGAAGGTGATCAGTTTACCAAAGCAACGGCAATGGTTTCCGAAAGCTATATCACCCGCGGCACCCTTTGGGTGATCGGAATTGTTCTGGCTATCAGCCTTGCAACCGGACTCTTTCTTTTTTCAAGCATCTCACGCCGTCTCGACAAAATGAAAACAACGGTAAAAAAGTTTGAGCGCGGACAGCTTACCGAGCGGATTGAAACGGAAGGGAGCGATGAACTGACCGATCTGGCCGTTTGCTTCAACCGCATGGCCGACACCCTGGTCGACAATATGAAAGAGATCGAAAAGTCGGATCGCATGCGCAGGGAGCTGATTGCAAACGTCTCTCACGACCTCCGCAGCCCGCTTGCATCCATTCAGGGATACCTGGAAACCATCGATATGAAAAGGGAATCATTGTCCAGAGACGATCTTCACAGCTATCTGAAAACCGTATTGGGAAACACCCAAAAGCTGAACAGGCTCATTGATGATCTCTTTGAGCTCACCAAACTCGATACCGAGCAGGTGCGCCTTAGCATAGAACCCATTTCCCTGCCTGAGCTTGTTCAGGATTTGGTACAGCAGTTCAAACCGCTGGCCGATAACAAGGGCATTCGTCTGGAAGCGGTGTTTCCCGACTATCCAAACGTACTTATTGAGGCCGACATCAGCATGCTGAACCGCGCCATCACCAATCTGATCGACAACGCCATTACACATACCCCGGAAGGCGGTACCGTCACGGTCTCCTCTGTCATGAACGGCGAAGACGTAGTGCTCGAGATTTCAGATACGGGTTCCGGCATTCCGGAGACGGATCTGCCACACATTTTCGACCGGTTTTACCAGGCCGACAAGAGCCGTTCCGACACGGGCGGCGCCGGACTGGGACTGGCCATTGCACGCAAAATTTTTGCTCTCCATGGCGGGGAAATCTCGGTGAGCAGTATCACAAATGAGGGCACCACATTTACCGTACATCTGCCAACCCACACATGATCCTGCCCACAGTTCTCAACTGATTACCAATTCGTTACAGATTCGGGAGACTTCATATCCGCCAATAGGTTAGTTTGATTTTACCTAATCAAACAAACGGATTTAAAAATCAACGCAATTAACGGAGTTACATCCCGATGAAGCACTATAGTTCTATTCTTATTCATACAATCACAGCATTTGCCTTCATACTCGTGTCGTGCTCCAACATTGACAGCCGGCCGGGCGCAGATACGTCTGAAGCGGCGGACTCGGAGACTGCTTCGCATAGCGAGAACACGCTTATGGCCGCACCTGATTTTGAGGTTACAACACTTGAAGGCGAATCCATCAGCCTGCAAAAATCACTTGAAAGTGGGAAGCCGGTTGTCGTTTACTTTACGGCGTCCTGGTGTCCCGTTTGTGCGCGCAACTGGCCGGTGCTTTCAGAGGTGTACCCGGAATTTGAAGACCGCCTGACGCTGGTTGCGGTCAGTATTGACCCTACCGACACGGAAGATGTAATGCGTGAACTGGCCGAAAATGAAGATTTTTTATTCCCAAGTACGGCAGGTCGCCCCGAAATCATGATTGATTTCGGCGTTGAAAGTCAGGCAACAACAGTGGGAGTTAATCTTGACGGTAACATTGCATTCAAAAAGTCCAAACAAGCCCTCACCGCCGATGAGTTCAGGGAGCTCTTCTCCGGGCTGCTGAACTGAAAGAATGGAATTTTACACGTTCTCCTTCATGCAGGGAGTGCTGGCATTCCTGGCACCCTGCGCAGTTGCCCTCCTGCCGGCGTACATCACAGCATTTATATCACGGCCTGAAAATAACGCACCCGGCAGCAGATCACGATTCATCCGCGGGCTAAAGCTCGCTTTTCTGAGCATTTTGGGCATTCTGGCTGTTTACGCCCTGGCAGGAGTTTTCATTCTGTTGGCAGCCCAGGTATTGAAAGCCTATATGAAGTGGATCACCATGGGCATGGGCGGGATACTCATTGTACTTGGAATAATGATGGCAGCCGGAAAGAGCGTGTCGATGACCCTGAATGTGAATCGAACATCTGCAGGTTCGGAATCGAAAGAAGCTTTTCTTTTCGGTACGGCCTATGCCATCGGTTCATTGGGCTGCCTCTTCCCTCTTTTCCTGGTGGTGGCTACCCAGGCGATGGCTGCGCCTTCCGTATTTACCGGCGCGGGCTATTTTCTGGCCTATTTCGGCGGCATGAGCCTGATGATGGTCGGGGCGATCCTTCTCTCGGTACTGGCGAGGGATTTCCTGATGAAATTTCTCGGAAAGGTTCTCCCCTATATGGAAACGGTTACCGGCTGGCTTCTGATCGGTGCGGGCGGGTATGTGATTTATTATCAAATGTACCTGTTTTAGAATAAGCTCAGTTCGATATAAGAGTTTGTTGAAGAGTGTCCCCCTTCCACCGCAGGGATCCCCTCGGGAAACTCACGTTAATATGAGACAAGCTCCTAAACATATATACTGGAAAAGTGTCCTGAAAGTGTAAAATATCATTGGTTTACATATATTGTGAATTCCGATTCAATGGTTAATAAACAGCACTTCTGCATGTCAGACCGCATTTTTAATGAGGGTGAAGTTCAAAAGCTTATTAAACGGGCTGCTGAACTCGAAGCCGAAAGGTCCGTATCCGGTAAGGATAGCGGCAGAAACGGCCTGACCATCGATGAATTGAAAGCCGTTGCATCCGAAGCCGGGCTCGACCCTGAGCTGATTGTAAAAGCTGCCTTGGAACTGGATAGTGAGCAAACGCACCCAAAAGAGCGTGTACGGGTAAACAGGGAAGAGATTTCATCCGAAGTCTGGCTCGATTATCAGCCCTCGCGGGAAACCGTGGATTTGCTTGTCACAGAATTGAACCACATGTATGGAACCACCGATGAGCTTAACTGGTGGGATAATCTCTGGGGTACGCACGAGGGTAAGGCAAAAGTAACAAAAACGGCAAGCACCACGGAGTGGGACTACAAAACGGAAGCGGGAATGTACTCTACCCGGGTGTTGATGCAGCGCCGGGGTGATCGCTTTCGCATTCGGGTAAGCAAACGCCGATTCATGGGCCTGGAGTGGGGAAACTCCCTGAATTACCTCATTCCGCTTGTTCCGGTAGCTGTAGTATTTGCCGTTCTGGGTGGATTAACAAGTTCCAGCGTTTTGGGAATTGAGTGGCCGGGAATAACGGCGGGACTACTGCTTGCTTTGGGATGTTATCCGATCGTGCGATTTTTAACAAAACAATTTCTGAAGAAGCACAAAAATGAAGTGGCCGAGACCGCAAGGCAGCTTTCTGATTTTGTTTTACAATCCTCGGTTAGCAAGAGTAAAGAGAGTTCTTCAGGCAAGAGCAGATCTGCATCTGAAATTGAAATTCCTGATGATAATCAGGATTCTGATGTTCAATCCTTCAAGCTTCGAAACAATCTCAGAGAGTAATGTGACGGATTTGCGAACTGCCCTAGTGCAATCTTCAACACCGGAACTGCCATCAGGTAATAAATGCCGCCATAACGCACCCTTTTTCGATTGGCGGCCGGCTCTCTTTTCGGGAAAATTTAAAAGGTACACCCGGATGCTTGCCTATAAATGAAGTTGGAAAGTAACAAGCCCTTATAACTTTTTGGGTAGCGGTGCCGTATTACCCTAAAACGTAATCATCTGGGCCATAAAGGCATCATCTGAGATAATGGATTTAACAAAACAGATCTTCCAACGGTTGGATCCATCTGATATTGACCTGTTGGTTCCGGCAGTTTTATTCATTAGAACAACGCCTGAAATGCATGAATTGATTGATTTATGACCTATTTCTGCATTTTAAAAAAAATTCCGAGGAACCTGACGCTCTCACTCAGGATTTAACCCATAATTTGGATCCCCATGCTGAAATCCTTCCAATC